>JBGTLI010000271.1:0-10602 GCA_041744195.1 Wenzhouxiangella sp. | reverse complement strand
TGATCCATAAAGACTTTGACCTGTTGCTGAGTGGCCGCCATTCAAAATCCCTTCCCGGGAATGAGCAAGCGGCAAGCTTAGTGGCAACCGGACAAAATAGTTGTCGTCAACCGGCCAAAGTAATTGTCGTCGAATAACCAGTGGCAGATCTTCTGCTTCTGATCCCGGTGGCAGGGTCAGAAAACCTTCCAGTTCCAGCCCGTCACGGGCTTTGAATTGGATGGGCTGCATCCGGGCCATTTTTTCAACCGGCACCCACTCGCGCTGGGCGACCAATTCGTTCAGACCCATGTTTTCCACATCGAGCAGCATGAACACACCCGGCTCCTGATCGCTGGACAGGCGAACAACCGCGTAGCGATGGTCGTCGGTATAACTCGTGAGCTGGATGCTGTAGTGGGGCAAGGCATTGATCAGGCTGCGCACCATGCGCGAAGTGGCATGATTCTCATCAATGAACTTGACCTCCGGCCGAGCGGAATCAAACACCGCGCCGAGCAGCGTTGTGCCATCCAGACCCCAAAGCGGCATTAACGGCTCATGTCGATCGCCGCTGAGCAATTTAGTATGTTCACCGGTCTCGACGTTGAACTGGAAAACGCCCATGGCATTCTGATCGCGCGAAGCAACGAAAAAGTGCTCTCCGCTTTCATCAAACCCCCAGAATCGGATGTCGCCTTCAAAGGGATTCTTGAAGGAGCGCCAGGCACTGTTTTCATCAGGCCGCCAGGAAAACTGACTTTCCAAATCGTCGCTCATGCCCTGGGCGAAAAGAACGCGACCGCGCTGATCGACACCAAGGGTGCCAGTGGACAGCGGCGAGCCGGCTGCCGTACTCAAGTGGTTTTCTCGCAGGATATTCAGCCGGGAAGCAAATGGCCGCGGGTTGTCATGGGCTCGCTCCAAAACGAGAACCTGCCTGGGATTATCCGGTAGACGATGCAGAAAACTGATACTCCGGAATACCCTGGATCTCCGCTCTGGGCCAAAGATTCGACGCCGATTGGACCCATCCGCATTGACCGCGAAGACCTGACCGGTCGGTGTCGGGATGGCAAGGGATCCTCCCTGACGATTGGTCGTGAACAGCAGGCGATCATTGGTGGCCCAGAACAGGTTGGTGGCATGCTCGCGATCAGCCGGTGCGATCTGAGCGGAAGGATTGACCCTGGGGAAATCACTGATGTCCAGGATCACCACGCCCGTGCTATTGCCTTGGGGGACGGTGACGGCAAGAAAATCGCCGCCCGGGGAGATCACCATGGACTCATATTCGGGCAACTTGAAGAAAGTCTCAAGCGCAAGCCCGTCATCAGCACTCGCGAGTGTCGACAAAAACAGGCAAAGAAAAATCCCTATCCGATTAGCCATGATCGCTTCTGCATTTTGAAAACGATCGCTAGAATATCAAAAAGGCATCTTGGTGCAGAATCGCGGCCGATTTTTTCGAATTGACGGCATCAAATCCGTCCATTTCCCGTTATGGTGTGTAAGACCAGTCAATTTGACAAGATTCAAGGGAGTTCACCATGAGACGTATTCTTTTTCTGATTCTGATTCTGACCACCGGCACCGCACTGGCCGACCGGCCGGTACTCGGCGTGGCCGAATTCAAGAACGAAGCCACCGGCGCTGCCTGGTGGCGCAGCGGCGTCGGTCAGGAGCTGTCCGGTATGCTGGCCAACGAACTGGCCGCCATCGGCGCCTTCACTATCGTAGAGCGAACGAACCTGGAGGCGGTCATGCGTGAGCAGGATCTCGGCGCATCCGGACGCGTCAACCCGAGTACCGCCGCCGAAATTGGCCAATTGGTCGGCGCCGAGTACATCGTGCTGGGCACGGTCACCGAATACTCGGAACAGGCCGGGCGCACGGGCGGCGGGGTCAATCTGCGCGGCATCAATATCGGCGGCCGCAGCACCAATCTCGGCGTCGGTGGCTCGCGCACCCAGGCCTACATCGCCGTCGATCTTCGTGTCGTCAATGCCAACACCGGTGAGCTGGCATTCGTGCGTAGCGTTGAGGGTCGCACATCAGATACCGGGGTCAACCTGCGCGCCAGTCGCGGCTGGGTTGGCGGCAGCCTTGCCCATGAAGAGAAAACCCCGGCCGGCGAAGCCATTAGAGCGGCCCTGATCGAAATTACCGATTACCTCGAATGCTCGATGGTGCTGAAAACCTCGTCCTGCCTGGCCGAATACCAGGACCGCGAAGACACCCGCCGCGAACGCACCCGCAGCCGAGTCCGCTTCTGATCCGTTGAAATCAAGCTGCAACGAAGACGCCGCCCAAGGGCGGCGTTTTCGTTTGCGGCTCAAGGCTCAAGGCTCAAGGCTCAAGGCTCAAGGCTCAAGGCTCAAGGCTCAAGGCTCAAGGTTCAGTGGAGGAGATCCCGGATCAAGTCCGGGATGACAGACATCACACAGCCCCACCGACCACCGACCTCGGTCCGCCGTCCCGTCTCCCGTCTCCCGTCTCCCGTCTCCCGTCTCCCGTCTCCCGTCTCCCGTCTCCCGTCTCCCGTCTCCCGTCTCCCGTCTCCCGTCTCCCTTCTTACCTTTCACCTTTCACCTTTCACCTTTCACCTTTCACCTTTAACCTTTCCCCCGTACTATATCCCCATGGCTGTCAGCGTCTTCGATCTGTTCAAAATCGGCATCGGTCCATCGAGTTCACACACGGTGGGGCCGATGCGCGCGGCCGAGGTTTTCCTGCGACGCTTGAACGAGGCTGGCTGCCTGGAAAAAGTGGCACGGGTGCAGGTGGATCTGTTTGGTTCGCTCGGTCATACCGGACGCGGTCACGGCACGGATCGCGCCGTGGTGCTCGGCCTGGAAGGTGAAGTGCCGGATCAGGTCGATCCGGACTACATCGGTCAGCGCATGGACGAGATTGCCGATACCCGGCGTCTGAAGCTGGCCGGCAAGCACGGGATCGACATCGATTTTCGCCGCGACCTGGTATTTCACAAACGCCAGACCCTGCCCCATCACCCCAACGGCATGCGTTTCACGGTTTTCGATGATGCTGGCGAGATTGTGCTGGCGCGTGAATACTATTCGGTGGGGGGCGGTTTCGTGGTCAATGTCGATGACGCCGCGGCCGATCGCATCGTCACTGACCAGACCCGGGTCAGGTACCCTTATTCCAGCGGCGACGAACTGCTGGCTATATGCGACCGGGAAGGCCTACGCATTTCCGATGTCATGCTGGCCAATGAGCAGGCCTGGCGGCGTGCCGACGAGATTCGCGCCGGCCTGTTGACCATCTGGCAGGCCATGAAAGACTGCGTTCAGCGCGGCATCGAGCAGACCGGCTACCTGCCGGGCGGGCTGAAGGTCGCCCGGCGCGCGCCAACCCTGTTCCGCAAGCTCAAGCATCGGGCGCAAAAGGATGACCTGGACCAACTCGACTGGATCAACCTGTACGCGCTGGCGGTCAACGAGGAGAATGCGGCCGGTGGTCGCGTCGTCACCGCCCCGACCAATGGTGCTGCCGGCATCATCCCATCTGTACTCCATTATTACCGGCGCTTTGTCAGTGGTGCCGACGAAGATGGCGTGATCGAGTTTCTGCTTACCGCGGGTGCCATCGGCATTCTTTACAAGGAAAATGCCTCGATCTCCGGCGCCGAGGTTGGTTGCCAGGGTGAAGTCGGCGTCGCCTGTTCCATGGCCGCCGGCGGTCTGACCGCCGCCCTCGGCGGCAGCATGGCCCAGGTCGAAAATGCGGCAGAAATCGGCATGGAACACAATCTCGGCCTGACCTGCGATCCCGTAGGTGGCCTGGTCCAGATTCCCTGCATCGAGCGCAACGCCATGGGCGCGGTCAAGGCGGTCAACGCCACCCGCATGGCCATGGCCGGCGATGGCAAGCACCGGGTCAGCCTGGACAAAGTGATCAAGACCATGCGCGATACCGGTCGTGACATGAAAACCAAATACAAGGAAACCTCGCGCGGTGGGTTGGCGGTGAATGTGATTGAGTGCTGAGGGGCGGAAGAAAGGTGCGCCTGCCCTGGCGCTACTGGCAGCGGTGCTTGTGTTGATGCCGACGGGGATTCCGGCACAATCAATTTACATCTGGACCGACGAAGCCGGCATCACCCACTTCACCGACCGCAAACCGGACACTGACCGGGAAGTCACCGTCCAGCGCGCGATTGCCGAGCCGGAGCGGATGCTGGACATGGTTCTGACCGGGCCGGCAGACGATCCGCAGTGGATCTTTCGCAACAGGATTCACGGGCCGCTGGCGGTCCGCGTGCGGCTGGCCGACGCGGACAATGTGGTCAGCAACCCGCAACTGCCCCATGTCTTCGTGCTGCCATCCTTAGCCGAACGCGAACTCGTGACCATCGGTGCGCTGGATCCGACCCGTTCATGGCGCTACCAGCTGACAACCGAGACCATGCCCGGTGATCCGGCAGCGAGCCATCAACCCGATCAAGCTTATCGACCGCCATTTGCATCGAACGAAAGCTATACCATCGGCCAGGCTTTCGGGGGCGAGCATAGCCACACGGATCCGGCCTCATACTATGCCGTCGACTTCAACATGCCCATTGGTACGCCAATTCATACGGCGCGCGGAGGCATGGTCATGGATCTGGCGCGCTGGTTTCATGGTGCCGGCCAAAACCTGGAACGCCATGGGCCCCGGGCCAATTTCGTTCGCATTCTCCACGATGACGGCAGTATGGCCGTTTATGCTCACCTGGACTACGAGGGGGTTCGGGTTCGCGCCGGCCAGCGCATTCAGCGTGGCCAGTTGATCGGCAAGTCAGGCAACACCGGCTTTACCACCGGCCCTCACCTGCACTTCGTCATCCAGGTCAACCGCGATATGAGCCTGGTCTCGGTACCTTTCGAGTTTGAAGACGCCGACGGTCAGGCCATTACACCCAGCCGCGGCCTGCGTATCGAAGCGCCGTAATCAATCCTCGGTGTGCGTTATCGGGCATACCAGGGCTGCAGGCGTAGCTTGCCGTGCCATTGGGTGGCAACCTTGATTTCACCGGCTGGCGAGGGGTGAATGCCATCGGCCTGGAAGTCCGCGCGCTCGTAGCAGATGCCCGCGCCGTTGGTCGCTCCGGTCGTGCAATCCGGCGCCCAGATGTAAGGGCCCCAGCCGAACCAGACGCTATCGACCGACGGGTTGTCATGGAGCCACTGGTTCAGGGCGTGCCCTTGCTCGTAGCTCAATGGCTCACCCCGGGCCTCTCGCTCGGCAAAGCCGCCATAGCTCCGTGACGTGGTGAAGACAGCCTGCAGGCCCGGAAAGAACGCGGTGACCCGACCGGCGAAGATATCCAGGTTCTGGTAAAAATTATAGAAGTCGCTGTCCGGGTCAGGATAGAACGGCAGGGGGCTGCCGTCCGGCGATGTGGTGAACTGATTTGCAGCCTTGTGCAGGACCACGCGAATCTGGTCCCGACTCAATCCGGCGGCTGCCACCTTGTCGGCACAGTCGTCCCAAAGCACATCATCAAAGTCCGGGTCATTCCAGCGTTCGATGGCATGACCCCCCAGGGCGCAGTTGACCAGCTGCACGCTGGAATCGATCTGCTCGGTCCAGACTTCGGCCATGCCGCGTATCAGTCGCCGGCACTCCTGGTGGGCATTGCTCATGCCGATACAGACCATGCCGACAAGACCATCACTGGCCGTGACTTCCGGCGTAGCATTGTCCGTCAATGCCAACGGCAACCCCTTGTAAGTCGTTGGCGACGCGCTGTCTTGCACGGTCGCATCAATGGCCCGTGGCACGGAGGTGTCCTGGCAGTCCGCCAGCATCGGCCGGGCCAGGCGTTCGAGCGGGTAGCTGCCACTACCGTAGCCGTCCAGTTGGCTTTCCCAGGAAGCGCGGGCGGTGCCCTGGCGATAGAAGTCCAGGTGCAATTTGCCCCAGTCGACCAGCTCGATGGCGCTGGGGTCGAAACCCGGCCCCGAGACGGTTCCACCCGGTTGAATCATGGCGTCAAATGCTACCCAGTACGCTGCCGCGTCCGGGGGCGGCGTGCCAATACTGGAAGAGGCGAGCTGGCCTGTGCCAATCATCCAGACCGGGCGGCCCGTGGCATCCGGGCGGTACGTGAACCAGTAGACCACGGCGCGGTCGTCGGGCAGCACTTCCAGCACGAAGCCCTCGCCCGAGCGCTCCGGGTTGAACCACAGGCCGCTCAGGTCCTGAAAACGGCTCTGGCTGTCGCAGGTGGCGCCGGCCAGGCTGGTCAGGCGGACATGATCGAAACGTCCATGGATGGGTGGCGGCGGTGGGTCGAGGATCACGTCGGGCGAGCCCGGACGCAGGCGCGAGACCATGCTCAAGCGATCGTCGGCCAGGCGCACCATTCTCAGTTTTCGATCTTCGTAATCGTCCACCGTGCCAGCGCCCAGGCCGAAATCGAACCGGCCACCGCGAGGCGCCAGCGAGCGAGGCAGATCGGCCACTGCGCCGTCCGGTTCGGCCATCTGAAAAGTCCACTTCTGACCCGCACTGAACGACGGGTAGCCGAACCAGTAGTGAAGCAACTGACCGCTGTCGAGCAACATCACGGCATAGCCCTTGCCGTCGCGCTCCGGGACGTACCAGCTACCACTGATGGTCGGATCGATGTCTGCCAGCTCGCGTCGGTTGCAGTCGGCCGGGTGACCGCCGAAGTGAACCGATTCGAGCAGGTCATCGAATTGCTCACCGAAGGGCTCATCGAAGTCATTCCAGCACAGGTCCAGGCTGTCGCCAACGTAATTGAGTTCGGCAAGTTCCGCCGGAAGCGGGCCTTCGAAGCGGTTGTTCGACAGGTCCAGCCGGATGCCGGCGCCGGCTCTCAGCGCCGCCAACCAGGGCACCGGACTACCGCCCAGGCGATTACCTGACAGATTCAGGGTACTTACCGACAGATCGCTGAACCAGGGGGGCGGAGCCTCTTCCAGCCCGGCATGTGACAGGTCGAGCCTGCTCTGCGGTCCGACCACCCCTTGCAGGCCCGGTGGCAAGACCTTCAAGGGGTTGTGCTGGAGTTCCAGGATTGACAGGTTCGGCAGCAGGAGCAATCCGGCAATCGTCTCGCCTTCCAGGGCGTTGTACGCCAGGCGCAGATCCCTCAGGCCTGGATGCTCGGACAGGTTGGCCGGTGGCGCGGTGCGCAGTTGGTTGCCAGTCAGGTCCAGAATATCCAGGCTGGGCAGGGTATTTCCGCTGACCGGCCATTGCTCGGTCAGTTGGTTGCCGTCCAGATGCCAGCGATGCAAATCGGTCAGCGTGGTCGAATCAATGCCGCTGACCGATGTAATGGCATTGTCGCCCAGGTTCAGTGTCTCGAGCCCGGGCCATGGATGATTCTGGAAGTCCAGATCACCGGCCAGTGCTGTGCGCGCGAGATCGAGATGATTGATGGTGCCGGCCGACCGCCAGCTCTCCGGCGGCAGCGAAGTGATGGGATTGCGACTGAGGTCGACTGATAAAAACACAGCATTCCCGCTGGGAGCACCCACGGCTGGCGTGTAGCCGTCAAGACGATTGCCGGCAAGCCAGATGCGATTGACCGGCGTGTTCAGCAATTCACCCGGCACCGGACCGCTCAGGCGATTGCCGCGCAAGTCGATGATGCCAAGCATGTCAAAATCGCCGAAGGCGGGAGGAATAGAGCCTTCGATCATATTGCCGCTCAGTCGCAGTGAGCTCAGTTCGGTCAGGTCGACAAGCGATTCGGGCAGGCTGCCAGTCAGGCCGTTGGCTGGCAGAGAAAGAGAACGGACCTCCCTGATTAGCTCATCATTAGTGTCGCATTGCACCCCGAACCAGTCACACTCGGTGCCTGCCGCGCCCAGCCAACCTTCGTTTTCGTACCATTCATCGCCGCCGGTGGTGTTGTAAAAACCGATCAGGGCCTGACGCTCGCTGTTCAGTACCTGGCCGAATACGGGAGCGGCCAACGCGCAAAAGAGGCCCGGCAACAACACTCGAAACCATTTTGTTTGCATGTTTGTTTTTCCAATTCCTTATCTCATGGCAGCCCGCCTCAGGAAGACCGAACCAGAATGGCCGTCACTCCGCCCCGCACTCGGCCAGCATCGGCTGGGCCAGGCGCTCGATCGGGTAGCTGCCTGAGCCGTAAGCCGGATCGTTGCTGGTCCATTCGATGTCGGCAGTATTTGCGTCGAAAAACCAGATCGTCAACTCACCCCACTCCACCCGTTCCACGTCGGCTGGATTAAATTCGGGACCAAACGTGGCGCCCTGCGGTTGGTAGAGGGGGTCGAAGGTCACCGTGAACTGGTATTGGCCACCCGGCGGGGGCGGATCGAAAATGGGCGCCAACAGCATCTGACCCACGCCGGTCATCCATGCCTGCTGGCCGGAGCCGTCGGGCTGATAGGTAAACCAGTAGACCACAGCACGATCATCCGGCAGCACCTCGATGATGAAACCCTCGCCGTCCCGTTCCGGGTTGAACCAGGCACCGGCGTACTGCTGCGAGTCGCTGCGGTTGGCGCAGGTGGTCCCGGCCAGCTCGGTCAGGCGCTGATAGTCCAGGCGATCGGAAATACTGCTGCCAAAGCAGCTCAGCGGTGGTGGATAGATGGCCAGGCAGACGTGCTGGATCGGATCGATATAAACCCGCTCCGCCTGCAGGGACTGCTCGCCAGTGCGATCCAGACGGAAGCTGCCGCGAACTTCCAGTGCCGGCCCTTCATCGTCTGGCGCCAGTCCCTGGCCGAAGTGTCCGCGCGTCTGAAGCAGCGGCTTCCAGTCCAGTGCCTGCTCCAGGACATCGCCGACTTCGAACAACCAGCGTTGCCCACCCTCGTCGTCGAAGGTGAACCAGTACAGCAGCGATCGGCCGCCCTCTAGCAGTTGAATGGAAATGCCTTCCCCGTCACGGGCCGGATCGAACCAACTGCCGGACAGTTCTGGACCTGCCTGTAATCGTTCGGTTGACAGGCATCGCTCGAAACCGGCGCCGCCGACGTGATGCTCGCCGATCCACTCGATCAGCTCCGGGTTGTCGATCCCGAAGTCGTTCCAGCACAGATTCAGACCCCCGCCCCAGCGTGACGGGCCGTCGTGGCCCATGAAACGGCGCTCCATGATCCAGTCCGGCAGACTGCCGGAAAAGCGATTGTCGGAAAGATCCAGAAAACGTGCGGAGGCAGGATGCATCTCCTGCTCGAACAGCGACAACGGCAAGCCTTCGAGCTGGTTGTTGGCCAGGCTTAGCCAGATGGTACCGGTCCAGTTGGCCGGCACCTCGCCCTCAAAGTCATTGCCCGATAAATCCAGGTACCAGATGCTGTTTGGAAGAGAGGCGCCGCTCACCTCACCGGCCTGCTGCGCCATCGCCATCGGCAGCTCGCCTGACAATTTGTTGTTGGACAGATCGACCTGGCCCGGTGATCGCGGCAACCTGTCGAGTTCGCCGCCGAGATGGTTATCGCCGAGATCCAGCCGCGTATGGACGATCTCGAAGATGCGCGCATCCAGCGTGCCGGTGAGGTTGTTTGCCGGCAGTTCGATTCGCTGCAACACGTCGCGATCCACTTCATTGCGGAACTGGCAGTCGATGCCATACCAGTCGCAGACCTCGACATCGTCGTCCAGCCAACCGTCGTTGCGAACCCACTCGTCGCCGCCAGCGGCAAGATAGAAGTCGACCAGGATCTCGCGATCAAGATCCGAAACCTGCGCACCTGCCGGCAAGACAAAGCCGACCGCCAGCACGATGTTCAGCACGACAGTGGTTAAGGCTCTACTCATGACCAACGCTCCAAATTGATTGTTCCTGACTAATGTATACCTGAATTCTCAAGCATCGTCTGTATACCTGAACCCTCAATGACCGCAGGTCAATCACCACCACCTGTGGCGTGATAAAAATCGATCAGCGCTGCGCGCTCAGCCTGCGACACCTCAGCCGGGGCTTGAGCCACCAGTGATAAAAGTGCCGATGTCAGCAGCGACTTCAAAACAAGAGAGTTGTTCATGTTTCATCCAAGTAGTCAGAATTCGGATCAGGGACAAGACCCTGAACTCTGCTTCAATCACTTTCATCGACTAGCCAGTTTAGCAGAACCGTCCTCGGTGCAATTCCGGCCGCAAACCTCCCTGCGATCCTTATCGGCACGCTGGCATGGCGAATACCCTAAAATGTGCGGTTTGCCCTGATCCAACGCCATGTCTCGCCTAACTGACGAAATCGCCCGCCGCCGCACCTTCGCCATCATCTCTCATCCCGATGCTGGCAAGACCACGCTGACCGAGAAGTTTCTGCTGTTCGGCGGGGCGATTCAGCTGGCAGGCTCGGTCAAATCGCGCAAGGCTTCGCGCCATGCCACCTCCGACTGGATGGAGATGGAAAAGGAGCGTGGGATTTCCATTACCTCGTCGGTGATGCAGTTTCCGTACAACGAACGCATCGTCAATCTGCTCGACACCCCCGGTCACGCCGACTTTTCCGAAGACACCTACCGGGTGCTGACCGCGGTCGACTCGGCCTTGATGGTGATCGACTGCGCCAAGGGTGTGGAGGAGCGCACGATCAAGCTGATGGAGGTCTGCCGCCTGCGTGATACGCCGATCTTCACCTTCATCAACAAGCTC
>JBGTLI010000270.1:0-7119 GCA_041744195.1 Wenzhouxiangella sp. | reverse complement strand
GTGACCTCAGCGCTGCCATTGGCCGCAATCTGGCCTATGGTGCAATCAGGGTGACCCGCCGGATCCTGATCGCAACCGGATGTGGCAAGCAAGCTGGTTTCCGGCGGCAAATCGATCGCCAGGGACACATTGTCAGCTTGAACTTCAGCAAGATTGCTTACCAGCAGGTTGTAGGTCAACGGGTCGCCCGCGATGGCCGGGCTCGGAACGGCGCTGATCTGAAGGTCAAGCCCAACAAGCCCCTGGCCCTGCAGGGCCACGGCCATATCTTCCGCATCCGAAGGAACTTCAACCTGGGCGCTTCGTTGCCCTGTCCGGGTCGGTTGGAACCGGACAGCAAAACTGCAGTCCTGCCCCGGCTCCAGCGCGGTACCCGAGCAACTGTCCGTTGCCGCAGCAATACTGAAATCAGCAGCCTCCCTGGCGCCGATCCCAAGGGTGCCAAGCTGTACCGGCGCGCCGCCGGTATTGGTCAGCTTGACCCATTCCGACTCCGATGTGGCCCCGACCACGACCCCGCCAAAATCAATTTGTCCGGGGTCAGGCTTCAGGGCCGAGACGCCCTCGCCAGTCAAGGGCAACTGCAGCGGGCTATTGGCGCCGTCGTGCGACAAGGCCAGAACCGCCTCGAAACCGGTCGCGCCATTCGGCGTGAAGCTGACTGTGAACTCATGGCTCTCCCCCGACTCCAGCGTTCGCGGCAGAATCAGATCTGCGGCAAACACATCGTCCCCGGTCATGATGGCGTCGCTGACTTCCAGCACCGCCTCGCCGGTATTGCGCAGCGCCACGGTCCGGACGGCCGTGGAACCAACCAGCGTTTCGGGGAAAACCACCACTGGTGGGTCGGCATTGAGTTGGCCCTCGCCCGGCATGGGGAAGGCTTCACCGGTACCCTCATAGACCTCGACAAAACCCCAGCTGGCCGGAAACGCATCGGCACCGCCCGTAGTCGATATGATGCCGACAGCCAGTCCGTTGATCTCATCGTTGAGCCAGTCGGACGGCATCTGAACAGCTTCGCCAACCAGCGTGCGCGATCCGCGGATGCCGTCGGTAACTATCACATAGCTGGCCTCGACAGTGGATATAGTCGGATTGACGACCAGGTAAAGATCCACGAAATCCGCCCCCAGAATGGCCGCGCTCGCCTGCTGTCGAGCGAATTCACTCTGGATTTCACGGGCGAACTCAATGCCGCCGGCACCCCCGTTGGCATTGGTGACCAGCTTGATGTAGTTGTCCTGGTCACCCTTGCCAATCGCCAGGCCCATGGATTGATTGCCCTGCGGGGTCGCGTTGGCGAACGGCGCCATGATTCGGGTGCGGGCGGTAAAGACATCGCTGGCGCCATCGACATCAACCCCGAAATGGAAGGCATTCTCCTGCGTATTGAACCTGGCATCTCCGGGAGTGACCTCCTCGACGGTAAAGATACCGGCCGCGCCACCGGGAATCAGACGGTCAGGGTTGAACTGGTCGAACACGCTGACCTGATTGTCGGGGTTGGCCATGAGCCCGGTGAAGCCTGGCGCCTTATACGCGGTCATGCCGCCCAGCATGCCAATAACTTCACCGCTCCACGCCAGCCTGTGCGGCAGGGATGTACCACGACCGTTATCCGCATCGAAATCAAAGCGGTCTTTCTCGTTCGAAATACCATCGCCGTCGATATCGGGGTCATTCAAATCGGAGATGAAGTCCTGGTCGAAGTCAGGCGGAACCTGCGCCGGATTGCAGGGGTCGAGGCCGTTGTCGATCAGGTCACCGAAGGTATAGCCATTCGAACTGACGCCGTCTGGATCAAGCGAGGCCGGATCACACTGGGAAAAGTCCTGGGGCTCGAACACGGTGATGTTGCCGGTAAAGAACTGCCCGATCCAGATGGTGCCGGGAAAGGGTCCGGCATCGCCCTGCGCGGTAACCCCCAATGGCCCGCTCAGGCTCGTGAACAGGTCGTTCTGCTCGGTGACCTGGTCTCCGCTGTCATTGAGGCTGAGCCTGAGCACCTTGCCATCCCAGGCCGTCGCGATGATATTGCCGGTCATCTGCCCGCCAAAATTACTCGCCGTGTATTCGGCCAACCCGTTGGTAGAGGCATCGTGCAGCGCAATGGCCCCGTCCTCGACCCCCGGGATCAGAAACTGGCACTCAATCGGATTTTCGAAACCTTCGGGAATGGGCGAGAGCCCGTCGAAGGTATTGGCACGGTTGGCTCGTGTCGGATTGGGGTGGCCGCCGTAATAACCCGGCCCGGTGATCAAATGGAAATTGTCGTTATGGGTTGCGCTGTCTGACTCATTGGACTGGTTGGTGCAGGTACCACCCGGACCCTCGCCTACGGGGAGCCCACCCCACCCGGTATTGGAATCGTTGTCGAAGGTATACAGCCTGCCTGAGGCCGTCAACAGCACGTCGTAGGCATTCCGGTAGCCGGGCGAATGGACCTGCACAGGCCCGCCTTCAACTATTATGGCCTGGTTGTTGCCTCTCTGGCCGCCGAACACATCGCCTTTCAAGGTGGGAATGTCGTAGGTCTGGTCACCAATCGCGTTGAGGTCGATGGACAGGATTGCCGCAGACAACGCGTATTCCGGTAGAAAGCCGAAGGCGAAGGATGGCGCGCCCATGTTGGTATGCCCGCCCTGGGCCAGGTACAGGATTCCGTTTGCCGCATCCAGCGCCATGCCATTGGGCAGGTGATCGTGCTCTGAGCGAGGCAGGCTCCGCACAAGATCGCGCTTGGTCCATTCGGCGCCCGTCCAGGTCAGCCGCGAGAGGATGCCGGAATTGGTATCGGCCTGGGGATCGTCAATGCGCGGATCGCTGCTAGTGACATACAGAACCGGATTGTCCGCCGTGCCGGCGGTGATCATCCCGGTAATACTGCGCTGGTCAGATTCAAAAGGCGTGCCGTCGTCATTGTTGTTGGGTATGGTTTGAATCAGGTCGATCACTTCGGTCGCGACATTCGAATAAATGCCGGTCTCATCATTGCGCTCAATCGTGAATGCATGGATCAAGCCCCGCAATTCGCTCACATACAGCCGTCCGTCCGGCCCGAACTCCATTTGGGTGGGGGTTTCCAGCGTGGTGAGGGTCTGGGCTGAAAAGGCAATGGGCGGCAGCGGGTCGTCGTCGACCCCCTCGCCGGCCAGGGCAATGCTGAGCGGGCTGTTGCTACCTGTATGGACGATATCCAGACTGCCACTCACGGACCCGACACTGTCTGGCCCGAAAGTCACACCGGCCTCAAGCTCACCGCCGGGCTGCAGGGTGAGGCCAGACGCCAGGCTGGTGCTGAAGGCCGAGCCTGAAACCAACAGTTCATCAATGGTAATCGCCGGATCGCCCTCCCCGCCTTGGTTGCGCAGCGTGACGGTCAGCGTTTTTTCCGAACCGGTGTCGACTGCTCCAAAATTCAGGCTGGATGGCAATGCCGAGAGCACGCCAGGCCGGGTACCGAGCTGCACGATCTCGATGCCATTGATCAGCGGGTTTTCCACCACGTGCAGGAACTCAATATCGATCATGCCGTCGGCAATAAGCTGGTGCGTACGTACGGTACCGACCTGGTGGCCGGCATCGGCGGCGAGATCAATGCCACTGAAGACAAGTTCCCCGTCAATCTCGACCTGGAAGATACGCTCGCCCGGTTCAGCGGTTCCCTCGAACCCGTTCATCAGGTAAAGGCGCACCAACACCGGGGTTCCTTCAGCCACCGGGAAACGCCACAGCATCTCCTCGCCGCCAAATGGGTCCCAGCGCTCGGTTTCAAAGATCGCGGCAGGCGTCGAGGTCGGAACCGACGACTCAACCGACTCGACATCGAAGCCGTTGGTGAAGTCTCCGCCTGCGGCCAGAAAAACCGATGGGTTTGCAAAGGTATCGGCTGTCCAATCTGGACCATCATCCAGAGCCGCAATCAGCTCACCGCCGGCATTGACGCGGAACAAAACAATTTGTTCATCGCCGCCTTCGGCTTCCAGGGCGATGGTCGTGACCTGTTCATTCGAATCAGTGATTTCCAACACGCCACTCTGGGCGTCGAGCCCACCGGCGAAATTCACGATGATCTCGCGATCGCCCCCCGGGGCCAGACTGACTGGTCCCGGAATTGGCTCGGCCAGGCTGAACGCCGCACTGCCGGTGATCCGGATACCGGTGATGAGGACGGCCTGGTTGCCGCCGACATGATTGATCGTCACGCTGCCCGAAGCGCTGTCAAACACCAGCGAATCCGGGGCGCTGATCGCACCTGCGGCGATCGGAGTACCGGTTGGGCTGGTTGCACCGGACAGAAACAGCGCCTCGGTATCGAGCACGACACCGCCCGGCCCGCCACGGAATGGCGAACCGGCAGCGACATAGAAGCCGTCATTGGAAACGATCGCCTGGGCGGCGTGACGGGGGGTCCGCATGTCGGCCAGGTTGCGCCACTGGCCGGTCGCCGGATTGAAGGCCTGGGTTTCGGCATGCGCCAGGTCCTGTGATCCGCTCTCGCCGCCGGCAATGATGATCTCGTTGCCGACCCGGTCGGTGGCCGCCGCCGCCCGCGGTGGATCCAGGTTGGCTTCGGGCGGCAGGGTTTGCCAGCTATTGGCGGCTATGTCGTAAACATCGACCTCGGCAATGGTCGGCTCGAAGAAACTGACCTCACCGGTCCGGCGACCCCCCATCACATAGATGCTGCCCTCGTACAGGGTGGCGAAGAAGTGGTCTCGCGGGTGCGGTATTTCGGCCAGGGGGGTGAAACTGCCGGTGGCGGGGTCGTAGCGGTCGACCATGGCGGTGACCGGCCCGATGTGGCCGTTGGTGTTGCCGCTGATCCAATAGATCAGCCCCTCGTGCACGACAGTGCCGCCGCTCCCGCGCAGGCGCTCAGCCGGGATCGCCGGCCCAATGATCCAATTGTTGGCCTGCGGATCGTAGATGTAGACATGCTCGACCGGATCTTCATCAGGAAACCCACCGGTCATGGCGCCAATGGCATAGATCATTCTGTCCAGCTCTACAGCCTGGAAATGGTGCAGCTGAATCGGTGAAGTGGCGCCGGCGGACCAGCTCCCGTCGCTGCCATCGAACGGATCAAAGATCCGGACCGCATCAGACTCCCGTCCACCCAATACATAGAACGCCTCGCCGGCCTGAGCCGAAGCGCCTTCATGGCGGACCTCACCGAACTCGGTATTGACGCTCAACCAATCGCCCGCGCCAGGGTCATCAGCGGTGCTGGGCGTTAAAACTGATATCGCAAGGAAAAAAAGAACAAACGGAACAAACGGCCGAGGCGCCGATTCCTGATTCAGGGTTGTACTTCTCATCTGTAACTGCTCCAAAGATTACGACTGGAGCGGCCACTGCGTGGTGCGGTTCATTCGCCTAACGCCGAACGAAATCTTCTATACACAGGCCCGGGCCACCTCGTTCCCGGGCTTATTCTTGTCGTTTCGATACTGCCAACGCTAGTGCAAATCCCACATCAACAATGAACGCCATCACAGTCAATGTATGCCAGCGTACTTTATATCACGCCATACGGGGCTGTAAAGGGGACGTCGCGTTTATGACTTGAGGGATGGGAGACGGGAAAGGGAAAACGGAAACGGGGAAGGTGAAAGGGAAAGTCCCTAGTGCTTCCAGTAGGCAGGGGTGAGGAGGACCAGAATGGTGAAAATCTCCAGGCGTCCCAGCAGCATGGCGAAGCTCATCAGCCATTTGGTGGAGTTGGCCAGCGGACCCCAGTTGGCGCCCGCGTCGCCCAGGGCCGGGCCGAGATTGTTCATGGCCGAGAACACCACCGATACCGCTGTGACCAGATCTTCCTCAATCCCCGCCACGATCAAGGTCAGCACCACGACGCAGACGATATACAGCGAGACGTAGCCCCAGACCGAGTTGGCAACCTCCTGGTTCAACGTGCGGCCGCCCAGCTTGAGCGGAAAGACAGCCCGCGGATGAACCAGCCGCTGCAACTCTCTAAAACCCTGCTTGGTCAGCAGGTAGACCCGGATCACCTTGAAGCCGCCCGTGGTGGCCCCCGCGCAACCACCCAGCGCACTGACCAGCAACAACAGCAGCGGCAGGGTTCCGGGCCAGAGATAGACTTCGGCCGTGGCAAAACCGGTGGTTGTTGTATAGGAAACCGCATGAAAAGTGGCGTAGCGCAGGGAGTCCCAGACGTTGTCGTAAACCTGCTGACGCCACAGCAGGATGGCGGCGAGCGCCGAGACAACCAATAACAGGATGACAAACAGGTTCAGTTCCGGATCGCGCAGGTAAACCTGGGCCGTTGCCCGGCGCAGAGCCAGGAAATGCAAGGCGAAATTGATGCTGGCAATGAAAACGAAGAAGATCACCAGCCACTCGATCAGGGCGCTGTCGAAATGACCGATCGAGGCGTCATGGGTGGAAAACCCGGCCGTGGCGATGGTGGAAAAACTGTGGGTGACCGCATCGAACAGGCTCATGCCGGCCGCCCAGTAAGCGGCTGCGCACACGAGGGTCAGGCCGATATAAATCAGCCACAGGGCTTTGGCGGTTTCGGCGATGCGCGGTGTCAGGCGGCTTTCCTTGACCGGCCCGGTGGCCTCGGCCTTGTAAACCTGCATCCCACCGACCCGCAGCATGGGCAGGATCGCCACCGCCAGAACGATGATTCCCAACCCACCCATCCATTGCAATTGCTGGCGGTACCAGAGAATGGAGATGGGCATGTCGTCGAGGCCGGAAAACACCGTAGCGCCGGTGGTCGTGATGCCGGAAGTGGATTCAAACACCGCGTCGGCGAAACTGGCGTTGAGCGCCAGAGCGAACGGGATGGCGCCGGCCAGGCAGACCGCGGCCCAGCAGGCGACCACGACCAGGAAGCCATCGCTGATGCGCAGATCGCGGGTGGCGTTGCGGACCGGCATGAACAGCAGCAGGCCGATGACGACCACCACGACCAGGCTGACCACGAACGCCATGGCCGCACCATCGTTATTGACCACGGCGAAGATCAGGGGCGGGACAAACCCAAGACTTTGGAAGACCAGCAGCACGCCGACAATCCGCTGGACCGGCGCATAGGCTGAGGCTCGCATCAGATAAACACCGCCTCAACCGAGAACAGGCGCT
>JBGTLI010000269.1:0-1505 GCA_041744195.1 Wenzhouxiangella sp. | reverse complement strand
CTGCTGGTGTAAGCCCAGTTGTAATGGTCCTGATAAGAGGTCGACCAGCGCGGATGGCGGCTGGCGCAGCCGATGCGTCTGGCGTGTGTCACCTGTGCCAGGGCGGTGCTGGCATACCATTCGGCCCGTCGAGCCTGCTCGTTGCGAACCGTGTGCCGATGCGAGCGATACGGCCTTTGCGCATGGTAAGCGCCGTGCCGATGTGATTGGCCACGTTGGATAAGCGAGGGGCGAGAGTGCGGCGGGCCGGCCACAGCAAAGCTCGAGATCGTGACGGTCGTATCGCGCTTCTGGGCTTCGGCAGGCACGGCAAGCAGCAGGCTGGCGGCGATGACGGGGACAAGCAGGACTGTTATGGTTTTCATGGCTGATCTCCAGATCGATTTGATTGCAGCCCAAGATTGATCGAGTACCGGTAAATCAAGCCTGAATCTGGATTTCAGCGACCGTTCAGGTGTTTTTCGATCGCTTCAAACGGTCAACGCGACCTCGACATTGCCGGACTTGCGCAGGACATTGAAGCCGACATCCCGCGGATGGCGCCAGAAGGCGAGGTCGACTGAACCGCCCGGTAAATCCAGGTTGAAGATTTCGAGCTTGCGCATGCTGGCCGGTAGCATGGGTTGATGAAATCGCAACTGTGGCTTGCTCAGGGAAAAGCGCATCCCCAGCGCGGCCTGGATCAGGTGGAAGATAGCCCCGCTGGCCCAGGCCTGGGGTGAGCAGGCGACCGGGTAGAGGGTCGGATGCTGGGTATCGACGCGCTTGAAGCCGCAAAACAGTTCCGGTAGTCGCTTTGGTTCCAGCGAAAGGCCGGCGTCAAGCAGCCCGGTGATGATCCGCATCGCTTCATCATGAAAGCCGTAGCGCGCCAATCCGACCGCGATCATGCCGTTGTCGTGGGGCCACACGGAGCCATTGTGGTAAGCCATCGGGTTGTAACGCGCTTCCGAACTGGCAAGCGTGCGAACGCCCCAGCCACTGAATGACTCGTCGGAAAGCAGGGTCCTGGCCACCAGCGCCGCGCGTCGCGGCAGGGCGATGCCGGTATACAGTGCATGACCGGCGTTGGAACTGCGGACACGACAAGGTTGTTTGTTGCCATCCAGGGCGATGGCGTAGGTGCCAATATCCTTGCACCAGAACTGGCGATCGAATTGCCGCTTGAGTTCGCCTGCCTCGCGTCGCAGGCGCTCGCTCAGCGTGGCCTTGCCGAAGGCGGCAGCGACGCCGGCAATCTCGTTCTTTGCGGCATAGACATAGCCCTGAACCTCGCACAGCGCGATCGGCATTGGCGCGTCGCTGCCATCCTGATGAAAGACAGAGTCATCCGAGTCCTTCCAGCCCTGCTGTACGATGCCATTGGCGCTGCGGCGTTCGTATTCGACGAAGCCGTCACCATCGCTGTCACCGTAGTGGTCGATCCAGGTCAGAGCGGCTTCGATGTGAGGCCACAGGCGTTGCACAAATTCACGATCACCGGTGCGGCGAAAGTACGCACCGGC
>JBGTLI010000268.1:0-13142 GCA_041744195.1 Wenzhouxiangella sp. | reverse complement strand
CAGGTCGGTGTCGCGTCCATGAGAAGCATATTGCTGGCTGTGCCGGTCGGTCTGCTGCTCGGCTGGCTGGCCGGCCGGCTTGTCCGGCACTGGGGCGAGCAGAACCGTATGCCCGGCCTTACTCTGACCCTGGCGTTGGCTGTGGCGACCTTTTTGTTGAGTGAACGGATGCTGCATGCCTCTGGCATCATCGCCGTATTGTGCGCGGCACTCGCGTTCAGCCATGCCCGACAGCCTCTTGAGGTGAGACAGGATCCAGGCCAGCATCAGTTGTACAACGACCTGTGGGATTACCTTGGCAGTTTGGGGGCCAGTGTGCTGTATTTCTCACTCGGCGCGCTGATTGCCACCCAGTTAATGGGCTTGCATCTGTTGCTGGCTGTCGTCCCACTGCTGTTGCTCATCAGCCGTGCTGGATTGATTTATGGCGCCGGGCCCTTGTTGCGTCTGGATGGCGAGTCGCTGCCGCTGCCGTGGCGACATATTCTGATGCTTGCTGGCCTCCGTGGCGCTGTGCCATCGGCGCTGGTCCTCATGATGCCTGCCGATTACCCCTATCGGGATGCGCTGCTGCTGGTGGTTTTTATCCTGGTGGCGTACGGTCTCATCGTTCACCCTTTGCTGATCCAGTGGTATCTGCACCGACACTCGATCGAAAACATCCGTGGGGCTGACGGAGAAACAGCGACGGATGGGACGGAGCGGCATGATCGGCTGCCTGGAGCCTTGCAGCGCGGGCTGGCCAGAATCGGTTGGGGCCCGGCCGCACTGGCCGGACTGGTTGCCGGCATCGTGTTCCTCGCCCTTGAGTTGACCCTGGTGTCAGTCGCTCTGGGGATTAGTCCGTGGGCGCCGGTTCGCATGATCGCCGCGATCGGTCTGGGCCCGGACGTGCTGCCCCCACCGGCTGATTTCGCACTGAACATCGCCCTGACTGCCCTTGTGGTGCACTTTACCCTGGCACTGGTTTATTCGTGGATCCTGGCGCCCATGATCGAAGGCGCGACGATGAGCAAGGGCCTGCTGCTGGGTCTGGCGTTCGGTGCCGCCCTCTATCTGGTCAACTTCCACTTGTTCACGGTGGTGTTTCCCTGGTTCGCCGATGCCAGAAACTGGGTCAGCGTTCTGGCCCATCTGGTTTTTGGCGCTGTTCTGGCCGGAACCTACCTGGGGTTGCGCCAACAACTCCGCCAATGACTGTATTGGGTCGGGTAAAATGAGGCAATGATTGATTCCGCTGGATCCCGGCACTGGGACGTTGTAGTGATCGGGGCGGGGGCGGCAGGTCTGATGTGCGGGATAACTGCCGGGCGGCGGGGGCGGTCTGTGCTGGTGCTGGACCACGCCAACAAGGTGGGCAAGAAGATCCTGATGTCAGGAGGTGGGCGGTGCAACTTCACCAACCTGTATTGCACCTCGGAGAATTTTCTTTCGGCCAATCCGCATTTCTGCAAGTCGGCCCTGAGCCGATATACGCCATGGGACTTTATCGGACTGGTCGACAAGCACCAGGTGCCCTATCACGAGAAAAAACTGGGCCAGTTGTTCTGCGACCGGTCTTCCAAGGATATCGTGCGCATCCTGTTGGCCGAGTGCGAAGCGGCCGGTGTGGCAGTTCGGACTCACTCGGCGGTCGATATCGAGCAATTGGGCCCGCCGCACCGGCTGAGTCTGGCCCACGGCAAGATCAGCTGCGAGTCGCTGGTGATTGCAACCGGAGGCTATCCGATACCGCGCATGGGGGCGACCGGGTTCGGGCTGGATTTTGCCCGGTCGCTGGGCCTGGCGATTCAGCCAACCCGAGCGGCGCTGGTTCCGTTTGTGCTTGATGGGCGAAAGTTGAAGCAGATTGAAGGATTGGCGGGTGTTTCGCTGGATACCTTCAGTCAGACCGGTGACGGCGCGTTTCGCGAGAGCATGCTGTTTACCCACAAGGGCTTGAGCGGGCCGGCGATGCTGCAAGTGTCGTCGTACTGGCAGCCAGGTGATCCGGTGGCGATTGACCTGCTGCCTGATTTTGATCTCGTGGGGCATTTGCGCGCCCTGCGCGCGGAACGCTCGAAAGTGACGGTCAAGAACGTGCTCGCCGAACTGCTGCCTCGACGCATGGCTCAGCGCTGGGTTGATCTGTGGCTGGATGACCTGCCGATGACGGAAGTGGGTGATGAACAAATCAACTTGATCGCCAAGGCGTGCAAGCCGTGGATGGTCTGGCCCGCCGGAACCGAGGGCTATGCCACGGCCGAAGTCATGATCGGCGGCGTCGATACCGCTGAGCTGTCTTCGAAGACCATGGTCTCCCACGCCCATCCCGGTCTGTACTTTATCGGCGAGGTGGTCGATGTGACCGGTCAACTGGGCGGCCACAACTTCCAGTGGGCGTGGGCTTCCGGTCACGCAGCAGGTTTGGCCGTCTGAATTCGAGGCTATGGGCCGGGTACGGCTGATCGGGTATTATCCCCCCATGATTGAAACGGTGACGTGGTTGCAGGTAGTCGGGGGGCTGAGCATAATCTTCCTCCTCGGCTTGAGCCTGTCGCTGGTCTTTCTGTTCAGCCAACGTTTGAAAGACCTGGCCAACAAGGCCGAGTTGATCCGCGGCGAATTGGCCGAGTCGGAAGCCCGCTACCGCCTTCTGGCCGAAAACGCCACCGATGTGATCTGGACGGTTCGGCTGCCGGATCTCAAATTCACCTATATCAGTCCGTCGATTACCCGCCTGCGTGGACTCAGCGTTGAACAGGCGATGGCCGAGACCTTTCTAGGCTCAGTGGTGCCGGAGCAGCGCAAGGCTATCCGTCGCCTGATCCGCAATCGTATCAAGCGTTTCGAGCGGGGTGAATTCACCCGACCCGAGGCCCAGCGGGTCGAAGTGTGTCAGCAATGTGCCGACGGGCGTGAAATCACGGTTGAGATCATCGCGACTCTGATTGTCGACGAAAACAACACGGTGACGGGCATTCAAGGGATTTCACGCAATGTCACGGGACGCAAGCAGGCTGAAATGGGCAAACAGGCGCGGGAGGCCATTCTGAGCGCCCTGGCGCAAGCAGCCAGATTGCTGTTCAGCACCAACGATAAAGGCTACGTCATGGGTGACGCCCTTGCCGGGCTTGCCCAGGCTGTTGGAGCTGACCGTGTTTACGTGTTCGAAAATCATACTGAACCGCAAACCGGTGAGCTGCTTGCCAGCATGCGCTACGAATGGGTGGGTCCCGGCGTCGAGCCGCAAATCCAGAACCCGAAGATGCAGGGGGTGAACTATAGCGAAGCCATTCCCAACTGGCATGATCTGCTCGAACGCGGTGAGCCGGTCCATGGGCTGGTTGAAGACCTGCCGGAGGCTGAACGCTTGCTGATCGAGGCCCAGGGCATCCGGTCGATCCTGGTCGTGCCGATCTTCTTCGACGGACTGTTCTGGGGTCAGATCGGGTTCGATGACTGCACCCTCGGTCGCACCTGGAGCCAAATCGAGATTGACGCCCTGGGCATTGCCGCAGCGACAATCGGTGCCGCCATTCGTGGCATCCAGGCCGAGCAGGAACTGCAATACCTGGTCAGCACGGACTCACTGACTGGTTTGTGCAGCCGCCGAATCTTCATGGAAGAGGCCCAGGCGGCCCACCGGCAGGCGCTGGAGGAAGGTCATGAAATGGGTCTGCTGATCATGGATCTTGATTACTTCAAGCAGGTCAACGACACCTACGGCCATCCGGTTGGAGATGAAGCGCTGCGGGCTTTCGCCCGTGTCTGTCGCCAAGCATTGCGGGGCGACGACCTGATCGGTCGCATGGGCGGCGAAGAGTTTGCCGTTTTGCTGCGCCAGGTTGATTTGACCCATGCGCGGGAAGTGGCCGAGAAATTGCGGCGCCGGATCGAAGAAGAGCGAATCGAGGTGCAGGGCGCGGTTCTGCGATTGACGGTCAGTATCGGGCTGGCGTTGTCGAGCCGTTACGAAAAGGATTACTCCGAACTGCTCAAGCGGGCCGACAAGGCGCTCTACCAAGCCAAAGACGGTGGCCGCAATCGGGTCGAGCTGGCAGTGCCAGTGGTCAGGAAGGCGATGGAGAGCGTTTCCCGCGGGTAAGCCCGTATTTGCGCATGATGCCGCGCAATTGGTCGTAGCTCAAGCCGAGACTCTCGGCTGCTTGTGCCTGATGATTCCCGGCAATACTCAACGCTCTCAGCACCAGCTTTTTTTCGACCTCGTCCAAGTGTTCACGCAGATTGTCCGGTAGTTTGTCAGGCAGGGTGGTAGCCGCTGACGAACCGGCTGGTCCTCTCGCCTGACGCGGACGCCAGGGAGATTCGAAGGGGTCGAACTGGATATTGCTCACCGGTTCTTCGGGCGCTTCGTGGCGATAGACGGCACGCTCGATAACGTTCTTGAGCTGTCGGACATTGCCTGGCCACGGGTAGCTCATCAGGAGTTCGCGTGTGGCGCTGGAGAACCCGGCGAAAACTTCGCGCTCGAGCTCGCGGGTGATCCGCATTGCAAAGTGTTCGGCCAGTGGCAGGATGTCTTCGCGCCTGGCGCGCAGCGGCGGCAGGGTAATGACGTCAAAGGCCAGCCGGTCAAGCAGGTCGGCGCGGAACCGGTGTTGGTCGGCCAGTTCGGGTAGATCCTCATTGGTGGCCCCGATCAGGCGCACATCGACCTCAATGGTTCGCGATGAGCCCAGCCGTTCAAACTGGCCGTATTCGATGACCCGCAGGATCTTTTCCTGGACGGTCAAGGCTGTGGCTGCCAATTCATCGAGAAAAAGCGAGCCGCCGTTTGCTTCTTCAAAGCGACCATGACGCTTGCGGCTGGCATCGGTAAAGGCCCCGGCCTCGTGGCCAAACAATTCAGACTCGAGCAGGGTCTCGCTGATGGCCGCACAATTCATCCGAACCAGGGGCTGATCCCACCGGCGCGATAGAAAATGTACCCGCTCGGCAATCAGTTCCTTGCCGGTACCACGCTCGCCCACAATCAGCACGGGCCGATTCAGCGGCGCGACACGCGAGACTTCATCGAGTATTTCCAGAAAAGCCGGGGATTCGCCGATCAGGGGTTGTTCGTTGCCATTCATCGCAAACAATGGGATGCAGTTATCAGTCCACCGACAGTCTAACCCGTTCCCGCCCCCCGTTCCGTCTTCCCTCTCCCCTTCCCCCTTCCCCCTTTCCCCTTTCCCCTTTCCCCTTTCCCCTTTCCCCCTCCTTTCCCCCTCCTTTCCGCCCTAAAATGCCCCCATGGCAAAACCAAAATCAATGTATGCCTGCCGGGAGTGCGGGGCGGGGTTTCCAAAATGGTCGGGTCAGTGTCCGGATTGCGAAGCCTGGAACTCGTTGGAGGAGGCAGCTGTCGCCTCTCCAGGCAAGGGGGCGCTGGGACCGAAAGGGCGCGGCAACTGGTCGGGTACGGCCTCGGGCGAAGTCACCCGCCTGTCCGATGTGCGGGCAGAAGACAGTGCCCAAAGGCTGTCTTCGGGCCTGACAGAGCTCGATCGTGTGCTCGGTGGCGGGCTGGTGCCAGGGTCGGTCGTCCTTCTCGGTGGTGACCCGGGCATCGGCAAGTCCACCCTGCTGTTGCAGGCCCAGGCCCACCTGGGGGCGAACAATTCCAGCCTTTACGTGACCGGAGAGGAGTCGGCTGCGCAGGTAGCGATGCGCGCCCGGCGACTGGATCTTGACCCGCGCGATCTCGAATGCCTGACCGAAACCAGCCTTGAGGTCATCCTGGCAACGGCGGCTGCGCGCAAGCCGGCCTTTATGGTGGTCGATTCGATCCAGACGGTATGGACCGAATCACTGCAGTCGGCGCCTGGCGCTGTCGCCCAGGTGCGTGAATGCGCCGCCCGCCTGGTGCAGTTTGCCAAGCGTACCGGTTGTGCGGTCGTGCTGGTCGGGCACGTGACCAAGGAAGGCGCGCTGGCTGGCCCGCGCGTTCTGGAGCACATGGTCGACGCGGTGCTGTATTTCGAATCTGATTCGGGCAGTCGCTTCCGGCTGGTCCGTGCGGTCAAGAACCGATTTGGCGCTGCCAATGAGTTGGGCGTGTTTGCCATGACCGACAAGGGCCTGAAAGCGGTTGGCAACCCGTCGGCCATCTTTTTGTCCGGCCAGCAGGAGCCGGCACCGGGTACCTGCGTGCTGGTGACCCGCGAGGGGACTCGTCCGTTGATGGTGGAAGTCCAGGCCCTGGTCGCCCCATCGACGTTGTCCAATCCGCGCCGGGTGGCAGTGGGCATTGACCCCAATCGTCTTGCCCTGTTGCTGGCGGTCATGAACCGTCATGCAGGCATCGCCATCGGCGATCAGGATGTGTTTGTCAATGTGGCCGGCGGTATTCGGGTCACCGAAACCGCCAGCGACCTGGCCATCGCCCTGGCGCTGAAGTCCTCGCTGCGTGAAAAGTCGTTGCCCAAGGGCCTAATCGCGTTCGGAGAAATCGGACTTTCAGGCGAACTGCGCCCCGTCTACAACGGCGAGGAGCGCCTGCGCGAAGCCGCTGGCCAGGGCTTCGACCAGGCCCTGGTGCCGGAAGGTAATCTGAAAGGGGTCAAAGCCAAAATCACCGCCCGCGGCTTCCGCACCCTGGCCGACGCCCTCCAGGCCGTCTAACAAACCAGCCCCCAGCCAACCAGCCAACCAACAGTTATACTATTCAGCAGTGATTTAAGTGGCCCGGCATACACTGGGCTCGTTCCCGCTTGTGGGCTCGTGAGGAGTAACCAGAATGAATCGCAAAGTTTCTTTGTTGGTGATTGGCGCCGTGATGGCTCTGGCCGCCTGTGTCACCATCAACGTGTATTTCCCCGAGGCTGCGGCTGAGCGTGCCGCGGACCGGTTCATCCAGGACGTATTGGGTGACAACGGCCGACGGGAGGAAGCGCCGCCGCCACCTACCAGCGGCTTCCACTGGTCCAACCTGATCATTGCCAGTGCCTACGCCCAGGCGCCCAATATCAATATAGACACGCCCCAGATCCAATCGATCAGGCAGCGGATGGCCGAACGCCATCGTAGCAACCTGGCCGGATGGTACGAAGCTGGCGCGATTGGCCTGACCCGTAATGGTCTGGTGGAGATTCGTGATCGCGCGGCGGTCTCTCTGGCTGATCGTCGCAACCTGGAGCGTGTGGTGAGCGAGGAAAACGCCGACCGCAATGCCGTCTATCGTGAGATCGCGATTGCCAACGGCCACCCTGAATGGGAGTCCGACATCCGCGAAACCTTCGCCCGCCAGTGGGTCGCCAACGCCCGTCCAGGCTGGTACTACCAGCAGGCCGATGGATCCTGGACCCAGAAATGAGCGATGCTGGTTCGCCAGTTCGTTAAACCTTAATCCGATGACCGGGCTCTGCTCCGCAGGCCCGGTTTGATGACCAGAACTCACCATAGCCTTATGAGAAGACGCCGCAAGTTGCCGGTGGAGCCGATTGTTGTTGATGTGACCGACCTGGCCCATGATGGGCGTGGGGTAGGGCGGATCGAGGGCAAGGCGGTGTTTGTCCACGGCGCGCTGCCGGGCGAGACGGTCAGCGCGAAGTTGATCGACCGGGCGCGCAAGCACGATGAGGCGATTTGCCAGGAAGTGATCACCGCGTCTCCGGAGCGGGTCGAGCCCGGGTGCCCCTGGTTCGGCGCCTGCGGCGGCTGCGCGCTTCAGCACCTCGATCATGATGCGCAATTGCGCTGGAAGCACAAACGCCTGGTCGACAACCTGCAACGCCTCGGCGAGGTCGAGCCTGAAAGCTGGTTGGAACCGCTTTCGGCCGAGCCCTGGAATTACCGGAGACGGTCGCGCTTGAGTGCGCGCTGGGTCAAGGGCAAGGGCCGGGTTCTGGTCGGGTTCCGCGAACCGCAGGGCCGCTTTGTCGCCGATGTTGGCCACTGCCCGGTACTGCATCCTGATTTCAGCAACCGTTTGACCAGTCTGTCCGAGTTGCTGGGCGAATTGTCGATCGCCAGTGCCGTGCCTCAGGTCGAGACGGCCAGCGGCGACGACGGTTCGGCCATCGTCATTCGAAATCTCGATCCTTTGACCGAGGATGATCTGGACCGGCTTCGCCGATGGTCTGACGATGAAAACATCGCGGTCTACCTGCAGCCCAAAGGGCCGGATACGGTTTTCAGGCTGGCGCCCGAACAGCATCAATTGAGCTACCGGCTCGACGAGTTCGACCTGGAGCTGGATTTCCATCCGCAGAGCTTTGTGCAGGTCAACGCGCAGATCAATCGAAAGTTGATCCTGGCCGCCCTGGACATGCTGGCGCTTCAGGGCACCGAACGCGTGCTGGATCTGTTCTGCGGGTTGGGCAACTTTACCCTGCCGCTGGCAACCCGGGCAGCTCACGTCACCGGTGTTGAGGGCGCGCCTGAACTGATCAATGCTGCCCGCGCCAACGCGAACAAGAATAGTCTGACCAATATTGAACTGGATGTTGCCGACCTGACGGCCGATGTTTCTGATCGGACGTGGTACCGGGAAGGATTTGATGCCGCGTTGATCGATCCACCCCGATCGGGCG
Source organism: Wenzhouxiangella sp. (assembly GCA_041744195.1). Classification (GTDB taxonomy): domain Bacteria; phylum Pseudomonadota; class Gammaproteobacteria; order Xanthomonadales; family Wenzhouxiangellaceae; genus Wenzhouxiangella. The sequence continues at coordinate 4,623 of JBGTLI010000268.1, read as the reverse complement.
CATTCGAGATCCTGCCGTTGGTGGCCGGAAGTGGCGCCAGGCGGGTAGTTTATGTCTCATGCAACCCGGCGACACTGGCGCGCGATGCCGGTGAGTTGGTTCGGGAGCATGGTTTCAGGCTGGTCAGCGCCGGCATTGCTGATATGTTTCCGCATACGGCCCATGTTGAATCCATTGCCCTGTTTGAACGCACATGAGCGCTGAATTGCCATTGGGGCCATTGATCGTCGGCATCGACGGGCTCAAGCTCGATCAGACCACGGCCGACCTGCTGGGCCACCCGGCTGTCGGCGGCGTGATTCTGTTCAGCCGCAACTATGAGTCCCCTGAACAGTTGCGCGCCCTGACTGCGTCACTGGCGGCCCTGCGTTCACCGCGGCTGGTTATCACTGTCGATCAGGAAGGGGGGCGGGTGCAGCGGTTTCGGGACGGCTTTACGCCGTTACCGCCGTTGGGCGTACTCGGACGCTGGCACCGCTCGCATCCCGAGCGTGCCCGCGACCTGGCATACCGGCATGGCCGGGTCATGGCGGCCGAAGTCCTGGAGTACGGCGTCGATCTGAGTTGGGCCCCGGTGCTCGACCTGGACTGCGGCAGCGTGGTGATCGGCGATCGGGCCATGTCCGACACCCCCGATGGGGTTTGTGAATTGGCGGCCCATTACATCGCCGGTATGCGGGACGCCGGCATGGCCGCCTGCGCCAAGCATTTCCCCGGTCATGGCTCGGTGGTGGCTGATTCGCATACCGAAATAGTGACCGACAGCCGGTCCCTGGACGAGTTGGACAACGACATCCAGCCTTTCGCCCGACTTGCCAGCCAGTTTCAGGCCGTTATGATGGCGCACGTATGCTACCCGGCAGTTGATCCGCGGCCGGCCGGATTTTCAGACCTGTGGATCGGCGCGCGCCTTCGTCGCGAGTTGGGATTCGATGGGCTGGTGATTTCGGATGACCTGGATATGGTCGGCGCGGCCACTGCTGGTGATCTGGGCGGCCGGCTCGAACAGGCTTTTGCCGCAGGCTGCGACCTGGCCCTGGTCTGCAAGCCCTCATCGGCCCGGCAGGTGCTGGCGTCAGCGTCCGATCTGCTGACACCGGACAGCCAGGCCATGAGCAAGCTGTACGGCAGGCCCATGGCCAGTCTCGACGAGCAGTTGACTGTGCCTGAATTCAGGGCCTGGCGCGATTCGCTGGCGTCGCTTTGCCAATAGCACACTGTTTTTTCGACCCAAATTAACGACAAAAACGACTAAGCAAATGACAGAAATTCTTGACAGGATCAGTGGCGTCATCGGGCTACCCGGTTGGGTCGTTCAGGCCTTTCTGATCATCCTGGCAGCGTTGTTGCTGGAGTTTATTTACCGCATCTTCGTCAATCACCTGGAAAAGATTGCCGCGAAAACCTCCCACCTGTGGGACAACGCCGTGGTCTATGCCGGCAAGCGGCCCATTTCACTGCTGATCTGGTGGCAGGGGATGGTCATGGCGGCCCGAGTGATCGAGCCACACAGCGAAGCACTGGGGTTCAGCCCGGAGTTTCTTGGTGGCGCCCAGCAGCTTGGGCTGGTGGTTGCGGCCACCTGGTTGGGGTTTCGCCTGGTCACAGGGTTTGAAAAGGCGTTTGTCGCCGAGCGGCGCAAGCGCAACGTCGATATCGATATCACTACGGTCAGCGTGCTTGGCCGGATCGTCCGTATCGCGGTCGTCCTGACCGGGGTTCTGACCATGCTCAGCATCCTGAATATCCCGATTTCCGGATTTCTGGCTGCCGGGGGCGTCGGCGGTATCGCGGTCGGTCTGGCCGCCCGCGATCTGCTGGCCAATTTTTTTGGCGGCTTCATGGTATTCATGGACCGGCCATTTTCGGTCGGGGACTGGGTGCGCTCGCCCGACCGGTCGATCGAGGGCACGGTGGAACACATCGGTTGGCGCATGACAACCATTCGCAAGTTTGACCGGCGCCCGATGTATGTGCCCAACGCGACCTTCACCACGATCACAGTTGAGAACCCCTCTCGCATGACCCATCGCCGAATCTTCGACCATATCGGCATTCGTTATGATGATCAGGGTGTTATTCGCGCCGTGGTCGATGACATTCGCAAACTGATCCAGTCGCACGCTGAAATCGCGACCGACCAGATCATCATGGTCCATTTCGACGTATTCGGACCGCATTCGCTCGATATCATGATTTATTGTTTCACCAAGACGACCAACTGGGCTGAGTACCATCGTGTACGCGAGGATGTGCTGCTGAAAGTTGCCGATGTGATTGTCTCGCACGGCGCCGAAATCGCGTTCCCGACCCAGAGGCTGAGACTGGAGAATGTCGAGCAAATGGCCCGCCAGCAACCGGAGCGGGCCGATGAACCTGCTTGAGCAATGGCCGGGGCAATGGCCAACTGGCGCCGAGCGGATCGTTGACGCCGCCAGCATCGCCGCCGCGCTCGACGATCAGGCCGGACGGCTGGAGGGTCGACTGGCCAACCGTGAGCGAGTCACCCTGATGGTTGTGATGAATGGCGGCATGTACCCGGCTGCTGAATTGAGCCGGCGACTCCAGCGGCCGATCCTGATCGATCATTTGCATGCGACCCGCTACCGGGGCAAGACCAGCGGCGGCGCCCTGAAGTGGGGCCGCTGGCCCGAGCGTGTGGATGGAACGATCATTCTGGTCGATGATATTTTCGATGAAGGCTACACGATGCAGGCGGTCCGCGACCGCTTGCTCGAAGAGGGCGCAGAGGAAGTGATCACGGTTGCGTTGACTGTCAAGCAGCACGACCGCGGACTGCCGCGGGGCTGGGTCGACGATGCTGCCCTGAGCCTGCCGGACCGCTACGTTTTTGGCTGCGGGATGGACTGGCATGGTTATTGGCGCCAGCTTGATGATATCTGGGCGGTCAGTCCATCATGACATTGGGAATTATCGCCGGCACCGGCGCACTGGATCTGCTTGAACAACTGGATGCACGCAACATTCAAACCCGATACGGCCTGCCGTCTTCGATGCCTGCAAGGGTCAGCCTTGGGCAGTGCCGGGCCTGGTTCATCGCCCGCCATGGCAACCCGCATTCGATTCCCCCGCACCGGGTCAACTACCGGGCCAACATTGATGCCTTGCGCCAACTTGGCGTCAGTCGGGTCATCGCACTCAATGCGGTTGGCGGCATCGATCCTGAACTGGCCGTTGGCAGCCTGGTTCTGCCGGACCAATTGATCGACTACACTTGGGGCCGGGCTCATTCGTTCAGTGATGAGGAGGGATCGGCGCTGGAACACATCGAGTTTGGCGAGCCTTTTGCCGGGCCGCTGCGGCAGGCTCTTTTGCAGGCCGCGGAAGATTGCGACGTTGTCGTCCATGACGGGGGCTGCTGTGCCGTCACCCAGGGCCCCCGGCTGGAGACTGCCGCCGAAATCCGAAAGCTGGCGGCGGACGGCTGTACGTTGGTCGGCATGACCTCCATGCCTGAGGCCGCGCTGGCTCGTGAGGCCGGTCTTGATTACGCCAGTCTGAGCATCGTCGCCAATCCGGCGGCGGGGATTGTTGCCGTGCCAATCAGTCTGGATGAAATTTACGCCACACTGGCTGCGGCGATGGAGCAGGTCAAGCTGATTTTCGCCCAGGTTCGACCCGACTGAGGGCAAGTTTCTGGCTGGCCGCCGTGGTTATTCAACTGTTTCCCGGCAAACTGTGAAATGTTTCGCGTTGATTTTCCTTGGGCTTTTTGCCCCGCAACGGTATGCTAACGGACATGCGAAACTGTTTAAAAGGCTAGTTCAATGACAGACCATTTGATCTTGTCGGCACTGAAGGTGGGTCCGAAGGATCTGATGGTGATGCGATCTCTGCTCAATCTTGCCGGAGGCCGTGATTCAGGCCAGGTCTGGGATATATCCGAGCAACCCGGCGGCGATGTCACTCTGGTTGATATCGACTCGGCCGATGGTGAGCAGGTCTGGAAGGGTTTGACCCAGCACGGCCAACTCGCGATTGCCTTCAGCCGCCGCAAGGATTTCCAGGCGCGTTTTCCGCTTGGCAAACCCCTTCGGTCCCGTGAGTTCCTCAAGCTCCTGACCGACCTGGCCACGGGCGATTTCGAGTTCGAGGCCGAGGATATCCAGGAAACGCAGTCAGCGTCCGACATTTTCGATGGCCAGGCGCCAGGAACGGTCGAGTCGATCTGGAAGCCTTTGGCGGTGGGAGAGAAAGCGGGATTTTTTACTCTCGCCGAACATCTGCGTCGTCAGACCTGGAGCAAACCGGTCGTCATAACTCATGGGGCCTGGCCCTTGCTGCTGATCGATCCAGGTTCTGGCGCCTGGTTTTTTGATGGATCGATTACCGATATGGAGCCGCCGATGTTTGCCGAGCCGATGCCGGCATCGGCTGGCGTCGCGGTTTCGAGCGCCGACCTAGTGGAGCGGATTCAGGGGCATCGCCAGCGCCCCTTGAGCGAATTGAAGTGGTTCGCCGGTCTGGCTCAATCGCGCGGCAGATTGCATCCCGACCTGATCGGCGACATCGAGTTCATGCTGACCCAGGTTCCGACCCAGGCAATGAAAAATGAAGCGCTTCATCAACTCGCGCAGATTCTGATTCGTGGCCCCATCAGTG
>JBGTLI010000267.1:0-9585 GCA_041744195.1 Wenzhouxiangella sp. | reverse complement strand
GTAGATATAGTTTTCGAACAGGTACATCAGTAGGTCTAGCACGTTTTCCTTCATCCATTCCGGTCCTTGTCGGAGGCCTTGTTACCCGGCACGGCTGTAACGTCCGCCGGGGTGTGCAACGACCCGACCATCCAGCTCCATGATCAGCAGCATGGAGGATACCGCGGCGGTCGTCAACTCCGAGCGCCGAATGATCTCGTCGATGGGGGCAGGTTCGAAGCCGATCGCTTCGAGCAATTGTTCATATTCAGGATCGCTCTGGATATGCGGTGGCTGGGACGCTTTGTCAAGGGCTGAGTTCCCCGTCACTGCCAGCAATGCCCGGATACTGTCGGCCAATTCACCTGCCAGCGGCGCCAGTTCTTCGACGACTTCTTCGGCGGTTTCGACCAGTTTCGCCCCCTGGCGGATCAACTGGTGGCAGCCGCGGGCTTGCGGATTCTGAATCGAACCGGGGATGGCGAAAACCTCCCGACCCTGTTCGCTGGCCAGGCGGGCGGTGATCAGCGAACCGCTGCGCAGCCCGGCCTCCACAACCAGGGTACCCAGGCTCATGCCGCTGATAATGCGGTTGCGGGCCGGAAAATTGGCCGGCCTGACCTCGATACCGGGCGGAAACATGCTGATCAACGCACCCTGGCCCATGATTTGGCGCGCAAGCGACTTGTGCCGGGCCGGGTAGACCTGGTCTGGCCCGGTTCCCATGACAGCCAGTGTCTGCCCCCCGGCATCCAGGCAGCCTTGATGCGCACTGGCATCGACGCCGGCGGCCAGGCCACTGGTGATGATGAAGCCGGCCCGGGACAGGGTGGCGGCGAAAGAACGCGAGTGAGCGAGGCCACCCGGCGTGGCGTTGCGACTGCCGACGATGGCGACTTGTGGCCGAACCAGCAGATCAAGGCAGCCGACCACGAACAATGCCGGCGGCGGATCGCTGATCTGGCGCAAAAGCGGAGGGTAGTATTCGTCGTCGAGGGTAATCAGATGGTGTTCGGGAGCCTCAAGCCATGCCAGGCAGCGCGCCATGCGGTCCTCATCGGGCTTGCGCAAGGCTCGGATCAGGGCAGGGTCGATGTCACAATGAGCCAGTTCGGCGTCGGACTGCCCGGCCCAGTTGCCGGCGCTGCCGAGGCACTCGGTCAGGCGCGCCACCCGTCGCGCGCCCAGTCCCGTCGCGAGCACCAGGGCCAGCCAGGTGCGGGCGTTGTCCGGTGCCGGCATGCTCCCGGTGATTAAAGTCTGCGGTCGGGATGGGACAGCCGGTCGTCGGGACGAATGGCCCGGGTGCCGTCCAGAACAATGGCGTAGCTGATGCGTTCAAATGGCCGGAAGACCATGACCTGGCCAGCATATTCATCCGGCAGGTCAACATGCGTGCTACGGGCGTTTCCGCCGGCAACCCGAGCCCGCACGGGATACTGCTGGTCGTCGCGGATGGTCTGGCCAACCCGGAAAGCGGAAAACGTATGACCGGCTTCAACCCCGTCGGCGGTGCCGATCGAAACAGCGACGATCTGGTAGTGACCAACGCCATAATAGGCTTCGCTGACGGTCAGAACACGCGCGCTCTCCGGGATTGAGGCCATCGCGCGCGGGTGGAAGTTGGGGTTGTAGATGTGATGGTCGACCGGCAGAACGTAATCGCCGGCCATCACTTCGCGCCGTCCGTCGGTCAGCTCGAGAATGGCCGGGTCACCGGTTTGGACAACACGGGCGCGGGCGGCTTCCCACATCTCGTAGCCGATCACCGGGAAATCGTAGCGCGCCATGCGGCCGAATGTGGTTTGCCAGATGCGGCTGGAGGGCCGCTCGCTGTGCGGGACGGCCCCGCCGCCCTGGCGTATCTGATTGCGTCGGAGACGCAGACTGCCGTCCGGCTCGCTGCGATCCTCAAACTGGTAGGTCAGCCGTGCAATGACCACTTCCTGACCGACCGGGGCATCGTCGAGGCCTCGCACGTATGTCCGGTCGCCGGGGCCGGCCACGGTGCGCTGTTCCAGGTTAGCCACCACGTAAGGCAGACCGCTGAGTTCTTCGTTGCTGATAATGCGCGGATGGCGCAGGAAAGGGGCAATCGCGTCATAGGGTATGGTGCTGACCGGTCCATCGATCGCCTCACGCCGCACTTCCGGTGATAGTCTGCGGGTCGAGTCAACCACCAGCCTTGGTTCGCCGCCGAAAAACTCCAGCGAGATGCGATCACCCGGAAAGATCAGGTGCGGGTTGTCAACCTGAGGATTGGCCTGCCAGATGGCGGGCCACTGCCAGGGCTGGGTGAGAAACCGGCTGGCGATATCCCACAGGGTGTCGCCCTGCTGAACAATATATTCGCGGGGGTGATCTTCGCGCAGTTCTACTTGCTGAGCCTGTACACTGAGAGCAAGGCACAGAATGACCACGGTAATGAGTAAACGTTTCACTGGGCGATTCCCTCCAGGTGGGGCCGACGGGCTTGATTTTTCTGAGGCTATCATAAACATTATCATTGTAAAACGCACGTTTAAGCGATTTCTTTCATCTTATGTCACGACTGAGCATACTTGAATTTCCCGATCCGCGCCTGCGTCGCGTGGCCAAACCGGTCGATCAGGTCACCGACCACGAGCGCGAACTGGCGGCCAGCATGCTGGAAACCATGTACGAGGCGCGCGGAATCGGGCTGGCCGCGACCCAAGTGAATGAAGGCATTCGGCTGGTCGTCATGGATTTGAGCGAGGCCCGTGACGAACCGCGGTTTTTAATCAACCCCGAGATCCTTGACCGCAGCGGCTCCCAGACCTGCGAGGAGGGCTGCCTGTCGGTACCGGGCGTTTATGCCGAGGTGGAGCGGGCCGAACAAGTCCGTGTGCGCGCCCTCGGTCTGGATGGTGAATCGTTCGAACTGGAGGCCGAAGGCCTGCTGGCAGTCTGTATTCAGCACGAAATCGATCATCTGGATGGCAAGGTATTCGTCGACTACCTCTCTCCCCTGAAACGCCGGATGCTGGAAAAACGTCTGCGCAAACAGCAACGCCAGGAAAAAACCGACGCGTGAAGCCGCTGGCGACGATCTTTGCCGGGACGCCGGATTTCGCGGTCCCGGCCCTCAAGGCGCTGATTGATTCCGACCACCGGCCGCTGGCTGTCCTGACCCAACCCGATCGCGGCGCCGGCCGCGGTCGCAAAGTGCGCTTCGGGCCGGTCAAGCAGGTTGCTGTCGATGCCGGGGTCCCTGTGTATCAGCCGGCCAACCTGAAATCGCCCGACGCTCGGGCCGCGCTGGCTGAATTGAAACCTGACTTGCTGATCACGGCCGCTTACGGCCTGCTCCTGCCCCAGGCTGTGCTGGACCTGCCGATCCATGGCTGCTGGAACCTGCACGCCTCCCTGCTGCCGCGCTGGCGTGGTGCGAGCCCGATCAACCAGGCTATCCTTGCTGGCGACCAGGAGTCCGGCATATCGCTGATGCAGATGGATGCCGGCCTGGATACCGGGCCGGTGTTGCTGCAGGCCGCCACGCCAATTGAGCCGGCCGAGAGTGCTGGCGAGTTGCATGACCGACTGGCCCGGATGGCGGCTGTTGTAATGCTGGACGGACTGGAACGCCTGATCAGTTCCACGCTGCCGGCGCCGGTCAGGCAGAACCCGGCGCTGGCCACCCATGCACAATTGCTCAACAAGGATGACGCCCGCCTGGATTGGCATGACGACGCCCAGACGCTGTCCCGTGCGGTGCGCGCCTATAACCCCTGGCCCGTGGCTTTTGCCGAGATTGAGGGCCTGAGTTACCGGATTTTTCGGGCCGAAGCCGGCAATACGGGTCGCGGCGACCCGGGTGAACTGGTTCGCGGCCATGGACGCCGGGACCGAATAATTGTCGCCTGCGGCGCCGGCTGCCTGGAAATCACTGAGTTGCAGGCGCCCGGGCGAAAGCGGGTCAGCGCCCGCGACTGGTTGAATGCCCATCCAGGCTGGGCCTGATCGACAAGGAGTCGACATTGACAACTGAAGCGTCGGAAGGCGCCCGCCCGCGCCTGGTTGCGGCTCAAGCCGTTCAGGCCGTCCTGGACCGGGGCCAGGCGCTTGATGGCGCACTGGAGCCGCTGTTGATGGAACTGGACGATAGCCGTGACCGATCCCTGGCCCGACGACTGTGCCATGGCGTGCTTCGTGACTGGCCGGCGATCAGTCATCTGCTGGGCCAGTTGCTCAAGCGGCCGCCACAGCGCCGCGACCGCCCCGCGTACTTTTTGCTCGCAGTCAGTTTGGCGGAGTTGCGGGAGGGCCGGGAACCTGACCACGCCATCGTTCATTCAGCCGTCGAGGCCGTGCGGGAAGCGGGCCTGAAACGGTTGACCGGGCTGGCCAATGCGGTGTTGCGCAATTATCTGCGTCGGCGCGAAGCCCTGGAGTCCGAACTGGCGGACGACCCGATCTTCCGTTTCGGTTACCCCGGTTGGCTGATCAACCAGCTGCGTACCGACTGGCCGGAGGATTGGCAACAGATCCTCACCCAGGGCAATGAGCCGCCGCCGCTGTGCCTTCGTGTCAACCGTCGGCACTGGACCCGGGCCGAAGCCGTGGCGGCCCTGGCCGAAGCCGGGCATGAGGCCATTGCGCCCGAATCCGTTCCCGATGCCCTGATCCTGGCGCAACGTGCCGCGATCGGCGCCCTGCCGGGATTCGCCGAAGGCGGGCTTTCGGTGCAGGACGGTGCGGCCCAGTTGGCGGTGGAATACCTGGCACTGGCCGATGGTCAACGGGTGCTTGATGCCTGCGCCGCGCCGGGCGGCAAAGCCGCGCACATCCTGGAGCGCGCAGACGTGGATCTGACCGCATTGGACATCGATGTTGAACGCATGGCCCGCGTTCGCGAAAACCTGGAGCGACTGTCACTTTCGGCTCAACTGATCACCGGTGATGCGACCCAGCCGTCGCAATGGTGGGATGGCCGGCACTTTGACCGCATTCTGGTCGATGCGCCCTGCTCGGCAACCGGCGTCATTCGTCGCCATCCGGATATTCGCTGGCTGCGCAAGCCGGCCGATATCCAGGCATTGGTGACGCTGCAGGCCACTATTCTTGACAGTTTGTGGCCGCTGCTGGCGCCGAACGGTATTCTTGTCTACGCGACCTGCTCGCTGTTGAACGCAGAAAACCGGCAGCAGGCCCTTTCGTTTCTGGAGCGACATGAGCATCTCGAAGTCATCGATCACGCCGAACTGCCGGGTCGCGGGCCGGGCCCGGGGCAGCAGATCCTGCCTGGTGACCACGATCTCGACGGTTTTTATCATCTTGCTGTGCGCCGGCTGCCGTCCGGAGGCCAGTAGCGAGTGGGCGATCGAGCTGGTCAATCCGGCGCCCTCGTGGGAGAACGGTGAACTCGAAATCCTCGCCGGTGTGATCTGGCGGCCCTCGCCAGCGGTGGTCGAAGCGCTGGAACACGGGGTCGTGATACCGATTCGGGTGACAACCCGCACCAGCCGTCATCATGGCTGGATCGCCATGCAGGATCGGGACCGCAATCATCGCTTTGAGCTGCGCTATTTGCCGCTGGTTCGCAGTTACCAGTTGCTCGAGCTGAAAACCGGCCGTCAGGTCAACTATCCGCGGCTGGCAATGGCCGTGGAATCGCTGTCGGTGCGCCGTGGCTGGGCGACCGGACTGAAACGGGAAGAAGTCGTTCAGCGCGATTGGCAGGTGGAGATCCGGGCCGAGTTGGATCGCTCCCGGCTGCCCTCGCCAATGCGAATTCCGGTCTGGTTTGATGCTGAGTGGCGGGCAAGCAGCCCCTGGCATGGCTGGCGGGTTGATGCTGACCTACCTGATGACGCTTAGGCACCGCTTCAGGCGCGTCCTGCGCGCCCTGCCATTGGTGGCCGTGCTGATGGTGCTGCTGACCTCGTTGTATCTGGTCTCCAGTGTCGAGCAGGAAGCGACTCAGCTCGGCCGCATGGCGTTGTGGGTCTTCGTGATTACCGGGATTGCCCTGCTGTTGCTGGTGGTGGTGATTATCGGCCGCCTGGTCCGGCTGATCCAGCGCCAGCGTCGGGGCGAACCCGGCGCCCGGCTGACGGCCCGACTGGTGGGCGTGTTCGTCGCCCTGGCTTTGCCGCCGGTGGTCATTCTCTACCTGTTCTCGATTCAGTTTCTCAGCGAAACGGTCGAAGGCTGGCTGGATGTGGAAACCGAGCACGCGCTGTCGGACTCGATCGAGCTTGGCCAGATGTTCATGGATCTTCGCACCCGTGAAGTCAGCGGCCAACTCTCCCGTCTCGCCGGCCAATTGGTGCTCGACGATGAAGACTTGTTGTTTCGTCAGTTGTTGCGCGAGGTCAGCGCTTCGGGCCCGACTGAGTTGACCGTTTTCAATGCCTCCGGTCAGGCCCAGGTCTCGGTCAATATCGATCCGGGGCGTTTGCTGGCGGATCTGCCGGGCAGCTTTGCTCTGGTCCAGGCGCTGGAAAATCAGTCCTATGCCGCCGCCGAAGCGGACGAGGACGGTATCAAGATAAGGGTGCTGACCTCGCTGGGATCGCCTGCCTTGGGCGCTTCTCCTCTGGTGCTGCAGGCGATCTATCCCTTGCCGACTGAATTCAGCCACCTGGCCGGGCGCATCGAGCAGGCCTACTACAACTATCGCAACGTGGCCTTCCTGCGCGACCGCCTGCAGCAAAGCCTGGTGCTGATCCTGACCCTGGTTCTGATGCTGACTGCGCTGCTGGCGATGCTGCTGGCCTTCAACGCCGCGCGCCGCCTGTCGCAGCCGATTCGTGAGCTGGCCGTGGCGACCGAGGAGATTGCTGCCGGGCGCTTCCCTGAGCAATTATCGGTGGCCAGCCGGGATGAACTTGGTTTTCTGGTGCGCTCGTTCAATGTCATGACCCGCGAATTGGCGGCCAGCCGCCAGGCGCTGGAAGCGCAAAGACGCTATCTTGAAGTCGTGCTTGGCCGGCTCTCTGCCGGCGTCCTTGCCATCGACAGCGATGGCCGTCTGGGCGCATTCAACGACTCGGCTGGTCGTATTCTGCAGCTTGATCCGGAGACCGACCACGGCCGGACCCTGGCGCAATTGCAGGCCGATCGGCCCGACCTCGCGCCGCTTCTTCAGATGGTTGCTTCACGCCGTGGCGGCCCCGGCGGCGACTGGCGGCAGGAAATCCAGCTCGGCAGGCCGGAACGGCCACTGGTGCTGGTTTGCCGCGGCTCTGAACTGCCGGCAGAGGCCGGCGGGCAGGTGGTCGTATTCGATGATGTGACCATTCTTGATCAGGCCCAGCGCGAGGCGGCCTGGGCTGAAGTGGCCCGGCGTCTGGCACACGAAGTCAAGAACCCGCTTACACCCATTCAACTGGCCGCCGAGCGCCTGCAATACAAACTCGAAGGGGTGCTTGAAGACGATCAACGTCTACTGCTGACCAAGGCGACCACGACCATCAGGGCCCAGGTCGAGACCCTCAAGCGCCTGGTCGATGCCTTTGGCGACTATGCCCGGCCGGTGGCGCTGAAGTTGGAGCCATTGGCGCTGGAGAGCCTGATCAACGAGGTCGTCGATTTGTACACCAGCGGTGACATGCCGGTTGAATTCGAGGTTCGGGTCGAGCCAGCAACACCGCGGGTCATGGCCGATGCCGGACGCCTGCGCCAGGTCCTGCTCAACCTGATCAGGAATGCCCAGGAAGCGCACCCGGAGGGGCGGCCACACCTCCTGATCCGGCTGGCGCCTGAGCCGGGCGACGATCAACCTGGCCTGGCGCTGACGCTGCTTGACGACGGCCCCGGGTTCGCGCCTGAAGTGCTTGAGCGCGTTTTCGAACCCTATGTCACCACCAAACCGCGTGGAACCGGTCTCGGCCTGGCGATCATCCGCCGGATCATCGACGACCACGGCGGTCGAATCGCGGTCGGCAACGCCAGCGGCGGCAGCAGGATACGAATCTGGTTGCCTGCCGAGCAGCAAACTGCCAGGACACAGGCCGAACAAGGACAGCTACAATAGCGCGATGGGAAGTGCCTGCATTCTGATCGTCGATGACGAGCCTGACATTCGCGAGCTCGTCGGCGACATCCTCACAGACGAAGGTTATGAAGTGCTGCTGGCAGCCGATGCCACCGCCGCCCGCGAAACACGCAGCCAGCGCGAACCGGATCTGATCCTGCTCGATGTCTGGATGCCCGGCACCGACGGCATCAGCCTTTTGCGCGAGTGGTGCGAAGCCGATGCCCTGGCTTGCCCGGTGGTGATGATCTCGGGCCATGGCTCGGTTGAAACCGCTGTCGAGGCAACCCGCCTGGGGGCATTCGATTTTATTGAAAAACCGGTATCTCTGGCCAAGCTGATGGTGACCGTGGGAAATGCTCTGGAGGCCGGACGGCTCAAGCGGGAAAATGCTGGCCTGAAACGACGGGTGCCAGCACTAATGGAGCCGATCGGTCGTTCACTGCCAGTGCAGCAACTCAAACGGCGCCTGGAGCGAATCGCCGCCCACGACACACCGGTGCTGATTACCGGCGAGGCCGGGGTTGGCAAAGGGATGGCGGCACGCTGGATTCACGCCCATTCACGACGCTCGCAAGGGCCGTTCGTGTCGGCGCCGACCCGGGTGGAGGGCGATGGCTGGAACCGCCTGTTGCTGGGCAACGCTGAAGAAGCCGGCCTGGTGGCCGAGGCCCAGGGCGGCGTGTTTTTCATTGAAGACGTTGCCCGTCTGGACCGCGCGGCCCAGGGCCTGCTGCTGGGCATCCTGGAATCGGGCCATCTCGACCCGGATTCGGCGAGCAGCCCTGCACTGGACCTGCGCTTGATCGCAGGCACCACAATTGGGCTCGAGCAACTGGTCCGCGCTGGCCAGTTCGATGAAGCGCTTTACTATCAGCTCAATGTGGTTCCACTCGACATGCCACCGTTGCGGGAGCGTCAGCAGGATGTGCCCGACCTGGTCCGCTTCTATGCCGAGTATTTTCCCAGCCGCGATGGCGTCCCGTATCGACATTTCTCGGTCGCGGCCCAGAATCGATTGCGCCAGCATCACTGGCCCGGCAATCTGCGCGAGTTGAAGAACCTGGTTCAGCGCCTGCTCATTCTGGGTGGCGATGACGAGGTGTCCGTATCCGAAGTCGACGAGGCCTTGAGCCAGTCCGACACCGGTCGCCAGGCCGGCGGATCGAGTGTGCCCGCGTTGTATCAAATGCCCTTGCGCGAGGCTCGCGAAGCGTTCGAACGGGAATACCTGACCTTCAAGCTCAGGGAGGTATCGGGCAGCGTGGGCAAGCTGGCCGATGCGGTGGAAATGGAACGGACCCATCTGTACCGCAAACTCAGGCAACTGGGGATTGATCCCAAGCAGGTCTGAGCTGATCTGATACGAGGGGAGAAGCAGGCTTATGCAGATCATCATTCTTGGAGCCGGTCAGGTCGGCAGCGGCATGGCGCGTAGCCTGTCGCGCGAGGAAAATGACATCACGGTGGTCGATACCGATCCGGACCGTTTGCGTGAATTGCAGGAAAAGCTCGATATCCGGACGGTTCTGGGGCATGCGGCCCATCCCCAGACCCTGATCCGCGCCGGCATCGAGGATGCCGACCTGCTGATTGCCCTGACCAAC
>JBGTLI010000266.1:0-6175 GCA_041744195.1 Wenzhouxiangella sp. | reverse complement strand
ACGACGGCCATCTCCGGAGCAGGGCTCCGAAAGATGGCAGAAATCGGCGTTCAAGTCGACACCACCCAAAAACACACGTAACATGCTGATCAAATTATCCTTTTAGGCATACTGGTCAACTTTAACCGGACAGTAGTGGTTAAAGGTTAAAGATTAAAGGCAAGAGGATTTCGGGTGGCTGGGACTTATGTGCGGCTTGTTGAGGAGCAACGGCGGCTGGCGGGGAAGGTCATCACAGACGATGAGCTTCCTGCCACGATCCGGACGGTGGCGGGGGTGGATGCGGCGTTTCCGCGTGGTCGTGGCGTGACCCGGGCGGCGGTGGTGCTGATGTCGTTTCCGGAGCTGGACCTGCTTGACGAGGTTGTGGTCGAACGGGCGACTGAAATGCCCTATATCCCCGGGCTATTGTCCTTTCGCGAATTACCCGCCGTTCTGGCCGCGCTGGAGCAACTGAAGATCACGCCAGACTTGATACTGTGCGATGGTCAGGGCCGGGCTCACCCGCGCCGCTTCGGCATTGCCTGTCACCTGGGCGTGGAAACCGGGCTGGCGACCGTGGGTGTCGCGAAAAGCCGCCTGTGCGGCACGTTCGAAGAGCCGGGCAACCTTAAGGGTGAGCAATCAGCGCTGCATGACGGAGATGAGCGAATCGGAATGGTTGTGCGCAGCCGCGCCGGGGTACGCCCGATCTTTGTTTCAAACGGTCACCGGATCAGCCTGGGCAGCGCAGTCAAGTTCGCAATGACCTGTACGCCGAGGTACCGGCTGCCTGAACCCATCCGATTGGCCGACCGACTGGCCGGCCTGGGTCATCATTCTTCGGTGTGATCCTTGTAGGCCTCGGCATCCATCAGGCTTTCAAGTTCGTCCGGATCATCCAGGCGGATGCTGAACAGCCAGCCGTCTGCATACGGATCGTTGTTGACCGTCTCGGGCGCATCGATCAAGAGCTCGTTGACTGCCACGACCTCACCTGAAACCGGGCAATAGATGTCAGAGGCGGCTTTGACCGATTCAACTACCGCACAGGCATCGCCCTGCACGAACGAGGCACCTTCCTCCGGCAGTTCCACAAACACCAAGTCACCCAATTGCTGTTGGGCATGATCGGTAATGCCAATCTTGACCACACCTTCGTCTTCCAGGCTGACCCACTCGTGGGTCTCGGCAAAACGCAGGTCGGCAGGTATCTCGCTCATGATCAATCCCTTGATGAAATTTTGGCCAGATTTTAGCAGCAATAGTCCGCAGCCGATGCTCAGATTTTGACCCGGCCACGTAGAATGTCGACAAACATCACCCAATCGCCTGCCAGGCTGTAGAACGGGTACTTGAACGTCGCCGGTCGGTTTTTCTCAAAGACAAAGTGCCCCACCCAGGCAAAACCGTAGCCCAGTATCGGCACAGCCAGCAGCCACCAGGGCGATTGGACAAGCGCCAGGATCAGTACGACCAGCACCAGCGCCGTACCGACGAAATGCATTCGCCTGCAGCGCCTGTCCTGGTGCTCAGCCAGATAATAAGGGTAGAAATCGCGGAAGCTGTCGAATTGCTGAGACATGGAAACCGGCCCGCCAGGGTGACTTTGAAGAAACGATAGCACAGGTTCGAGGCTCAAGGATCAAGGCTCAAGGCTCAAGGCTCAAGGATCAAAAAGCACCAAAGTACCGATCAGCGGTTGGGGCGCATGCAAAGCTGGCGACGGCGGCGAAGATTCAGCCAGTGACCGGTGATCAGCAATACGCCACCGAGGGAGGTCAACAGGGCCGTAGCCAATGCCCCGGTACTTTCCTCCAGGACCGCGGCAAGGATAATGATCACCAGGCCCGCCATGCCCGGCACCAGCATCTGCCGGTTGCGGTGGGTACGGAAACCCAGGTAAAACGCGATCAGGCTGACCGGCACGATCAACACCAGCAACAACTGATGAAACAGTTCGTCGCCAAAAAAACCAAGCGACACCAGCGGTGAAAACACGATCAGCAGGGGCAAAATCAGACACTGCACCATGCAGACCGCGGACACGCAGATTGCCGCACGATCGAGCGCAGAACCATTTGCAGTCTGGTTGTCGGTTTTGAATACAGCGGCCATGTCAGTGATCACGAAAATCCGACTAGTATGATATAACATTTTATCACCTGACACTCCCTTTCCAGCCTGTTTTGCCTCCACTTGCGAAAAATCAATCCCCGTCGCCCGGCAATCCAGTCCAGCCCAGCCAGTAGTAACATGGCCCAATGCAGCCAACGTCCGAGCCAATCACCACCGCTATCGTCGAATTCGACGGCGCCACACCCGTCTCCACCCTCTATGAGGACAGCTATTTCATGCGTGGCCAGGGCAGGGCCGAAAGTGAAGTCGTGTTTATCCAGGCCAACCGGCTTCCCCGGCGGTTTTCCGATCTGCGCAGTGGCCAATTGTTCGTCATTGGCGAAACCGGTTTCGGTACTGGCCTCAATTGCCTTCTGGCCGCCCAATGCTTTCAAGCCAACGCGCCGGCTGGCGCGAGACTGCACCTGGTTTCAGCCGAGCTGCACCCGATGCGGCGTGTGGACCTTGCGCGGTCGCTGGCCAGTTGGCCCGACCTGAAATCTCATGCAGACAGGCTGGTACAAGACTATCCGCCGCCAACGCCGGGCTATCATCGGCTGCGCTTGGGCGCCGGCATAGACTTGACTCTGATGTTTGGTGACGCCACGACCTTGTGGGCCAGGGCACGGTTCGAAGTCGACGCCTGGTTTCTGGACGGTTTCGCGCCATCCAGAAACCCACAGATGTGGCAGCCCGACTTGTTCCAGACCATGGCAAGCCGGTCCCGGCCGGGCGCAACCGTGGCCACTTTCAGTGCTGCCGGGCTCGTCCGGCGGGGCCTGGAGCAGGCCCGGTTCACAGTCCGTCGCGAAGCGGGCTTCAATGGCAAACGCCACCGACTCACCGCGAACTGGCCGGGACGGTTCGTGCCGCGCACCCTGACCCGGGGCCATGCCCTGGTTGCCGGCGCCGGCCTTGCTGGCGCCACCAGCGCGCGAGCCCTGGCCGAGCGGGGCTGGCAAGTGACGGTATGCGATCCGGCAGGTGTTGCCACGGGCGCGTCCGGCAATCTTGCCGGCATCATTTACAGCACACCCAGCCCGCACCTCACCCCGCAAAACCGCTTCTACCAGACGGCCCTGGTGCGGGCCCTGCGCTGGATGGCGATGCACAGGTTCCCAGCCCGGGCCGATGATGGTTGCCTCAACGACATTATTCAGTATCCGCCAGATGATCGAGGCCGGGAAAAGTTGTTATCTGCCCTGCAAAGCGGCGCCTGGCCCGATGAATTGCTCGGACACCGCGACGACGGGGGCTTCGTTCTCAAGAATGCCGGCTTTATTCGCCCTGACCGGTGGTGCGAGCACCTGATGAACCATCCCGGCATCCAATTGACCCAGGCTGCAGTTCAGCAGTTCGCGCCTGGCTGCCCGGTCGTAACCACCCTGGACGACGGTCGTGTATTGGAAGCGGACCTGCTGGTGCTCTGCATGGCCGAGGCCGCGCGTTCGCTGCCAGGTCTCGACTGGCTGCGCTTGAAATTGATCCGCGGCCAGGTCAGCTACTGCGCCGCCACCACTGCCAGCCGGCAGTGGCAACAGGCTGTCTGCCATGCCGGCTACCTGACCCCCGCACTTGATGGCGTGCATTGTGTTGGCGCCACATTCAACCTGGATCGCCACGACATCACGCCAGTCGCCGCGGACGACGATGCCAACCTGTCCCAGCTTCGTGCCCACTTGCCCGACCATTGGCGTGCGCTCGGTGGCGAATCGATCCGGGTCGTCGGCAGCCGGGCGGCCCTCCGGTGCCAAACCACTGATTTTCTGCCCCTGGTCGGCCCGCTGCCCGACTCATCGTCTGTGGAAACGCCGGCTGGCGTCTGGCTGAACCTGGCTCATGGCTCGCGCGGCATGACCCACACACCCCTTTGCGCCGATCTCATCGCGGATCAGGTGAGCGAAAGGGTGCCATCGGCCGACCCCGAGATCGTCGATGCCCTGGCTCCTGAGCGCTTCATCATTCGTCAGCGCCGCAGGCAGCCGGCCCGAAATGGAGGCTCCCGAAAAAACCTTCACGCCGGGACGTTATAGTGAGGGTTCTGATCAAAGATGGAGTCCACATGACAGAGCAATCGAAAAGGAAGCAGATCACCGAATCGATCAAGGCACGCCTGGACGAGATCAATAAAGAGATTGACCACCTGGAAAAGCGGGCCCGGGAAACCAGCGGCGACGCGGAGAAGAAGTACCAGGAACAACTTGAGGCCGTCCGTGAAAAACGCACGGAGTTCAAGGAAAAGCTGGACCAGCTGCAAACCGCGGGCGAAGCCCAGTGGGAGAAAATCAAACTCGACGCCGATTATGCCTGGAAGGCGTTCAACAACTCGGTCAATTATTTCCGCGCGCATTTCAAATGACGGCCCGGGCAACGGCGTGGCCTATAATCGAGCGCTTAGCTGACCCGACCACCAAGGCCGAAAATGCCCTACCCTTATAACCGCCTCCGTCGGCTGCGCGCCCACGATTTTTCGCGCCGCATGGTACGCGAAAACACACTGTCGCCGAACGACCTGATCTATCCGGTGTTCCTGCTTGAAGACGCGGGCGGTCGCGAACCGGTGGCTTCGATGCCTGGGGTAGAGCGGCTTGGTCAGGACGGTCTGTTCGAAATCGCCGCCGAGTGCCTTGACCTGGGTATCCCGGCCATGGCGCTGTTTCCCGTTGTTCCGGCCCGACGCAAGAGCGACGATGCGGCCGAAGCGTGGCGCGAGGATGGCCTGGTCCAGTCCACGGTCCGCGCGCTCAAGGCGAGCTTCCCGGAACTGGGCGTCATTACCGATGTGGCGCTTGACCCCTACACCAGCCACGGCCTCGACGGGCTGGTTGATGGCAGCGGCAATGTGCTCAACGATGAAACCGTCGAGGCACTGGTGCAGCAGGCCCTCAGCCACGCTCGCGCCGGAGCGGACGTGGTCGCACCATCCGACATGATGGATGGGCGCATCGGCGCCATACGTGAAGCGCTGGAAGTTGGCGGGTTTCATAACACCCTGATCCTGAGCTATGCCGCCAAGTACGCCTCGGCCTTCTATGGCCCGTTTCGGGATGCGGTCGGCTCGGCCGCCAACCTGGGCAGGTCGGGCAAGGAAAGCTTCCAGATGGATCCGGCCAACAGCAACGAGGCCCTGCGGGAGGTTGAGCTTGACCTCGACGAAGGCGCCGACATGGTCATGGTCAAGCCTGCAATGCCTTACCTGGACATAGTTCGGCGGGTCAAGGAGACCTATGGCGTGCCGACCCTTGCCTACCAGGTCTCTGGCGAGTATGCCATGCTCAAGGCCGCCGCCGCCAATGGCTGGCTGGACGGGGACCAGGTGATGATGGAATCCCTGCTGTCGATCAAGCGCGCCGGGGCCGATGCGATCCTTACCTATGCTGCCCTGGAAATCGCCCGCCAGCTGCGGACCTGACGATGTCGGCGTCGTTGAAGCTGGCCGTATTCGGCGATCCGGTCGAGCACAGCCTCTCCCCGCGCATTCACGCCGAGTTCGGACGCCAGTTCGGAATGGATGTCGATTATCGAAAAATCCGCGCGTCCATCGCCCAATTGCCGGACAGCATCGCACGATTCCGCGCGGCCGGCGGCCAGGGCGCCAACCTGACGGTGCCCCTGAAACAGACTGGCCTGCGCCTGTGCATGAAGGTCGACCAGGCCGCCCGTCAGGCAAGCGCGGTCAACACACTGGTGACCATTGATGGCGGCTGGCACGGATTCAATACCGATGGCCCCGGCCTGATGCTTGATCTGTCCCGCCTTGGAATTGGTGTGCGAAATGAACGTGTCCTGATTGTCGGCGCCGGCGGCGCCGCAGCAGGCATTCTGGGACCGCTATTGCTCGACGAACCGCAACAGATTCGCATACTCAATCGCACAGCCGCCAGAGCGATCGAACTGGCGGAACGTTTCCAACATCGTGGCCGGGTCGAAGGCGCCACCCTCAATCAGGCTCGTGTCGAGGGAGAATTCTCGTTGGTGATCCAGGCCACCAGTCTCGGCCACGATGGCAGCCTGCCCGGGATTGATCGCAACTGGCTGACGCCGGACGCCGTGATCTACGACCTCAACTACGGCCCGG
>JBGTLI010000265.1:0-3181 GCA_041744195.1 Wenzhouxiangella sp. | reverse complement strand
CCGGGCCGTAGTTGAGGTCGTAGATCACGGCGTCCGGCGTCAGCCAGTTGCGATCAATCCCGGGCAGGCTGCCATCGTGGCCGAGACTGGTGGCCTGGATCACCAACGAGAATTCTCCCTCGACACGAGCCTGATTGAGGGCGGCGCCTTCGACCGGGCCACGATGTTGGAAACGCTCTGCCAGTTCGATCGCCCTGGCGGCTGTGCGATTGAGTATGCGAACCTGTTGCGGTTCGTCAAGCAATAGCGGCCCCAGAATGCCTGCCGCGGCGCCGCCGGCGCCAACAATCAGAACACGTTCATTTCGCACGCCAATTCCAAGCCGGGACAGATCGAGCATCACGCCGGGGCCATCGGTATTGAATCCGTGCCAGCCGCCATCAATGGTGACCAGCGTGTTGACCGCGCTTGCCTGACGGGCGGCCTGGTCGAGCTTCATGCACAGGCGCAGACCAGTCTGTTTCAAGGGCACCGTCAGGTTGGCGCCCTGGCCGCCGGCCGCGCGGAATCGAGCGATGCTGTCCGGCAATTGGGCGATGGAAGCGCGGATTTTTCGATAATCGACATCAATTTCGAACTGGCGTCCAAACTGGGTGTGAATGCGGGGGGAGAGGCTGTGCTCGACCGGGTCGCCGAACACGGCCAGTTTCAACGACGCCGACACCGTCAGGTCCGCAGCTGGCGGGCGATTTCCAGGGCAGCATAGGTGAGGATCGCATCGGCCCCGGCGCGCTTGATCGACAGCAGGGATTCCATCATCACCTTTTCCCCGTCCAGCCAGCCATTGGCGGCGGCAGCCTTGAGCATGGCATACTCGCCAGAGACCTGGTAGGCAAAGGTCGGCACGCCAAAGGTCTCCTTGACCCGCCGAACTATGTCCAGGTAAGGCATCGCAGGCTTGACCATGACCATGTCGGCGCCTTCGTCGAGGTCAAGCTCAACCTCCCGCAGGGCCTCGTTGCTGTTGGCCGGGTCCATCTGGAAGCCCTCCTTGCCCGACCTGCCCAGGTTGGCGGCCGAGCCGACCGCATCCCGAAACGGGCCATAGAAGGCCGAGGCATACTTGGCGGCATAGCTCAGGATCAGGGTGTTGTGAAATCCGCCAACTTCCAGCGCTTCACGTATGGCGCCGACGCGCCCATCCATCATGTCGGATGGCGCGACAATATCCGCTCCGGCGCGAGCGTGGCTGAGGGCCTGCTGCACCAGCGCCTCGACGGTGTCATCGTTGAGCACGTAGCCGCTGCCATCGACCAGCCCATCGAGGCCGTGGCTGGTGTAGGGGTCAAGCGCCACATCGGTGATGACGCCCAGTTCCGGGAAGCTCGCCTTGAGCGCGCGGACCGTGGACTGGACCAGGCCATCCTCGCGCCACGCTTCGGCCGCATCGTCGCTCTTGCGTCGGGCCGGAACAACGGGGAACAGCGCCATGGCCGGTATACCCAGGTCCAGGCACTCGGCGGCGATTTCGAACAGGCCGTCGCGACCGAGCCGTTCTACGCCAGGCATGGAAGCCACCGGTTCGCGACCGTCCGAGTCTTCAAGCAGGAACACCGGATAGATCAAATCGTTCGGCGACAGCGTGTTTTCGCGTACCATGCGGCGCGAAAAATCGTGGGCGCGCAGCCGACGGAGGCGGTTATAAGGGTAGGGCATTTTCGGCCTTGGTGGTCGGGTCAGCTAAGCGCTCGATTATAGGCCACGCCTTCGCCCGGGCCGTCATTTGAAATGCGCGCGGAAATAATTGACCGAGTTGTTGAACGCCTTCCAGGCATAATCGACGTCGAGTTTGATTTTCTCCCACTGGGCTTCGCCTGCGGTTTGTAGCTGGTCCAGCTTTTCTGTGAACTCCGTGCGTTTTTCGCGGACGGTCTTAAGTTGTTCCTGGTACTTTTTCTCGACCTCGCCGCTGGATTCCCGGACTCGTTCTTCAAGGTGGTCGATTTCCTTGTTGATCTCGTCCAGGCGCGCCTTGATTGATTCGGTGATCTGCTTCCTTTTCGATTGCTCTGTCATGCGGACTCCATCTTTGATCAGAACCCTGACTATAGCCTCCCGGCGTGAAAGTTTTTCCGGGAGCCCCCATTTCGGGCCGGCTGCCTGCGTCGCTGACGAATGATGAAGCGTTCAGGAGCCAGGGCATCGACGATCTCGGGGTCGGCCGATGGCACCCATCCGCTCACCTGATCCGCGATGAGATCGGCGCAAAGGGGTGTGTGGGTAATGCCGCGCGAGCCATGAGCGAGGTTCAGCCAGACGCCAGCGAGCGTTTCCACAGACGATGAGTCGGGCAGCGGGCCGACCAGGGGCAGAAAATCAGTGGTTTGGCACCGCAGGGCCGCCCGGCTGCCGACGACCCGGATCGATTCGCCACCGAGCGCACGCCAGTGTTCGGGCAGGTGGGAACGAAGCTGGACCAGGTTGGCATCGTCGTCCGCGGTGACCGGTGTGATGTCGCGGCGATCCAGGTCGAATGTGGCGCCGACACAATGCACGCCATCAAGTGCGGGGGTCAGGTAGCCGGCATGGCAGACAGCCTGTTTCCACTTCCGGCTGGCAGTTGTAGCTGCGCAGTAGCTGACCTGGCCGCGGATCAGTTTCAGACGCAACCAGTCGAGACCCGGCAGCGAACGCGCGGCCTCCGCCATGCAGAGCACCAGCAGGTCCGCTTCCAATACACGACCGTCGTCCAGGGTTGTTACGACCGGGCAGCCAGGCGCGAATTGCTGAACCGCGGCCTGGGTCAATTGGATGTCGGGATGGTTCATCAGGCGCTCGCACCACCGGTCAGGGCGAATGAAGCCGGCATTCTTGAGAACGAAGCCCCCGTCATCGCGGTGGCCGAGCAATTCATCGGGCCAGGCGCCGCCTTGCAGGGCAGATAACAACTTTTCCCGGCCTCGATTATCTGGTGGATACTGAATGATGTCGTTGAGGCAACCATCCTCGGCCCGGGCCGGGAACCTGTGCATCGCCATCCAGCGCAGGGTCCGCACCAGGGCCGCCTGGTAGAAGCGGTTTTGGGGGGTGAGGTGCGGGCTGGGTGTGCTGTAGATGACCCCGGCAAGATTGCCGGACGCGCCCGTGGCAATACCCGCCGGATCGCATACCGTCACTTGCCAGCCCCGCTCGGCCAGGGCTCGCGCGCTGCTGGCGCCGGCAAGGCCGGCGCCGGCAACCA
>JBGTLI010000264.1:0-5671 GCA_041744195.1 Wenzhouxiangella sp. | reverse complement strand
TATAATCGTCAGTATCCATGGCACTCTCCCGGCTCTTGCCGACTTAAATCCAATATCATGCTGCCGATTGAGACTTTGTAGAGGCAGGTCCTCCTCATCCCCCGAACCTCACCAGAGCGTCTCGACTGCAAGAATATGTCGGGGTTGCTCAGTGACGTTGCCCGAGACGAAATCGAGGTGCATGGTTCATAAAGCCGGAGATATGCTGGGACCTCCCTTCTTAGCCATGTACATGGCCACATCAGCAGCTTTCAGCAAGGCCTCGGAATCGGTTCCGTCCTCAAAAAAGTATGCAATTCCAATGCTGCTGGAAATATGAAGCGAGCGTTGATCGACCTCAAAGGGCATCGCGAAGGCGTCAGTAATTGATTTGGCCACACGCTCAGCGTACCTGTGCTCTCCTACGCCCGTGAGGATCAATGCGAATTCATCGCCGCCCAGTCGAGCAAGCGTATCTTCCTCCCGAACACAACTATTGAGCCGCTCAGCAATCTCACACAATAGACGGTCGCCTGTTTCATGGCCGAATGTATCGTTGATGTCCTTGAATCCGTCAAGATCCATGAAGAGCACGGCGAAGGGCATGCTGCTGCGTTTTGCATGCCTGGCTTCCTGTTCCAGCCGGTCCATGAAAAGGCGTCGGTTCGGCAGCCCTGTCAGATCGTCATGGTTGGCGTTATACCGTATCTTTTCTTCGGCGATTGCTTCTTGGGTAATGTCTCTGGAAACGCAGACAATAGCTTCTGTGTTGCCCTCTTCGTCAACCACGGGGGCAAGTTGATAATCGAATTGATAAGGTCGTCCGGAATTAATCGAATGAAGAAATCTGCCTCGAAATGGGAGACCGTCGGCGATCATTTTTGAAAGATTGCGCTGAAAATTCGAGGGCAATGAAAATCCGAGATCATCAATTGATCGCCCAATGATTTCAGCACGCGTCATGTTCAAAAGATCGACAGTGGCCCTGTTGACATACCTGACATTGGCCTCCATGTCGAGAACGAAGATCGGATCCGGTGATGCGGAAAGAACAGCACCGAACAATCGGTTGTCCTGGTCCCTCATATGGCTATATGCTTTTATCGACTCTGCGATAGCCTGGTCTACCGCCTCCCCAAACCGTATGACCTCCTCAAAATGTTCGCTGGAAGCCGTTTGGATAACCTGGCTCCATAGTGATAGCACACTCGCACGCAGGGCCCGAAATTCGGATAGGGTGTCGATCATGCTGAAACCGGAAGTTTGTCGGTCGTGGCCGTGAGTTTCGGCTGAATCATGCCCATCCTCTGGCGCCCGGCCTTTCGCTTTGGCGTCCTGTTGGGCGTCAGTCTGAGATGTATCGAGATCCTCGGCAATCGCCATGAGCATTTGCGAGGCATGGTCGCGAAGTTCTTCCCGATCAAAATCCTCTGAACTAGAAATATTGGAAGCGTAATCTTCCCATGCCTGAAGGATCAGCTCTAGATTTTCCCGAATGAAGTCGCTCAGCCGTATTGTCATTTGGTTCCGGAAACCTTTCAAAGGGGTCCTTTCAGGTGAAGCTACCCATTTAGGGGCATCTTGTATGTTCGATTTCACACGAAAAGGTCGAAGCCGCCTGAACAGTGTGTTCATTGGCACACTGGGTTTGCGCCCTCGACAGCTATGGCTTATCTCGGTTGGTTGGCCGACGCACATACCTGAATCTCCGCCAGCTCTCCAGGCTTCTGACTCCGGAATTTTATGCAACGTTGGGGTGCAAAATGTCGTCCACTCGGCTAGTAAATCGACTAAGGTCGAATCGTATGAAATTCGCCATTTGAGGTCACCTATGAAATCGAGCGATCGGTATGCGCCGCTGCAGCGAGAATATGCCGCCAACGCCAGCAACTATGGTCGCAGATGGAAAAGCTACATTTCGGCATCCGTCGACAAGACCCTCGCAGGACTTCAGCTCGATCCCGAAACCCGTCTGCTCGATGTCGGATGCGGCACTGGCGACTTGCTGGGGCGACTTGCTGTGGTTCAGCCGGAAGCCCGGTTATATGGCTGCGATCTGTCCAACGCCATGCTGTCCGTCGCTCGCGACCGCCTGGGGCCGTCGACCGGTCTTTTCAGGGCTGCTGCCGAGGCCATTCCGCTGGTCGACGCCAGCATCGACGTGCTAGTGTTGACCAGTGTCTTCCACTTCATCCGTGAGCCTGGGGAGGCCTTGAGCGAAATGCATCGCGTACTGAAACCCGGAGGCCGTCTGGTTTTGACCGACTGGTGCCGTGACTACCTGACCATGCATTTGTTCGACTGTTACCAAAAAGCCTTTGACTCCGCGCATCACCATACATACGGGAGCGAAGAACTGGTACAACTGCTCGATGAGCATGGCTTTATGAAAAGCGACATTTCTCGTTACAGAATCGGCTGGTTCTGGGGCCTGCTCACTGTGACGGCCACCCGCCTTCCCTGTCTGAGCACCAGGACAGGAAATTCACCATCCCCACCGGGAATTTCATCATGATCAGCAGGCTTGGCACCCTTTTCCTGGCCGCACTGCTGGCCGGTTGCGCAAGCCTTGACGTGCAGGATGACCAGCGAGCCATTGAGGCTTACCTGACAGATCGCGTAAACGAACCGCTGGCCTGGCAGGTCGACGAAATCGAGGCCGCTATCGAAGAACTGCTTGCCGCGCCCCTGGGACCCGGCGAGGCGGTTCGGATCGCGCTTCTGGCCAACCCGGAACTAGCCCGGTCTCTGGCCGAGGCTGGACTATCGCGCGCCGAGGTGATTGGGGCCAGCCGACTTCCCAACCCGCGCTTTTCGGTGGGTATCCTTGAGTCCAATCAGAGCGGTGCGCGCCGGGAAATTGAAACCGGCATTGCCTTCGATCTGATACAGCTGCTGATTCGCCCGGCTCGCAACGCGCTCTCAATCCAGGAATACGAGCGCGCGACCCGCCGTGCGGCCAATGAGCTGGTCGAGTTGGCTACCCGGGTCGAAGCCGGTTGGTTCGGCTATGTCGGCGCTCGCCAGGTTGCTGAAATGCGCGCGATCATTGCCGAAGCCGCCGATCTATCATCTGAGCTGGCCGAGCGTTTCTATCAGGCGGGCAACATCAGTGAGTTGCAGTTGCAGCGTGAACGTGCTGCAGCGACCGAGGCGCGCCTGAATGCCAGGCGTGCAGAACTCAAGGCCCGACGGGAGTACCTTGCCCTGGCACGTTTGATGGGCCTGTCCGTGGACCGGCACCACTGGGAAGCAGTCGAACGCTTGCCGGCAGTGGTCGAACTTGACAAATCCGGCGATGAGCTCCTGGCCGCCGCCCGCACCAGCCGCCTGGATTTGAAGAATCTGGAAACCCAGTTGACCAGCCTCGAGCAAGCGCTTGATCTGTCCAGACGCTGGCGTTTCGTTGGCGACGTAGAAGTGGGTGTGGTGCGCCAGCGCGAGACCGATGGAGATCGTCTGATCGGACCAACTCTGGACCTGCGACTGCCGATCTTCGACCAGGGTCAGGCCTCGGTGATCCGTAGCGAGGCACGCCTGGAACGAGCATACGCCCAGCTCCAGGCCCAACGGCTGGACATGGAGCACGAAGTGATGCAGGCGCTGGCCAATGCCGAGGCCAGCCACGCCATCGCCCTGGAATACCGCGACGCGCTGATACCCCAGCGCGAGGCCATTGTCATGCGCAGTAAGGAATTCTACGACTACATGTTCATCGGTGCCTTCGAACTGCTGGTTGCCAGGCAGCAGGAGTACGACGCCTACCAAGGCTACATCGAGTCGGTGCGCGACTACTGGCTGGCCCGCGTCGAACTGGCCCGCGCGGCCGGGACCACCCTGGCGCTGCCTTACGAAGAAGACGACCTGCTCGACCTGGAGAAAATCCTCAAGGCGCCTGAAGCTGAACACGACGATCCCCATCAACACCATCACCCTGAGAACCCGCCGGGTACCGAACCGGAAAGCCGTCCGGATTCGCACCAACACCATTCCGGCGATTCCGGAGAAGAGTCATGATTTTTTCGAGACGAAAGTTGCTTTTCAGCGCCGGTGCGGCCGTCACCGCCGGGCTGGGCGCCAGCCTGCTACCCGACATCGTACGCGCCAGCGATCAACCGCCTCGGCAGAATTCAGGATCCGGCGGTGATCACGTTCCGGTGCATACCCCCAACGGCTGGTCGCTACCGCACCGGATGAACAACGGCGTGAAGGAATTCCATCTGGTGGCCGAGGAGTTCGAACACGAGTTCGCCGAAGGCACTCGCGCCACGGTGTGGGGCTACAACGGCTCCACGCCTGGCCCGACGATCGAGGCGGTCGAGGGCGACCGGGTCCGCATCTTCGTGACCAACCGACTCGCCGAGCCGACCAGCGTGCATTGGCACGGCCTTCTTCTGCCATCCGGCATGGACGGCGTGGCCGGCCTGACCCAGCCTTCGATCAAGCCAGGGGAGACCTTCGTCTACGAATTTCCGCTCAGGCAGTACGGCACCCAGATGTACCATCCCCATGCCGACGAGATGGTGCAGATGGCCGTGGGCATGATGGGCATGTTCATCATCCATCCGCGCGAATCCAAAGAACCGCGGGTCGACCGGGATTACGTCCTGCTGCTGCACAACTGGGCAATTCACCCTGGCACCTACCGCCCGGACCCCAGCGTGATGCAGGATTTCGACCTGTGGACCATGAATTCCAAGGTCTTTCCAGCCACCGAATCGCTGGTTGCACGCACTGGCGAACGGGTGCGCTTACGTATGGGCAATCTGTCAATGTGGAATCATCCCATGCACATTCACGGACACAAGATGTGGATTACCGGCTCCGACGGCGGGCGCTGGCCGCGTGCCGCCTGGCGGCCGGAGACTACCGAGATCGTCGGCGTGGGCCAGACCCGTGATGCGGAATTTGACGCCATAGCCGGAGACTGGGCTTTCCATTGCCACATGGCCCACCACACCATGAACGCCATGGGCCACGGCATTCCCAACACCCTGGGAGTGGACCAGGCGGGCGTCGAGGAGCGCATCCGACAACTGCTGCCCGGTTACATGGCCATGGGCGAGCATGGCATGTACGACCACCAGTCCCACATCGAGGCCGGGCACATGCAAGGTCCGGCCAACACGTTGCCCATGTCAATGGGCCAGGGGCCCTTCGGAAAAATCGGCATGGGCGGCATGTTCACCATCGTCAAGGTGCGCGACGAGCTGGCTGTTGGAGACTATTCTGATCCAGGCTGGTACGATCACCCGGACGGCACAGTTGCCCGCAAGATCAGCGAAGACCCGGGCTTTGGCAACCCGCACCGCAAGTCATCCAGCGGCCGGACTCGGGGCAATCAATCAGACAACGGACACAAAGACAATCACCATGACCATGCGCAAGGTCATGACCCTAACTCATAAGGAGTGTACCCATGAATTATCGTCCCCCTGGAGTCCGAATCATTGCTACATTGTTGTTGTGCATCGGCACCAGTGTGGCGCTGGCCCACGAATCCAAGCATGTCGGCGACGGTCAGTATCGCCTGAGCGTGGGGTTCATTCACGAGCCCATCTATACCGAAGAACGCAATGGACTTGATCTGATCATCCGCCCAGCCGGGCAAAGTGAACCGGTCCCGGGGTTGGAAGAAGGTCTGTTTGCCGAAATCATCGCCCCGAACGGCGATACCCGCAAGGCCTTCACC
>JBGTLI010000263.1:0-2474 GCA_041744195.1 Wenzhouxiangella sp. | reverse complement strand
GGAATATTGGCCTGCGAGGCGAGGCCGTAGTCGAGTTCCTCCTGGGTCATGATGCCCAGATCGACCAGCGCCTGTCCGAAATAACCGCCCTGCAGGCGCTGGTGCTCCAGGGCACGCTCAATCTCGGCCTCATTGATTTGGTCGTTCTCCAGAAGGAGAATGCCAAGGTGCTTCTTGCTGGATTCACTTGACATATCGTGTTTACGGGCTCGTTGTCAGTCCACGTTTGGTTTGCAGGTAGATGGCGGACAGGGGCTCAAGGGTGGGCATGGGTCCAGCTTAGCGCCGGGGCTTGCGAGTTGGAACCCCCGAAAGATGCACTGCTATCGTTTGAGGAAGGGCTTGAGCAACGACAAAGCCTGCAAAGGTCCCAGCGGGTTGAACATGGCCTGACGCCGTTCACTTTCCCGGCGGTCAATCAAGGTCAGAAGCGGCGCCAGGTCCAACAGCCGCGACTCAATTTGCTGCCAACGGCACCAGAAATCCGTGCTTTTGGATGTGGATGCCCCGGTAGCCAATTCCAGCAGTAGCCGATAGCCGTCGCGGGTGACGCTATTGAGCGCCACACTGTCGTCGAGATCCTCAAGGGTGAAACGGGTGTGGCGCAGCCCGGCATCGAGAAAACGCTCGGCATAGGCCCGCACCTGGTCCGGGCCGGCCTGGTCGGCAGGCAAATCGAGCTGCAGGGTGAGACGCTGGAGTTCCTCTACCGGGCGGTCCATCAACTCGTCGTAATCGACAACTGCCAGACGATAGCCTTGTGTTCGACGCAGATAAGGGACGATGCTGACAAGCCACTCCAGGTCGCTCGCTTCCTGCAGCCCCCGTCGCGGATCCAGCCGAGCTCGCGATCGGGCGACACTCAGCGGGTTGCGCAGCGCGATAACGAAGCTGGGTTCAATGGCCAGATCGGCGAGCACCGGTTCCCAGAACGGCAGAATCCGAAGTGTGCGGCCGTACTTGAAGCCCCATACCGGGCTGTTGCCAAAACGCTTGGCAATAATGGCCTTGGCCCGTTCCTGTAACGGTCGGAGCGAGGGGTGGTGGAGCTCGTCGGCCTGGATCAGGCGCACGCTGTCGGCGCGCACTCCAAGATGCAGACGAACCGCCTTGCTCAGCGCCAGCAGATCAGCGTCTTCGAAGAACCCGGTCGGATTCTTGCGGTTGGCGCGCTTAAAATTGTCCCCGAGGTCGACCCCCAGGGCGGCCAATGCCCGGGCGACGGTGCTGGTACCGCTGCGGCCGGCACCGATGACGAATATAGCGCGTTGGTTGGTGATAGGTGACTCGGTCAGGAAATCCTGGATAGCGGCTGGTTTCCCCCTGATGTGGCATCTCCGCGGTCTGGGCTCTCTGCTGGAGACTCGACCCGGGCAGGCTCTGAATAAGGGGCGAAGCCAGTCTACAACAATGCCGCTGGTGGCGTACAGCTACAATTGTCGCCTACCTTCGTCTAATACAACTTCAGTCACACCCGTGTCTTCAACCGCCGCCAACCAAAGCCAGCCATGTCCGTAACGTTTCAGGTCAGAAACGCCAACCCGCCGTGGCGGCGTTGGCTTCGCCAACTGCGCCAATGGCGCGGTGCCGAGATGGTAAAAACCCACCAGGTCCATATCGTGTCGATCAATGGCGAGCGCTTCAAGCGGGTGACGTTCGCCCACACGGAGGAGGCCATCGCGGTTGCGTCCGGCCTGAAATTCGTATCCACGCTGGGTCGCTTTCCCGCCCCGGTGGCGCTCGATGGCTGCCAGGTCTGGACGGAATACGTTCCAGGCAGACTGGCGGCGGGGTCTGACCGGGAACGGATCGTGAAATTTTTTACTGATCTTTACCGATTCAACGCAACCCGGGTCGAGACGCGCACGACCGACTTTCCGGCACGATTGATTGCCGATCTGGACTTTCTGGCCGAGACAGATGTGATCGCCTGCGCTCTGGCGGATCAATTGAAACTTGCCGGCGGCGAGCTTGAGCCGGAATTCGTGCTGCTGGGCTATGACTATGTCGATCCGGTCCTGAAAAATTTCGTGATCAGTGATGGAGTGGCGGTAGGGATCGATATAGAAGCGCTGATTGGCGACCTGCCGTTGGGGTACGGTCTGGCCAAGGCCCGCTTGCGATGGCTGGATCATGCGGACGACGACGTCCTGCAGCACCTAAACGGGCCGCAGGGCGCTGCGGTGCGGCAGCAATACCCCTGGGTCCGGCTCTGCTTTATCGCCAGCTATTTTCGCCAGAAAGTACTGCAACGCAAGCCTGGCCTGATCCAGGTCGACGCGCTGGCCGAGTTCGTGGCTCAAAAAAAAGCCCCGCCAAGAGGCGGGGCTTTCTAACGGACGTTTAACGTCAGGAAGCGATCAGATCGCGACGACGTTGGCAGCCTGTGGGCCCTTCGGGCCATTGGTGACTTCATAGCTCACCTTGGCGCCTTCGGCCAGGCTTTTGAAGCCGGAGCCAGTCAGGGCGCTGAA
>JBGTLI010000262.1:0-5577 GCA_041744195.1 Wenzhouxiangella sp. | reverse complement strand
GTGAAATCCGGTTTTGTTCGATGAGAGGGTCCTCCGCCAACCCTGTACACTCGTGTACCCCAGTTATCCGAGGCCGGCATGCCCGAACTGCCTGAAGTCGAAACCACCCGCCGCGGGCTGGCACCGCTGGCCGAAGGCCTCCGGGTCGAAGCCCTGGTCATTCGTCAGCCGAGGTTGCGCTGGCCTGTTCCGAAGCAGGTCGAACAGGCGACCGGACAGAAGGTGATTGTCCTTGAGCGCCGTGCCAAGTGGCTGATCTGGCGTCTGGAGCAGGGACACCTGCTGTGGCATCTGGGCATGTCCGGGTCTTTTCGTGCCTGGCCTGATGCACCATCGCCCGGGCCGCATGACCACGTGGATATCACCATGGCCGCTGGTCATACCATTCGTTATACCGATCCTCGCCGCTTTGGCGCGTTGTTGTGGTGTGCCGGCAACCCGCTCGACCATCCGCGCCTGGTTGGCCTCGGGCCGGAACCGTTCGATCCTGAGTTCCACGGCCAGTACCTGTTCTCGCGCAGCCGTGGTCGTCGCGCCACGGTCAAGAGCTTGATCATGGACGGGCAGATCGTTGTCGGTGTGGGCAATATCTATGCCTGCGAGTCCCTGTTTTCCGCCGGCATCCACCCGGGCCGCGCAGCCGGTCGCATCAGCCGCAAGCGCTATGATCGGCTGGCTGACGTTATTGAGCGTATACTCAGCGAGGCGATCGAGGTTGGTGGCACATCACTACGCGATTTTACCGCCGGCGATGGCACGCCGGGTTACTTCGGCCAGGCACTGAAGGTCTACGGTCGTGAGGGCGCGCCTTGCCTGACTTGCGGTCGGCCTGTCCGCCGGATTGTCATCGGACAGCGAAGCACATTTTTTTGTTCGGGTTGTCAGACCTGACCGGGTCCGGCAGCCAGAGACTCCGTCCGAATTTCTCGGCCGGAAAATACGACAAATAGTCGGGAGAACATACAATGAGTGCAGCACGATTGGCAGGCATTGCCCTATTGGTGATTGGTCTGGGGCTGATGTATTTCGGCTGGCAGGCAACCGAAAGCTTCGGCGAACAGGCCCATGAAGTGGTCACCGGGCGTTACACGGATGAAACCACCTGGTACCTGATCGGTGGCGGCGCAATGGCCCTGGTGGGCTTGCTGCTGGCCGCCTTCGGCGGCAAGACAGGCAGATAACGTCGAACCAAAACTCGCGAAACGGGTCACATGTTCATCTGGTAAATGGTGGGCTTTTCACGTGATCCGATCCTTAAAGTTCAGGCTGGTCCTGGTTTTATCCGTCTCCACGGTGGCGGCTTGCGGCGCCGACCTGGGCGCCGTACCTCGCATTGATCAGCCGGCTCCGGCGTTCAGCGTGGCCGATACCAGCGGGCAGATTCGTAGCCTGGATGATTTTCGAGGCCAGCCCGTGGTTCTCGAATGGACCACCCGGGATTGCTCCTACGTGGCCAAGCATTACGATTCCGGCAACATTCCAATGCAGCAGCGCAAGGCGCGCGAGGACTTCAACGCGGCCTGGCTGACAATTATTTCCGGCCAGATCTCGCCTCAGGCTGCCGAGGAAATCATCGGGCAGAGTGACGCCTTTCCCACCGCTGTTCTGCTGGATGAGTCGGGTGACATGGCCCGAGCGTACGACGCCAGCGTCACGCCACATTTGTACATCATCGACGATGCAGGCATTCTGCGCTACATGGGCGGCATCGACTCCCAGCCCGGGGAAGATCCGGCCGAAGTGGAAGGGGCGACC
Source organism: Wenzhouxiangella sp. (assembly GCA_041744195.1). GTDB lineage: Bacteria > Pseudomonadota > Gammaproteobacteria > Xanthomonadales > Wenzhouxiangellaceae > Wenzhouxiangella. Next base: position 3,822 of record JBGTLI010000262.1, on the reverse strand, counting down.
CAGTTTGTCCTGCTCGGGCTCGATCGCCTGGCCGCCGGTCATTCCGTCATCGAACCAATCACCCGACCCTACGGGTGCAGCATCAGCGCCCCCTAGATTCCGGGTCGCCTGACGATGTCGGATTTGGCGTGCGCCGAGCGGGTATAGTCTGGCTTTCCCATCAGGAAGGCAGACGTGTCCGAACCGAAGCACAAAAACCACTCACCCGAAACCACCTGCGTGCATGCTGGCGCGCAGGCTTTCCCGCCAGCCTTCGGGCTCAACACGCCGGTCATCACCAGCACGGCCTTCAACTATCGCGAAGACCACGTGCGCTACCCGCGCTACCACAACACCGTTAACCACCAGGTCGTGGCCGACAAACTCTCATCGCTTGAAAGGGCCGAAGCGGCCTTGATCACGGCGTCCGGCATGGGTGCGATTTCCGCTGTCTTTCTCAGCCTGATGAAGCCCGGCGACCATGCCGTGCTGCTCGATGGCCTGTACGGCGGCACCATGGATCTGGTCGAGGGCCGGCTTAAACCCCTGGGCATGCACTTTTCCCTGTGGAACGGCAAGCGATCGGACCTGGCCGGCCTGATCGGCGCGAAGACCCGGCTGGTGCATGTCGAATCGCCCACAAACCCGCTAATGCAGGTCGTCGATCTGAAGGCCATCGCCGACATCGCGCGGCAGCACGGTATTGCAAGCTCAATCGACAATACCTTTGCCACCCCCCTGTTGCAGCAACCCATCGACCTCGGATTCGACCTGGTCACCCATTCCGGCACCAAGTATCTCAGCGGCCACTCCGACCTGCTTTGCGGCGCCATTGCCGGTAGCGAGAAATTGCTCGCCCGCATCCGTCCCACAGTGGTCCGCCTAGGCTCCAGCCTCAATGGCAATGACCTGGCCCAACTCGAACGCTCATTGAAAACCCTGGCCGTTCGGGTCGAGCGCCAATCGGCCACTGCAGCCACGCTGGCTCATCATCTTGACGCTCACGATGGCATCGGGCAGGTCTATTACCCCGGTCTGGAAAACGACCCGGGGCATGCAGTGGCCCGCCGGCAGATGAAAAGTTTTGGCGCCATGCTCAGCTTCCGGCTGAGCGGCGACCCCGATCGCTTCCTGGATGCGCTGAAACTGGTCCAGCCGGCCGTCAGCCTGGCGGGGGTCGAGTCGACCATCTGCCAGCCGTCGCGTACCAGCCACGCCAAGCTACCCGCGGTTGAGCGCGAGCGGCTGGCCATCGATGGTCGGTTGATGCGACTGTCGGTTGGCATCGAGGCAGCCGATGATCTGTGGCGCGACCTGGACCAGGCCCTGAGGGCCTAGTGGATCACGCGGCTGATTCGGTGACACGCTGCCGTCGCACAGGCGTCGTGGGTGCGGCGCGTACCAGGCACTGACGCCGCATGCCCCGCCAATTGCCACTGACGCTCGCACTGGCCTTTCTGGCCTATGCGTTATGGGCCAGCCCGACGCTGCTCGACATTGCGGCCGGGGTGGCAGTGTTCCTGCTCGGCATGATGATGCTGGAGCAGGGGTTCAAGACCTTCACCGGCGGGGTCCTGGAACTCCTGCTCAAACGCTCTACCGACCGGCTGTGGAAAAGCTTGAGCTTCGGCGCCATTGCCACGACCCTGACCCAGTCGAGCTCGCTGGTCTCAGTCATCACCATCTCTTTTCTGAGTGCCGGCCTGCTGGGCCTGGGCCAGGGAATCGGCGTCATCTTTGGCGCCAATCTGGGGACGACTTCAGGGGCCTGGCTGGTGGCCGGTGTCGGCCTGAAGGTCAACATCGGCGCCTACGCCATGCCGTTGCTCATCTTCGGCGTGATCTTCATCTTCAACAAATCGAATTCACTCAAAGGTCTTGGATACGTGCTCACGGGGATCGGTTTCCTGTTCCTCGGCGTCCACTTCATGAAGGAAGGTTTCGAGGCTTACCAGGACACGATCGAGCTCAGTCAGTTTGCTGTGGCCGGCATTGCGGGCCTTCTGCTCTACACCCTGCTCGGCATGATCGCCACGGTGTTAATGCAGTCCAGCCATGCCACCCTGATCCTGACCATCACGGCACTGGCGGCCGGTCACATTTCCTACGAAAACGCCCTGGCCTTGTCCATCGGCGCCAATGTGGGCACCACCGTAACCGCCCTGATCGGCGCGATCGGCGCCAACATTGAGGGCCGGCGCCTGGCTGGGGCGCATCTGATCTTCAATGTCACCACCGGCTTGATCGCCCTGGTCTTCATCAACGTCTTCTTGCTGGCAGTCGATGTCGGCGCCGGCTGGATGGGCATCGCCGAAGACAATCACACGCTCAAGCTGGCGCTGTTCCACACCCTGTTCAACCTGACCGGCATCGTGATCATGGCGCCGTTGATCCCGCGCCTGGTCGCCCTGCTTGAAACACGTATGAAACCGAAGCCGGTCAAGCTGGATGCGCCGAAGTACATCAATGACAAAATGCTGGAAATGCCGGGTGCCGCGCTGGAAGCTGCACGTCGTGAACTCAACCGCCTGTTCGGACGTGCGTTCAACTTGATCGCCCAGATGCTCAACTACGAGCCCAGCCAGCTGCGCCGAATGGAGACGCGGGCGGCGTTTGATCCTGTGCCCGAGCAGGTTCGTGCCGTCGATGTCGAGGAGCTGTACCTGCGCAAGGTCAAACCACTGCATGGGCAGGTCCTGGATTTCCTGGCCAGAGTGCCGGTGCAGGGCAAGCGCTCGCGTCAATTGGAATTGCTGCGAGTCGCAAGCCGGCGGCTGGTCGAGGCGGTCAAGGACGCCAAGCACCTGCAAAAAAACCTGGTGCGCCGCCTCAATTCGTCCAACCGGCAACTGCGCGCTGAATACCGCCTCATGCGCGCCCACCTGGGCTATCTGCTCAATCGGCTCGACTCACTCTCACGCCAGGCCAACGACGATGAAAACCTTGAGCTGACGCTGGCCGAGCTGGCAAGCGAAATCGAGAATAACGACATCGTCGGCAACGGTCGGCTGGATGAGTTGATCCGCGCTCACCTGATCAGCGCCGAACAGGCCACATCACTGATGAACGACAACGCCTATTGCTATCGGATCAGCCAGAACTTGCTGTTGCTTGCGCGGGCCATTTTCCAGCCGTTTGAGGAACTCGACAACGAGCTGCGCGAACAACTCGAACTCGAGCCGACCGAGTTGCGCGAGATCCTGGAATCAGCCGAAGCGGTGGCCCCCGACGACAGGTGGACCCCGGCGTGAGCAGTGGATTTCGCAAACGGCTGAGAAAGTGGTTGTCCGGCGAATTTCGACTACAACTTGGAAAGCGCCAGCGGCTACGTCAGGCCCTGACAAAAATGCGCAACCAGCAGGCGAGGCTGGAACAGGCTCTGGCCGACGAATATGACCCCGAATTGCAGCTTGAGCTACGCCGCCGGCTACTGACCGGCGTTTTTTTGTGCTACAGGGCTTAGCGCCTGGCGCTGCCTACTATCCGCCGGGCTTTGCGAACCTGGCCATCCACTCCTGGACCTGTTGGTACCAGTAGATCGAGTTATTCGGCTTGAGGACCCAGTGGTTCTCGTCGGGGTAATAGATCAGGCGCGACTCGATGCCCTTGCTTTGCAGGGTGCGGAACAGCTCGAAGGCCTGGCCGACCGGGACGCGCAGGTCGTTCTGTCCGTGGATGATCAGAGCCGGTGTCTGGAAATCAGCGGCAAAGTAGTGCGGTGAGATTTGCTGGTAGATTTCCGGGTTGTCCCAGTAATGGCCAAAGCGGGTGGAATGCACCGCGAAATCAGCGGCCATCTGCGAGTACATGTTGTAGACGGGGGCGTGAATCAGCAGCGTCTTG
>JBGTLI010000261.1:0-14185 GCA_041744195.1 Wenzhouxiangella sp. | reverse complement strand
GATGATCGCCGAGGTCAAGTACTACTCGTTACAGTTCTACAATACAATCCGTACGCACGGGACGCTGGGGATGAAAACCCCAGTTTCCTTTGGAATAGAAGCATGAAATCCCGTGTCTACTTAAGCGGGGTCAGTCCAGACAGTGGTCAGTGCGTCAGTAGTCAGAATCCAGAACCCCTTAATCAGCCAACCAGCCAACCAACCAGCCAACCGGCCAACCAGCCAACCAGCCAACCAGCCAACCAGCCAACCAACCAGCCAACCAGCCAACCGGCCAACCAGCCAACCAGCCAACCAGCCAACCAGCCAACCAGCCAACCAGCCAACCAGCCGCACCGCCCCTTCCACCCCCTCCCGCGTTAAACTGCGCACATGCCGATCCAGAAGCTTGCCAACCATCTTGTCAACCAGATTGCCGCCGGGGAAGTTGTTGAGCGGCCATCATCAGTGGTCAAGGAACTGATTGAAAACAGCCTGGATGCCGGCGCGACCAAAGTTCGTATAGAGATTGAGTTGGGCGGAACCCGGCGCATTCGCGTCAGTGATGATGGCGGCGGTATTCCGCCGGATCAGCTCGGGCTCGCTCTCAGTACCCACGCCACCAGTAAAATCTCCAGCCTTGAGGACCTTGAGGGTGTTGCCAGCCTCGGTTTTCGTGGTGAGGCGCTGGCGTCGATATCCTCTGTCGGCAGGGTGCGTATCGCTTCTCGACCTCACGACCAGCAAAGTGGCATCGAAGTCGAGGCCGAGGGCGGTAATTCCAGCGCGCCGCGGCCGGTGGGCATGCCGGTGGGTACGGTGGTTGAGGTTCGCGAACTGTTCTACAACACGCCGGCCCGGCGCAAGTTCCTGCGCACCGAGAAAACCGAATTCAACCACATTGACGAACTGGTTCGCCGCATGGCGCTGGCCAGGATGGAAGTGGCTTTCGAATTGATTCACAACGGTCGCGCCGTGCGCCGATTGCCGCCGGCTGGCGGTGAAACCGGTGCGATCCGGCGCGTCGGCGAGGTCTGCGGTGAGGATTTCGTCGATCAGGCCATGAGCGTAGAACATGAACATGCCGGACTGCGCCTGTCCGGCTGGATTGGCCGTCCCAGTTTTTCGCGTAGCCAGACCGATCTGCAGTTCTTTTTTGTCAACGGTCGTCTGGTTCGCGATCGCCTTGTGGCGCACGCCATTCGGCAGGCCTATCGGGATGTGCTGTTTCACGGGCGCCACCCGGCCTTCGTACTGAAGCTGGATATCGACCCGCATCGAGTCGATGTTAACGTCCACCCGCAAAAGACCGAGGTGCGGTTCCGCGATGGTCGGCTTGTCCATGATTTCCTGTTTTCCACCATCAACCGCGCGTTAGCAGATACCCGCCCCGGCCACTCGGCGGGCTCGCCGGCAAAAATGGACGCATCCCGCAGCGACGCAGGACCGGCGGGCGCGCGCGGTTTCGTCCAGGGCGGACTGGGCCTGAGTGTCGCCGACAGCATGGCACGCTATAGCCAGTTGGCCAGCGCCAGCGGACCTGACCACAGCAATGTGAATGGCAGCAGGGTCAGCAGCGATGACATCCCGCCACTGGGCTTTGCGCTGGCGCAGGTCCACGGTGTTTTTGTCCTGGCCCAGAATGCTCAAGGCCTGATCGTGGTGGATATGCATGCCGCCCACGAGCGCATCGTCTACGAGCAACTCAAGCTGGCCTGGGCCGATGACCGGGTGAAATCCCAGCGCTTGCTGGTTCCTGAGCGGCTGGCGGTCTCCCGGCGTGAGGTCAATGCATTGGAGGCTCACGGTACAGGGCTTGACCGTCTCGGTTTCGATCTCGGGCTGGCCGGCCCTGAAACCGTGCTGATCCGGGCCGTGCCGACTTTGCTGGCCCGCGCCGACACGCTGGGCCTGGTCCGCGATGTGCTGGCGGACCTGGCGGAGCTTGGCGACAGCGCCCGGGTCGAAACAGCCGTTGATGAGTTGCTCTCGACCATGGCCTGTCACGGTTCGGTGCGAGCCAATCGCCGTCTGAACCTGGATGAAATGAACGGCCTGTTGCGGGATATGGAACGAACCGAGCGCAGCGATCAGTGCAATCACGGCCGTCCGACCTGGGTTCAGCTCGACATGAAATCGCTGGACCGTTTGTTTTTGCGTGGTCAGTAGCGATTCCGACGTACCGCTGCCGCCGGTTGTCGCCCTGATGGGCCCCACTGCCGCCGGCAAGACCGGGATTGCCCTGGAACTGGCGCGGCGCTTTCCGATCGGGCTGGTCAGCGTTGATTCGGCCCAAGTCTATCGTGGGCTGGATATCGGTTCGGCCAAGCCGGACCCTGACACGCTGGCGGCCTTTCCGCATGCCTTGATCGACATCCGGGAGCCGGAGGAAAGTTACTCCGTGGCTGACTTCTGTCGTGATTGCGAAGCTGAAGTCAGGCGCCTTGACGCCATCGGTCGCCTGCCGGTGCTGGTCGGCGGCACCATGATGTACTTCAAGTCGATGATCTACGGCCTCGACGTCATGCCCCAAGCCGACCCTGAACTGCGCAAGGCCATCGGCGCCGAAGGTGACGGCCGCGGCTGGCCGGCCATGCATAAAGAATTGATGCAACACGATCCAGTCGCAGCCAGAGCCATCAAAGTGGCGGATCGGCAGCGCATACAGCGGGCGTTGGAGGTGTTGCGACTGACTGGACAAGGCCCAAGTCACCTCCGCACTCACAGCCGCATCCCGCGCCTACCCACCTGCAGAATCGTTGTGACACCAGGTGATCGCCATACACTCCACCGGCGAATCGGACAGAGGCTGGACGTCATGCTCGAACAGGGTTTCCTGACCGAAGTGGAGACATTGCGACGGCGCCCGAAGCTGCACCCGCGTAGTGGTGCGATGCGGAGCGTCGGTTACAGGCAGGCATGGCAGCACCTTGACGGCGAGTTCGGCCTGGATGAGTTCAGGGCGAGGGCGCGGGCGGCGACAAGGCAACTGGCGAAAAGACAGTTGACATCCTTGCGCCAGATGAGCCGCGCGCTCTGGTATGATTCAGATGGAAGCCTTACACTTAATCTGGTTTTCAGGCAGGTAGAGGGTTTTTTAAAACGGCGTGGCAGTCTATATTGAATTCAGGATTGAGGTAATCCTCACGCGACGCCGAATTGAGCCCAGTCGACACACCAATAAGGATAGACAGAAACCTAAGGAGTAACATGATGTCCAAGGGTCAATCGCTACAGGATCCGTTCTTGAATGCACTGCGACGGGAGCGTGTCCCGGTCGCCATTTACCTTGTCAACGGAATTAAGTTGCAGGGCCAGGTTGAATCATTCGATAACTTTGTGGTTTTACTCAAAAATTCGGTCAGTCAAATGATCTACAAGCATGCCATTTCGACCGTGGTGCCGTCTCGCAACGTGCGCCTGGGCGATGATGATGATGAGGAGGGTTTCGGCTCCTGATTGAGCAACCTGTTTCGGGCGACCTTCCGGCCGCCTCGCGGGCGTTGTTGCTGCATCCGGTCATTGACTATTCGGATGACGCTGATTCGCGCGAAGAATTCAGACGCCTGGCCGAATCCGCCGGGCTGGAGGTCGTCGCCGAGCTGAAGGCGCCGCGCGAGCGGCCTGATCCGCGCTACATGGTCGGGTCGGGCAAGGTTGACGAGGTCGCTCAGGCCATTGAGGCGTTGGATGTCGGCGTGGTCCTTGTCAACGGGCGCTTGAGCCCGGTCCAGGAACGTAACCTGGCGCGGCGGTTTTGTTGCAATGTGCTGGACCGGACCACCCTGATTCTCGATATATTCGCCCAGCGGGCGCGTTCGCACGAAGGCAAGCTGCAGGTTGAGCTGGCCCAGTTGCGGCATTTGTCGACCCGCCTGGTGCGCGGATGGACTCACCTTGAGCGCCAGCGTGGCGGCATCGGCTTGCGCGGGCCGGGTGAGACCCAGCTTGAAACCGACCGTCGCCTGCTCGGTGACCGCATTCGTCTTCTGACTGCCCGGCTGGCCCGGGTCGAGCAACAGCGCGCCCAGGGCCGACGTTCGCGTCAGCGCAGCGAAGTGCCGCTGGTGGCGCTGGTTGGCTACACCAACGCCGGCAAGTCGACGCTGTTCAACCGGTTGACCGAAGCGCATGTGTCGGCGCGCGATCAATTGTTCGCCACCCTTGATCCCACGGTACGAAGAATCGAGGATCTCGACGGCTCGGCCATCCTGATGAGCGATACCGTCGGTTTTATCCGCGACCTGCCGCACGAACTGATTGCCGCTTTTCGCGCCACGCTGGAAGAAACGCTGTCTGCCACGCTGGTCGTGCACGTCATCGACGGCGCCGACCCGGACCGCGCCCGGCACCAGATCGTGGTTGAAGAGGTGCTGCGGGATATCGGCGCCGGCGAGTTGCCACGCCTGAAGGTCTTCAACAAGGCCGACGCGACCGACCGTGCACCTGGTCTGGAACGCAATGCCAGCGGTGAGATTACCGGGGTCTGGCTTTCAGCGATCACCGGAGAGGGGATGGACGCGTTCGAGCGCGCCATCTCTGAATTGGTTGGCGAAGGGCGCATTCGGCGCCGGATTCATCTTCCGCCTGAACATCAGCGGCTGCGGGCCCGGCTTTTCGAGCTCGGCGTCGTGCGCGATGAAAAGCCGGATGAGTGGGGCGGCAGTGATCTGGATGTCGATCTCAACCGTCGGGATGCGCGGATTTTGTCCCGCCTGGACGGCGCCGAAGGCAAACTGGCAGAGCAACTCCTGTTAAACTAGACCGTTCGGCATCGCTGCGGTGATGCTGCCTAATTTCGGCATACAGCCCTTGCTTATCTTCCAAGTGACAGCAGGGGCTTGCCACAAGCACGAATCAAGCAACGGAGAAATCAATGCCCTGGAATGAACCTGGACGCGGAAGTGGTGGCGGTGGCGATCGCGATCCGTGGAAGGGCGGCAATGGACAGCAGCCGCCCGATCTGGATGAGGTGTTTGCCAATGTTCAGCGCCGCCTGAAGAAGATCATGGGTGGTGGTGGCGATGACAAGCGCGGCAGCTCCGCAGGCGGACCGTCCTTCGGTGGCCTGCTGATGCTGGTCGGTCTTTTGCTGCTGATCTGGGTGGCCTGGAACTCGATTCATATCATTGATGAATCAGAGCGCGGCGTCGTTCTTCGCTTTGGCGAGTACACCCGCACGCTGAATCCGGGTTTCAACATCACCTTGCCACGCCCGATCGAGGAAGTGCATAAGGTCAATGTCAGTCGAGTCCGTTCGCTGGAGAGCCAGAGTCGGATGCTGACGGGTGACGAAAACCTGATCGACCTGGCCTTCGCGGTCCAGTACCGGGTTTTCGAGCCCGAGAAATTCCTGTTCAATGTCCAGCAGCCGGAGGATTCCCTGGCCCAGGCCGCTGACAGCGCGATCCGTGAGATCGTGGGTACCAACAACATGGATTTCATCCTCGAGATTGGCCGCGGACAGATCGCCATGGATGCCCAGGCGCTGCTGGAAGAAATCATTGCCCGCTACGATCCGGGTATTGAAATCACCTCGTTCAACCTGCAGGAGGTGCGTCCGCCTGGCCAGGTTCGCTCGGCATTCGACGATGTCGTTCGTGCCCGCGAGGACCAGATCCGGTTTGCCAACGAGGCCCAGGCCTACGCCAACCAGGAAGTCCCGGAAGCTCGCGGTCGAGCCGCACGAGTGATGGAGGAAGCCCAGGCCTACAGGGAGTCAATTATTGCCCGCGCAACGGGTGAAGCCGACCGCTTCATTGCCATCTATACCGAGTACTCGCAGGCGCCTGAAGTGACCCGCGAACGACTGTACCTGGAAACGCTGGAAACCGTGTTTGGCCGCTCTGCCAAAATCCTGATGGATGTCAGTGATTCCAACAACATGTTCTATCTGCCGCTCGACACCATGCGCGGTGGCACGGCAGCGCCGCCACCACCAGTACCGCTGATGTCGCCGCAGGAGCAGCAGCGGACAACGCAAACTGATCCGCGCGCCCGCCGTGGCCGGGAGGGCCGTTAATCATGAGAATTCTGATTCCAATCATTGTTGTCCTCGCCCTGATCATCGCCCTGAACAGCATTTTCGTGGTCAAGGAAACCGAGTTCGCGATCAAGTTCCGACTGGGTGAGGTGGTTCGGGCCGACTACGAGCCCGGCATTCACTTGAAGATGCCATTCATCAACAACGTGCGCAAGTTTGAAAAGCGAATGATCACCCTGGACATGCGTCCGGAACAGATGAATACCGCCGAGCAGAAATTCGTCGAGGTGGATTACTACGTCAAGTGGCGAATCACCAACCCGCGCGACTACTACGTGGCGACCCAGGGCGACATGATGTTCACTCGTGCCCGTCTGTCCCAGCTGATCCGCAACGATCTGCGTGATGAGTTCGCCCAGCGCACCCTGAGTGAAGTCGTGTCCGAGCAGCGTCGTGAAATGATGGAGCAACTCGTTGTCCGCACCGACCGTCGTGTTCAGGACTTTGGCATCGACGTGATCGACGTTCGAATCAAGAAAATCGAGTTGACTGACGAGGTTCTGAATTCGGTGTTCGAGCGTATGGAAACCCAGCGAACGGAGTTTGCCAATGAACTGCGCTCCCTGGGTCGCGAGCGCTCTGAGCGCATCCGCGCCGACGCCGATCGCCAGGTTCGTGTGCTCCTGGCCGATGCCGAGCGCGATGCTCAGCGACTTCGTGGTGAGGGCGATGCCCAGGCCATTCAGATTTACGCCAACGCGTTCGAGCGTGATCGCGAATTTTATTCCTTCTGGCGCAGCCTGGAAGCCTACGACCGTAGCTTCGGTACCGAGAATGACATCATGCTGATGGATACCCGGTCTGAGTTTTTCCGCTACTTCGACCAGCAGCATCGCGACTAGGAAAGCCGGAAGTCAGTCATGTCTAGATCCGTAGTGATACTCGGCACCCAGTGGGGTGACGAGGGGAAGGGCAAGATCGTTGATCTTCTGGCCCACGACGCCGACGCCGTGGTGCGTTTTCAGGGCGGGCACAACGCCGGCCACACGCTGGTCATCAATGGCGAGAAGACCGTGCTGCACGTCATCCCTTCGGGGGTCCTGACGCCCAAAGCCCGATGCCTGATCGGCAACGGCGTGGTCGTGGCCCCGCATGCATTGATGGCCGAGATCGAAGGGCTGGAAAAGCGCGGCGTGGAAGTGCGCTCCCGGCTCGGCATATCGCCGGCCTGCCCGGTCATTCTGGGTTGTCACGAAGCGCTGGACAAGGCCAGAGAGACGGCACGCGGCGTGCGCAAGATCGGAACCACCGGGCGCGGTATCGGCCCGGCCTATGAAGACAAGGTTTCGCGTCACGGGTTGCGCCTGGCCGATCTTGCCGATCCAGAGCGCCTGGCTGACAAGCTTGGCGCCGTGATCGACTACCACAATTTCCTGCTTGAACATCTGTACAAGGCCGCGCCAGTAGACGGGGCGGCGATCGCCGACCAGGCGGCCCGGCTGGGGGAGATGATCAAGCCGATGTTTACCGATGTCACCGGCGATCTGCATGAACTTCGCACTAGCGGTGGCAGAATTCTGTTCGAAGGTGCCCAGGGCAGCTTGCTGGATATTGACCACGGCACTTATCCTTTTGTCACCTCGTCCAACACCACCGTTGGCGGCGTGCTGACCGGTACCGGCGTTGGTCCCTGCGACATCGACTACGTGCTTGGCATCACCAAGGCCTACACCACCCGGGTCGGTAGCGGGCCGTTCCCGACCGAGCTCAATGACAGTGCCGGCAAGATGATGGCCGAGCGCGGTGTTGAGTTTGGTGCGACAACTGGCAGGCCACGCCGCTGTGGCTGGCTGGATGCGGTCGCCATGAAAAGGATGGTGCGGATCAATGGTGTCACCGGCCTGTGCATTACCAAGCTTGACGTGCTGGATCCTTTTGAAGGGGTCAAAATCTGCGTGGGCTACGAAGGTGTCGACAGTTTCCCCGTCGGTGCCGAAGAATGGGAGCGCGTGCGACCGGTCTACGAAACACTGCCAGGCTGGGAAGGCACGACCCAGGGCCTGACCGAACAGCACCGTCTGCCGTCGGGCGCCCGAGCCTATCTCGATCGAATCGAGGAACTGGTGGGTGCCCCGGTCCATATGCTCTCGACCGGACCGGAACGCAACGCCAACGTCATTCTGCGCCATCCCTTCAAGGGGTAGGCGCCTTCAAGAGAAGCGTCATGCTCGACCCACAACTGTTAAGACAGGATCTGGAGCGCGTAGTCAGCGAACTGGCTCGCCGCGGCTATCACCTGGACATGGAGAACTACGCGGCACTCGAGAAGAAGCGCAAGCAGTTGCAGGTCCATACCGAAGAACTTCAGAACCAACGTAACGTCAGTTCGAAATCAATCGGCCAGGCCAAGGCGCGGGGCGAGGATATCGAGCCCTTGCTGGCCGAAGTCTCACGGCTGGGTGATGAACTCAAGGAAGTCAAAACCACGCTGGAAAAGATCAAGGTGCAGCTCGATCACCTTTTCCTGGACATGCCCAACCTGCCTGATGCGGCGGTGCCTGACGGCAAGAGCGAAAGCGACAACAAGGAAGTTCGCCGCTGGGGCGAGGTGCGTGAGCTTGGATTCAAGCCGCGCGATCATGTCGAAATTGGCGAGATGCTCGGTGGGATGGATTTCGAGTCCGCAGCCAAGATCGCCGGCAGTCGGTTTGCCGTGCTTGGCGGCGGCATCGCCCGACTTCATCGCGCCCTGGGTCAGTTCATGCTCGATAAGCATATTGACTGCCACTGTTATCGGGAAATGTATGTTCCCTACCTGGTCTCGAGCGAAGCCATGCAGGGCACCGGCCAGCTTCCCAAATTCGCCGACGACGCCTTTCATATCGACGATGATCCGTCGCGCTACCTGATTCCGACTGCCGAAGTACCGCTGACTAACCTGGTGGCCGGCGACATCCTTGATGCTGGCACCCTGCCGCTGAAGTTGGTCGCCCACACCCCGTGCTTTCGTCGCGAGGCCGGCGCCTATGGCAAGGACACCCGTGGCATGATTCGCCAGCACCAGTTCGACAAGGTCGAACTGGTCCAGATCAGTGTGCCTCAGGAATCCGACGATTGCCTGGAAGCCCTTACCGGACATGCCGAAGCCATATTGCAGGCGTTGGGATTACCGTACCGGGTCATGCTGCTGTGTGCCGGAGACATGGGCTTTTCGGCTCGCAAGACTTTCGATCTGGAAGTCTGGCTGCCGGGGCAGGCCGCCTACCGGGAAATTTCCTCCTGCTCGAACTTCGGCGATTTTCAGGCCCGGCGCATGCAGGCCCGCTGGCGCAATCCGGAAACCGGCAAGCCCGAACTGGTCAATACCGTCAATGGCTCCGGCCTGGCTATTGGCCGCACCTTGGTCGCAATACTGGAGAACTTCCAGCAGCGCGATGGGTCAGTGCTGGTGCCTCAAGAATTGCAGCGCTACATGGGCGGCCTTGAAGTTCTGACGCCGAAAGACTGACTTGATCAACCGGATTCATAATTTTTCTGCAGGACCGGCGGCCCTGCCGGATGCTGTGCGCCTGCGCCTGGCTGATGCCCTGTCGGTGCCAGCTGATTTTGCCCCCTCGGTCATGGAAATCAGTCATCGGGGGCCGGTCTTTGGCCGGCTTGCCGAAGAGCTGTTCGAGCGCCTGCGTGCCCTGATGGGCGTCGGTTCAGATCACGAGATCCTGCTGCTGCATGGCGGGGCCAATCTGCAGTTCGCCTGGTTGCCGATGAATCTGGCGGCCGGGCGCACAGCCGCCTACCTGCTCTCAGGTCACTGGGGAGAAAAGGCGCTGGCCGAGGCCCAACGGATCGGTCGGGCTTCGGTGGTGGGCAGCAACAAGGCGATCGACTATGCCGATGTGCCGGAGATCGGCCACCTGCCGGCCGATTGCGCCTACCTGCACTACACCGGCAACGAAACCATCCATGGCGTGCAGTTCGAACGCCCCCCGGCAGCCGCTGTGCCACTGGTGGCCGATCTTTCGTCGGAATTCCTTTCTCGGCCCTATCCCTATGCGGACCTGGCGTTTGCCTATGCCGGGGCGCAGAAGAACCTTGGCATTGCCGGCCTGACGGTGGTGTTGATCCGACGCGACATGCTGGATCGCATTCCCGATGGTTTGCCGAAGTACCTGGACTACCGCAGTTGGGTCGAATCCGGTTCAATGTTAAACACCCCGGTGACCTTTGCCTGGTACGTCGCGCTTGAAGTCTTGCGCTGGATTGAGGCCAGCGGGGGCATCGAGGCGCTCGGACGGAGGAACAAGGCCAGGGCTGATCGCCTGTACGCCGCCATCGACCACAGTGATTTCTGGTCCAACCCGGTCATTCCACATGCTCGCTCAATGATGAATGTACCGTTCTTTGCCGCCGACGAGGCGTTGATCATGCCGTTTGTCCAGGCATCGGAGCAGGCCGGCCTGATGGGATTGAAAGGTCACCGCGCCCTCGGCGGCCTGCGTGCCAGCCTGTACAATGCGCTGGATGATGATGCTGTGGAGAATCTGATTGACTTCCTCCAGGAATTCGAACGAACCCGAGGTTGAGCTGGATCTTGCCGCGGTGCGGGCACGTATCGATCGGCTGGACGAAAAGATTCAGGCGCTGATTGCCGAGCGTGCCGGTCTGGCGGTTGCGGTGCGCTCTGCCAAGGGCGATCTGGCTGCGGCCTCGGCCTATTATCGGCCTGATCGTGAAGCCCAGGTTTTGCGCCGCGTGATCGAGCGCAACCAGGGCCCATTGAGTGACGCGGCGATGTTGCGACTGTTCCGTGAAATCATGTCGGCTTGCCTCGCCCAGCAGGAACCGATGCGGGTGGCCTACCTTGGTCCGGAAGGTACCTTCACCCAGCAAGCGGTCTACCGCCAGTTCGGTCATTCGGTCAACGCCATCGCCCAGGCTGGTATTGAAGATGTTTTCCTGCAGGTTCAGGGTGGCGAAGCCGACTTCGGCGTGGTGCCAATCGAGAACTCCACGCAGGGCATCGTCAGCCACACCCTCGACATGTTCATGCACACTGACCTTAAAATCGCCGCCGAGGTCGAGATGCGCATTCATCAGCATTTGCTGACCCAGTGCCGCAACCTCAATGACATCGAACGGGTTTACGCTCACCAGCAGTCCCTGGCCCAGTGCAAGCACTGGCTGGCCTCCAATCTCCCCCATGCCGAGGCGGTACCCGTTTCGAGCAATGCCGAAGCCGCGCGTCGGGTCCGCCATGCCCCGGATGCCGCGGCGATCGCCGGGCGGCATGCGGCCGAAGTTTATGGGCTGCCGGTGCTGTTTGCCAATATCGAAGACCACGTCGACAACACCACCCGCTTCCTGGTGTTGGGGCGTGAGCTGCTGCCAGCTTCGGGTGAAGACAAGACGACCCTGCTGGTGGCCGGACAGGACGGGCCCGGGGCACTTTTCAAGCTGCTTGAGCCTCTGGCCCGACACCAGCTCAACATGAACCGCATCGAGTCGCGGCCATCCCGACAGGGTCTCTGGGACTATGTGTTCTTTATCGACGTTGAGGGCCATATCGACGACCCCGCGCTGGTTGCCGCCATGGCGGACCTCGAAGGCGAGGCCCGACTGGTGAAGGTGCTGGGATCCTATCCCAGGGCCGTGCTCGGGCGACTTCCGGAAAGCGAACCAACACTGACCTCCAGCCAGACAAATCCATGAAGACTTTCGATTACAACGACCTGGCCGTTCCGGGCGTGCGCGAACTGATGCCGTACACGCCGGGCAAGCCGATCTCCGAGTTGGAGCGCGAGTACGGCGTCACCGATTCGATCAAGCTGGCCTCGAATGAAAACCCACTGGGCGCCAGCCCCAAGGCGATTGAGGCTGTCCGCACTGAGCTCAATGACCTCTGGCTGTACCCGGATGCCAACGGCTTCTATCTCAAGCAGGCTCTGGCCGCGCGCCATCAGGTGGACCCGGCCTGTATCACGCTGGGTAATGGTTCCAACGAGGTGCTGGTTTTCCTCGCCCAGGCCTTTCTTCAGCCCGGGCTCGAAGCCGTTTTTTCCCAGTACTGTTTTGCCGTCTACCCGATTGTCTGCCAGATGGTCGGGGCCAAGGCCCGCGTTGCACCGCCGTTGCCTGCGGACCACGTCATGCCGCTGGGGCACGACCTTCGCGCCCTGTTTAAGCGGGTGGGGCCGCAAACTCGCCTGGTCTTTGTCGCCAACCCGAACAACCCGACTGGAACCTGGCTGGATGGGCGCCGCCTGAAGGACTTTATCGGCTCCCTGCCGCCGCACGTGATCTGCGTGGTTGACGAGGCTTATACCGAGTACGCCGAAAGTGACCGCCTGGGGGACGCCTCGACCTGGCTTGACGAGTTCCCCAACCTGGTCGTGACCCGCACCTTTTCCAAGGCCTATGGTCTGGCGGGCCTGCGGGTCGGCTATGCGCTGAGCAACCCCGGCGTGGCAGACCTGCTCAACCGGGTGCGACCGCCCTTCAATGTCAATGCCCTGGCATTGACTGCCGCACGGGCCGCGCTGGATGACCATGAATTCATTGAGCAAACTCGCACCATCAACGCGCAGGGCATGGCCCGATTAAGCGCTGGATTCGAACAGATGGGGCTGACAGTGATTCCGTCAGCGGCCAATTTTCTGCTGGTTGGCTTTAATACCAGCGGAGCCGAGCTCAACGAAAAGCTTTTGCGTCAGGGCATCATTGTGCGGCCGGTCGGCAATTATGGGCTGGACAATTACCTGCGCATCACCATTGGTACGCCTGCCCAGAATGAACGTGTTCTGGCTGCATTGTCTGGCATTGTCGGGTAAGCCATGCGACTGAAGGTCACCAGCGTTTGCAAGCCGCTCTCCGGGCGATATATTCCGCCAGGAGACAAATCCATCTCCCACCGTCTTGCTATCTTTGGCGCCATGGCGTCCGGCGAGACCCGCGTCACCGGTTTTCTGAACAGCGCCGATACGCGCGCCACCCTCATGGCCATGGCTGCGCTCGGAGCCGAGGTCACCGAAACCGGAGACGAAATCCGAATTCAGGGCAGGCGGCTCAAAGCGCCGGAGTCAGCGCTTGATCTCGGCAATTCCGGGACGGGGATGCGCCTGTTGTGCGGTGCTCTGGCCGGCCATCCAGACCTGTACGGTCAATGTCTGGTGCTTGTCGGCGACGAATCGTTGTCGAAGCGTCCCATGGCCCGGATCACGACACCACTGACAGCCATGGGTGCTCAAATCGAATCACTGGATGGCCACGCACCGCTGACGATCCGTCCGGTGGCGCTCAAGGGTTGCCGCTACCACATGCCGGTGGCCAGTGCCCAGGTCAAATCAGCGCTGTTGCTGGCTGGCCTGGTGGCTGAAGGTGATACGGTTTTGGTCGAACCCGGCCCAAGCCGGGATCATACCGAACGCCTGCTGCCAGCCTTTGGCGTGAATCTGCACGATGGTCAGCCCGGAATCGGTATTCGCGGCGGGCAGCGCCTTGCCGGCGGACGGTTTCACGTTCCCGGCGATCTCAGTTCGGCCACCTTCGCGCTGGCGGCCGGTCTGTTGGTGCCTGGTTCGGAAGTTCTGTTGGAGAATGTCGGTCTGAATCCGACCCGGGATGGCGTGATACGCATACTCAAAGGCATGGGAGGAAGTCTGGATCTGTTGCCGGGCGACCATCCGGGCATTGAGCCGGTGGGCGATATTCGAGTGCGTGGCAGCGAGCTGAGCGGCATCGATGTGCCGATTGACTGGGTCCCTCTGGCCATTGACGAGTTTCCGATGGTCATGGCCCTGGCGGCTGCGGCCTCCGGCACTACCCGAATACGTGGCGCTGGCGAATTGCGGGTCAAGGAGTCCGACCGCCTCGCCGTCATGTGCCGTCAACTTGCCCGGCTCGGGGTGGATCTGGAAGAAACAGCCGACGGCGCCGTCATTCATGGCGGCGCGGTCAAGGGAGGCGAGGTCGATTCAGCTGGTGACCATCGTGTGGCAATGAGCCTGGCAGTGCTGGGCCTGGTCGCCGAAGGCCCGATTGTGATTGACAATGCCGAATGGATTCGGACCAGCTACCCGGACTTTGTCGATCACATGGTGGCGCTGGGTGCGCAGATGGAGTGGCTGGCATGAGCGAGCAGGACGTCCCCGTCCTGGCCATTGACGGCCCTTCGGGTGCGGGCAAGGGTGCGGTTTCAGCCCGTGTCGCTTCGCGGCTGGGCTGGCA
>JBGTLI010000260.1:0-8932 GCA_041744195.1 Wenzhouxiangella sp. | reverse complement strand
GGTAGCCGCGTCGGCCGTTTTCCTCGCCGCCGGACAGCCCACCCGACTCGCGCAGCAATCGGGATAGCGCCTTCCATTGTCGCTCGACGTCAGTCCGGCTCCCTTCCATCAGGACGGTTCCGGCGACCATTCTTTCTGGATGGAAGCCTTTGATCCGCAGCAGGTAAAACGCCTTGGCGCGTGAGGCCAACGCCTTCCGGCGCGATTCCTGGCGGCCCAGTGCCTGCCCCAGCCGGAACTCCATATTGCTGGCCAGGCGAATGCTGGCCGGACGAATTTCGGCATCCTGCACGGCTTTGAGAAAACACAGGCCGTCAGAAAAATCCGGAAACACGAAAGAGGCGTACCGGCAGGTTTCGGGCACGGGCCTGACCTGCAGGACTGCGCGCGTGATGATGCCGAGGCCACCTTCGCTTCCGAACAGGAAATGGCGTGGCTGAATGCCAAGCGAGGTGCGCGGGGCGACGGGCAGACTGTGAACCTCCCCGGCACCGCTGATCATCACCGCATCCAGCACGATATCCTCGATGTTGCCATAGCGGTTTTTCTTCATGCCGCTGGCATTGGTCGCAATCCAGCCGCCCAGCGTGGAAAACTCGATACTGTCTGGCACATGACCGCAGGTCAGCCCCGCTTCGGCCAGTTGTCGCTCCAGCTCCTTTCCTGTGATGCCAGCCTCGACGACCACCCGATTATTGCTCCGATCGATTTCAAGCACACGGTTCATGCGGCGCATATCGACTGATACGATCATGCGCCGCTCCTCGATCGGGCACAACAGGGCGCCGGAGACGTTTGTTCCGCCACCGTAGGGAATCAACACCACGTCATACTGGCCGGCCAGGCGGACCAACTCCTGCACTTCGATTTCGTTGCCGGGATAGACGACCAGATCAACCAGCCTGGCCGGAGCATGGCCGGTCATGATGCGGTAGATCTCGTCGACACTCAGCTGCCCGTGGCTGTGGGTCAGGCGCGCATTGTCATCGGCACTCTTGCAATACACGGGCATGACGGCGCCAAGCGCTTCCAGGAAAGGCTCGTTGCGCACGGGCTGCGGCAGGTTTTCAGGAAGCACCGGCTTTCGCTCCAGATCCGGGTGAATCGGCAGGACCAGAATCTGTTCGACAAACCCGACAAAACGCGGCAGCTTTGCCCCGGCCAGAGGATAACGTGTGCCGGTGACACGCACAGTCTGCTCGTCGGTGAATTCAAAACGCGTATCCGTGTAGCCCCACAGGTGATCGAAGCGATCGCCTGGGGACGGGTCGTAAGGAACTATCTCCTGGCCCCTACCGCCCCGTCGCTGTACCAGCAGCCTGACTGGCCGGACCAGCAGGACGACAGCGACCATTATTATTACAACCGTTATTAAGAGACTCGTCTCCATTGCAGTTCTTCCTCGCCTTCAGTTCGTCCATGGCCACCCATCTGCTGACCGAGAGCTTTGACCCGGGCCTGGGCTTCACCCGCCAGCGTGCGGGCCACGCGGGAAACACAGCTCGAATCAAGCTGACCCAGGCAGGGCTCTATCGGTATGGCGGCTCCAAAATGTATCCGAACCGGATATGATCGAAGCAGTGTTTTTCCCTTTGGCAGGGCCTGATGTGATCCGGAAATATAGGCCGGCAGGATCGGCGCGGCCGCGGCCAGGGCCAGCAAGCCAACCGTGCTCTTGAAGGTTCTGAGTTGCCCGTCCTGGCTGCGCGAACCTTCCGGATAGAAAATCAGCGCATGGCCATTGCGCAGTATTTCAGCGGGCAAGGCCAGCGCCTGGGGAATCCTGCGGCATTGCCGATCAAAAGGCACGGCGGCCAGCATCGCCTGCATCAACCACCCGGTCAGCGGGCTTCGAAACCAGTAATCGCCCGCGGCCGTCGGATGGACCTGAACCGCGCGTGACTGCAGGGCTGCCAACAAGACGCCGGTGTCGACATGACTGGTATGGTTGGACACCACGATAAATGGACCGCGGCGCGGTACATGCTCGCTGCCTGCCACGCGCAAGTCCAGGTAGTGCCTGGCGATCAGTTGCATCGTGCGTACGCTGGTCCAGCGCACCATGCGCCGTGAAACCGGTGCCGCCCAGCGCTGCTGCTCCGGGGATCGGGTCTGGGTCAGCGAAAGCATGGACCCGGCCTTTGACCATTGAGCGCTGACGTCACTTGCGATACGGTCGATCAGCGGCGGCTTGGCGATGTTCCCGGCAAGACCTGATTCAGCCAGAGCGACTGGACGGTCGGGTTCGTCCAGCAAATAATGGCGGATGCCTGGCACGTGGACTTTCTGCAGGTACTGCTTCCAGTCCAGTTGGGCAATTCCAAAGGGGAACTCGGACTTCTCCTGGATCGTCAGCGACCGCCACAGACTTCGGGTATTGAAACTCATGAACCGGGTCCGCATCGCCGAATACGGTCCGTAAATGGCGGCAAACCTGCGCAGCCTGCGCAGGTTCTTTAACTGGCCTGATAGCTGGTCGTGCCAGAGCCGACCTGCCGTGGTAATTCTCAACGGCCACAGCGCGGCCTTCAGTATTGTCGCCGGATACAGGTAACGGAAATTCAGGCGCCTGACATACGACCTGCCCTCTGGAAATTCAAATGCCCGTAGGGGTTTCGAGATTCCGGCCTGCGGCGATCGTTCGAAAAAGTCTATGAGGTGGCCCTGAAAATCCCTCAATTTCATTGGATTCTCCATGCCGCTGGCAACCTGCATCACCTGCGGCGCGCCCTGCAAATGGGCCTTTGGAATGGCCGCCAGCAGAGCGTTGACGACATGGTCGACCGGAATGACATCAACCACAGTTTCAGGATTGCCCGGGAATTCGGTCACCTGCCCTCGTCCGAAGCCGACGATGAGCGGGTCCATCATTCGATAACCCTCGATCCAGCCCGGCGCAGGATGGCGCAAGGCGCTTTCAATAATGGACGGCCGCAGGATCAGACCGGGGACATCACCCTGGTAGCGGTGCAGCAACTGCTCGCCCATTGCCTTGGTAAAAGTATAGGTGTCATTCCAGCCCAGTTGACGTGCCCGCTTGAGCCCGGCCGCAACCAGACGCTCTCGAAGCAATACTGGATTGGCCTCGCCAACCTCTTTTTGAATCCGTCCGATGCGGCCAAGCAGCGAACAGGTCTCGGTGTCAACGTCATAACTTGCCCCATTCGGCGCCGGTAAGGCCTTGGGGTCCAGCGGCAGTTCGAAAACCGGCCCGGGGATGTTGTGAACATAGCAAGTGGAAATGTGCGCCAGGAACGGTTGCCTGGGCGCGCCTTTTACCAGCGACAGAACGCGCATCGGCCCAAACGTATTGATTTTCAATGCCTGGTCGACCGGTGCGTCGAAGATCGCCATGGCGCCACTGTTGATCACGACATCGACCTCTCGGCGAACCTGGTCATAATCGTCCTCGGACATACCCAGGCGCGATCGGGCGAGATCGCCAACCACTGGCTTGATGCGCTCCAAGGCGAAGTCTTCAAACCCGGTGCCGTAGCGCCGACGCAAGGCATCAAATGCCAAAGAACCCAAAATTTCTGTTCGCACGGTCTCACCCGGGGTCACGGCGGTACCGGTCTTGTCCGAACGCTGGCGAATCAGCACATAGACTCGTTTGATGTCCGGAAATTTTCTCAGGATGGTTTCGAGCAACGCCTTGCCCAGAAAGCCGGTCGCCCCGGTCAGCAACAGCGATTTGCCTGCGTAATAATCGGTCAATGTCATGATGGTCCTCCCACCCCCTGGGGCGATGCGCCATTCTGCGAGACCGTGCCCGATCGAAACCGGCGGCTCCGCTGCCAACTGAAGTGGTTGCCACACGCACTTCATCGGTCAGCGACACGCCAAGAGCCCCCGACCAGCTCTTATCTTAGCCCGAAACAGGGGTCTGTCGTCAAATGCCGGCCGCAAGCGTGGTTCAGTTCACGCTTTCAAGGTGGCCGCTCAGTCATGGCCAGAAGGCCGCCACTTCGAGACCGGCCAACGCCCGAACCAATCTTGCCGTCGCGAATCAGGACCACCAAGCGCGAAGACTGCAGCAGTTCAAAAAAGCATCGGATTCGTTTGAAGATGGGCCGCAAGGGCGGTACAGTGAAAGCTGGGTGACCGGCAGTTCACCCGGGTAATTTCCTTACATCAACGCTTTGACCAAGGAATACCATGCCATGGGGTCTAATTCCGCATCCCGCAACAAGCCAATCGTTGTCATCACCGGCGCCGCCGGCAATATCGGCAGCGCGCTGATCCGGGCACTGAAAAACGATTACTTCATCATCGGTATGGACATGCGTCCGACGGAAAAAGCTGATGACAGTTACGAGTTCGACCTGACCTCATCGGAATCGGTGCAGCGGGTCATGAACAAGATTGCGGTCCGCTACGGTCGCGATCTGGCTGCCGTCGTTCACCTGGCAGCCTACTTTGATTTCACCGGTGAAGAATCGCCCGCCTATCAGGCAGTCAACGTCGATGGGACCCGGAACCTGCTCAAACCCCTGCGTGGCTTCAACATCGATCGGTTTGTTTATTCAAGCACCATGCTGGTTCACGAGCCCGGCAAGACCGGTCAGAAAATCACCGAGCAAACACCGATCAAGCCAACCTGGATTTACCCGAAATCCAAGGCCGACACCGAAGAGGTCATCCGCGAGCACGCGGGCAAGATGCCCTACTCCCTGCTGCGGCTGGCCGGGCTGTATGACGAGAAGACGTGTGTTCCGATCCTGGCTCACCAGATTGCCCGCATTTACGAGCACAACATGAAGAGCCACCTGTACTCGGGCGACATACAGGCCGGTCAGGCCTACATCCACCGAGAAGACATGATCGAGGCCTTTCGACGGACCATCGACCGCCGCAAGAAGCTGCCCAGGCAACACGAAGTCTTGCTGGGAGAGGAGCACTGCCAAAGCTACGAATCGATCCAGAATCGCCTGGGTGAACTCATTCACGGCAAGGAGGAATGGAAGACCATCTCTGTTCCCATGCCTGTGGCCAAGGCCGGCGCCTGGGTCGAGGAGCACGCCGAACCGGTCATCCCCGATGCCTTCGACAAGGGCGAGAAACCCTTCATTCGACCGTTCATGATCGACCGGGCCAGTGATCATTACGACCTCGATATCAGCCGGGCGCGCGAGCAGTTGGGCTGGGTGCCGAAGCACCGGCTGTTCGATGAACTGGAGAGTCTGGTTGCCAGCCTCAAGGCCGACCCCAAGGGCTGGCACGAAGCCAACGGCATCACCCCGCCGGACTGGATGGAAGAGGCCGAGGAAAGGGGCGCCAATCCGGATCGGATTCTGACTCGTCACGACGAGCGCTACCGGCGTGAGCATCATCAGTATCTGTGGGCGCATTTTGCCAATATCGCGCTTGGCGCCTGGCTGATCACTTCGCCGCCATGGCTGGGTTATGAATCGACAGGAATGATCTACAGCGATGTCATCGCTGGCATTTTGCTGATGGTGTTCGGCTTCATTTCACTGTCCTGGCGGCAGGGCTGGGCACGTTGGGTTTGCGCCTCGGTGGGCGTCTGGCTGCTGTTGGCCCCGCTGGTGTTCTGGACCGAAAGCGCAGCCGCTTACTTGAACGGGACGATCATCGGCATTCTGGCCATCAGCTTTTCGGCCCTGGTGCGACCGGCAGCCGGCATTTCTCCCGTGGCGGCAACCACCGGACCTACGACACCCCCCGGCTGGGATAACAACCCATCAAGCTGGTTCCAGCGCATGCCGATCATCCTGCTGGCATTCATTGGCTTTTTCGCTTCGAGATACCTGGCAGCCTATCAACTCGGTCATATCGACGGCGTCTGGGAACCGTTCTTTGCCGGCACGCGAGGCGAGCTGAACGGCACCGAAGACATCATCACCTCCGAGGTCTCAGAGGCCTGGCCGGTACCCGACGCCGGGCTGGGCGCGATTGTTTATGCGCTGGAAATCCTGATCGGGCTGATTGGCGCGGCCAATCGCTGGCGCACCATGCCCTGGGTGGTGGCAACCTTCGGCATCATGATCGTGCCGCTGGCCCTGGTCTCGATTACCTTCATCATCATCCAGCCCATCATCATCGGCGCCTGGTGCACCCTGTGCCTGATCATGGTCGCCGCGATGCTGCTGCAGATTGCCTTTGCCTCCAACGAGTTCGTCGCCACTGGCCAGTTTCTGCGCCGACGCCACCGGGCCGGAGCACCTGTTTTGAAGGTTTTCTTTACCGGTGATACCGATGATGGCCCGACCGAATCCACCGAGGAAAGCTTCGACCGCAACCCGCTGGACATCCTGCGTGAAGCCTTCACTACTGGGGTCAATGTGCCGTGGAACCTTGCCCTGTGCGTCGTCATTGGCGCCTGGCTGATGCTGACACGCATCACTCTGGGCAACGAAGGCGCCATGGCCAACTGGGATCATCTGATTGGTTCGCTGGTGATCACGCTGGCGGTCATTGCCTTCGCTGGATCGGCCAGGCCCGCACGCTTGCTGATGATTCCACTGACGCTGATACTGCTGATCACGCCGTTCATCTACGCAGTGGACGCACCCGCGATGATTTCAAGCATCGTATGCGGCCTGGCAATCGGACTTCTGGCACTCCGTCGTGGACCCGTGCCCGGCCGTTACGGCGATTGGAATCGCCTGATTGTTTAGGCTCCAGTAAGAAGGAACAAGAAAAGCTCACCACAGTTGCACATTGGTCACAGAGGAAAGAAGATTCGATTAGGCGCTACTGTCATGTGCCATCATCTCTTCAACAATTTTGCGTTTTGAAGGCGCCATCAATTCTGCCGTTCGACTTCGAGCTCATTGTTCACTTCACGAACACCCGGCAGGTACCAGCAGTTGGCCTCGGCCCGGGCCTTCTGCTCTTCGCTGAGGACCGTTCCGCCGAGAGTGACTTCGGCATCACGGACAAGCACATTGATCTGATGCCTGCTCAGTGCGGGATCCTTTGCGAACACCAGGTCCAGTGCCTCCTGGATCTCGCCATCATTTTCTTCTTCAGGGGGCTCGACACGAAGCCGGTTAGATACCCCGGTCACCCCAATCATCCACCAGGCCATCACCTCGGCCAGGCGACGATGACTGAGGCTGGGCACCACGCCGCTGAGCCTAACTGCGCCGTCGTCGGCCGACAATGATACCCACCGTCCGTCCGGGTCCGGTTCGGGCTCTCGATTGATGTCAATCGGAATACCCTGGAACTCCGAATCGCCGCGCAAGGCCTGGTCCAGCCGGGTGCACAGAAGATCATCGCCTTGCTGCTCATCCGGCCGCAAGCGCAGGTGATCACTGACCCGCAGGGTTCCGGCTGACTGCCTGGCCACATTCAGCGCCCGTCGCTTGTTCGCAATGCTCGAAACCGCGCCTTCGAGGCGAATTTCGTCGCCATCGACGACACGAATGATGTCGTTCTTCAGGTTGATCGCGGGATTGCGTTCGAGGTCGGCCTGGATACGGCTGGCGATGTCGATCATCGGCTCTCTCCGTCATGATCTTCGGAAGAAAAGGGCTTCTGGCCTCGACCTTTAACAGGAAAGCTGCCAGAAGGCGACAGGCAGTATCGGTCAGGGGGTTCTTGATGATCTGTACGCTAAGTCACTTGCGCTTGTCAGTGGCGATCCGCATCAATGCGCGCGCTCAATCTCAATAGGGCAGTCAGCCCAATGGCCTACTCACCGGTGCCGGCTGGCAGACCCGCTTCCGCACCCCAAGTTGCCTGGCGTGGTCGTGGCGCCCGATAACTGAACTGGCCCAATACCGGATCGACTTCAAACCGGTCGCGGAACATCGGATCTTCGCCCTGGATTTCGACCCGAACGGGTATTTCAATGACGGAAACGTTGTCGTCCTCAACCAGCTCGAACATTAGCTTCAGATCGTGGGCGGAACCGGGCGCGAGTTCCGATACGGACCGGAGGGCGACCCGGACAGGGACATCGCCTGCAGCCATTGCCAATCCGGTCAGAGGCGCTATTGTCAGCCAGTTGGCAGGCCAATCCGAACCGACTCCCTCGGGCGCGACCATGGTCACATTGAAGCGGGCATCGCCGGCAGCGTGATTGGTCATCACAAAGTCGATGATGGCCTCACGGCGCGGTGGAAGAAGAACTGAAATCGCCTCCACGACTTTCGCCGAGCAAACCACCGTGACAGTCGGTTCGGCAACAGCGGGATTCAATTCGACCACACGAACAGATAGCGATCCATTGACGGGCTGGCCAAGGGCGGCTGATTGGTTGCCTGCGTCCGCGTCCAGGATGCAATCGCGGGTGCCATTGTCTGTGCCCATCACGGTCGAAGGTACCAGTGCGAGCAGAAACGCAATCAACATGATTGGCAGGCGAAGCGAGTGCATGGTATTTAAAGGCCGTCCCCGTAAAAAATGAATCGTCCCCTATTCTAGAACACATTGCCCCGCTGTGTGAAATCGCTGCCTGGTGTAACATCCTGTGCAGACGCTTGAAAATTTTCTCCGATGCCACATCAGACGACCCGTGAACCGGCAACAGGAAGGCAGCCAAGCCCGATGAGCACCGACAAACGGAGTGACGTCGCGGAACTGATCAAACGCTATTCCGCTGGCGACGACGCCGAGTTGTACAAGCTATTGCCGATGGTCTACGAGGAATTGCGCGCGCTCGCCGGGCGTCAACTGGCTGGCCAGTACAGGGACCACACGCTTCAGGCCACCGCGTTGATCAACGAGGCCTACCTGCGCCTGGCCGATCAGGACTATCACAGCTGGGAAGACCGACGCCAGTTTCTGCTCGTGGCCTCGACCGTCATGCGACGGGTTTTGGTCGACTATGCGAGACGTCGCTCGGCGGCGAAACGGCCTCAGGATCATCAGCGGATCGAGATCGACACCACCGAACTGGGCGAGGAGTTCGGGCCGGACCTGGTCGCGCTCGACCAGGTTCTGGAGCAACTGGCCGAAG
>JBGTLI010000259.1:0-2438 GCA_041744195.1 Wenzhouxiangella sp. | reverse complement strand
TTCACCATCGCCATGCTGATCACCCCCCCCGACATGATCTCCCAGACCCTCCTGGCCCTGCCAGTAATGCTCCTGTACGAAGTCGGCATCGTCATGTCACGGGTGTTGGTGAAGGGCGGCGAAAAGGTGAAAGGTGAAAGGTGAAAGGTGAAAGGTGAAAGGTGAAAGGTGAAAGGTGAAAAGAAAGGGCTCCCCCTTTTACCTTTTTTTTCGCCTTTCACCGCCGTTAGGCGACTAGATGGTCTTCGGGGTCGGTGCTCTCGCCTGTTTCCGGTGACCAGCCGAAGACCTGGCAGAAGGCGACGTACTGGGTGCCGGCCATCAGCATCTGGATGAACATGGTTGCCACCAGAAACAGGACCTGGCCGATGATCACACCGAACTGGCCCAGGGCAAGGCTGGTGACTGTGACCATGAGTACGAGGATCAGGCCGGTTGCCGCGGCCACGGCCAAGAAGATCAGCACAAAGCCGATAAAGGCTGCCCAGTTGATCAATACGGCCTTGATGCTGGTCACTAAAGCGCTGACTGTGGGCCAGTTGCCGAAGGCGATCAGCGGAATGGCAAAGTAGATCGCGGCCAGGACCAGGCTGAAGACAGCCAGTGCAATCAACAGTCCGCCGCCAATGGAAACCCCGGTCAGTGCCTGGGCCAGCGCTTCCGGCGAACGCATGGCGACTTCGAGTTCAGCCTCGGATAACTGGCTACCCATCCAGGCCACCAGTATCGAGGCTGCCAGCATGGAGCCAACAATACTCCAGGCGCCAATCAGCAGCAGACCACTGCGTTTGCGCAGGTCCTTCCAGGCCGCGAACAGTGTGAACGGCGCTGGCGCTCTTCGCTGTCGAACCTGGTCGAACGCAATCAGGACGCCGGCGGTTAAGAGCGGCGTGAACAGGACCAGGAACAACTGACCGATGACCGGTATGACCACGGCGACCAGGGAGACCAGCAGCCAGAGTGAAGCGATGCCGGCCAGCGGCCCCAGGCCTGAGAACAGCAATTCAGCGCCGGCCGGAAGCCAGCGAAGCCCGGCAGCAAAGCCGGCGACGCGGATCCGTGGCTGGCCGCTCATGAGCGACTCCGCACAACAGCGGCGCCGTGCAGGTGATCAGCCGAACAGGCGGGAGCCCCGCCAATGGCATCGAGTGCATGTTCGGGCTCAGTGACCGTCTGCCACATGTCGAGATGGACGCGGCTCATGAAGCGCTCGTTGACCGAACGATCAAGAAAATTCAGCAGCTCATCGTAGTAGGCGTTGGTGTTGACCAGCACGATGGGGCCCAGAAACTGACCCAGGCGCTTGAGGGTCATGGCCTCAAACAGTTCTTCCAGCGTGCCGCATCCGCCAGGCAGGGCGATCACGGCGTCGCTGTTGGCGAGCATTCGTTCCTTGCGAATCCGCATATCGGCAACAACCTCGAGATTGGTCAGATTCTGGTGTCCCTTCTCAACTTGTGTGAGAAACTCAGGGATAATGCCGTGGATTTCACCGCCGGCTGCCACGGCAGCATCGGCCATCGCGCCCATCAGGCCATGGCTGCCGCCACCATAGGCGATTGTGACGCCGGCCTCGGCCAGTGTTTTTCCCAGGCGGCTTGCGGCGTTGATATAGTCGGCCTCCAGCGCCTGGCTTGAGGCGGCGTAAACCGTCACGCGTCTGATTGACATGAATGTGCAAGAGTTTATGAAAAGAATCCATTGTAATCGGAGTGTCGCCCGGGCGTTGACCATGCTGACGGGCCTGATGCTCGGTTTGTTGCTGGTCGGCTGCGGTGACAGCCCGCCCGTTGGCGAGCTCGCTCCCGGACAGGAACCCTACCTGCGCTGGTGCGCCTCTTGTCATGGCAATACCGGCGATGGCAAACCGCCGACGTTTCCGCCCCTGGCCGGTTCGGAGTGGCTGGAGATGCCTGACGAGGCGCTGGCCATGATCGTTCTCTATGGACTGCGCGGCGAAATCGAAGTAGCCGGGCGCACTTATCGGGGATACATGCCACCTATGCAACATCTGTCAGACGGTGATATCGCGATGATTATCCACTATATGCACGCCGCCTGGACCGGGCGGGAGTCAGAGCTGCAAGAGGCTGACGTGCAGTCCCTGCGCCAGGCTTTTGAAGGCAGACGCCCGCCGCTTGAAGGTCGCGAAGGTGTCGAGCAGGCGCTGGAGGCTTTGCTGTGAACGGGCTTAAGGGCAGACCGCCAGCGGCCCTCATTGTCCTTGGACTCACGGTGGTGGCCTACTTTGTGCAGACTCAAGTGCCAGAAGACGCTATCAGGCTGTTCGCATTATGGCCCCTGGCCACTGCCGGTGCGCCCGAACTGGCGGCCTTTGACGTCAGCTTCCAGCTGTGGCAGCTGATCAGCTATGGTTTCCTGCATGGTGGTCTGGGTCATTTGTTTTTCAACATGTTCGCACTTTACATGTTCGGGCT
>JBGTLI010000258.1:0-12746 GCA_041744195.1 Wenzhouxiangella sp. | reverse complement strand
CGGCATCCAGGTCCGGCGAGCGAAAAAGAATGAGCGCATGACCCTGCTGGACGGCCGCCAGATCGGTCTGGATGAGGACATGTTGCTGATCGCCGATCATCAGGGCCCGCTGGCCCTGGGCGGGATCATGGGCGGCGAGGGTTCCGCTGTCGGCGATCAGACCCGCGACATTCTGCTTGAGTCAGCCTGGTTCAACCCGGCAACCATCGCCGGACGCTCACGCCGTCTTGGTCTGGCCACTGAGTCGGCGCATCGTTTCGAGCGTGGCGTGGATCCGGAGCTGCAGGGACTGGCTGCCGAGCGTGCCACGGCCTTGATTCTTGAAATTGCCGGCGGCCAGGCCGGGCCATTGCTGGAAAGCCGCGCCCCGGATCATCTGCCGCAAATCCGCCCGGTCGAGTTGCGCCTGAGCCGCCTGAACCGGGTGCTGGGAACCGAGATGGGGCATGACCAAGTCCATGTCATCCTGACTCGTCTCGGGATGCATGTCGATTCCGATGGCGAGACATTCCGCGTTCGCGCGCCCAGCGCCCGGCGCGATATCGAGATCGAAGAAGACCTTATCGAAGAAGTGGCCCGGGTCCATGGCTTCGATCGATTGCCAAGCCGTCGTCCAGGCGGCAGGCTGAGTGTGCGCATCCCGGGCGAGTCCGAGCTGCCCGAGCAAAGTCTGCGCATCCAGTTGTGCGCCCGTGGGTTCCAGGAGGTCATTACCTGGAGTTTCGTGGGCGAGGAAGAACTGGCGCGGCTTGATCAGCTTGAGCAGGCCCAGCCGTTGGCCAATCCGCTCAATCGTGATATGGCGGTGCTGCGCACCAGTCTGTTGCCGGGGCTGTTGAATACCGCCGGGTCGAATCTGCGTCGTCAGCACGAGCAGTTTCGCCTGTTCGAGTGCGGCGTGTGTTTCGCCAACCAGGACGGTGAGTTTGTTGAATCGCGCCGGCTCGGACTGTTGATGACCGGCCCGATCAGCGCCGAGCATTTCAGTGGCAAGCCGCGCGCTACGGATTTTTACGATTTGAAGGGCGAAATCGAGCATCTGCTGGCCCTGAACCGGGTCCGCGGGACGGTTCGCTTTGAGCCTGCATCCCGTTCCTGGTTGCACCCCGGGCAGGGCGCCGAGGTGGTTGTCGAGGGCCAATCCATCGGCTGGCTTGGCCAGTTGCACCCGGCCTTGCTGGAAGCGCTGGACTGGCCCCGGACGGCATTTGTCGCCGAACTCGAGGCTGATCGACTGCGAATGAAGCAGGTTCCAGAGTACCGGCCATTGTCGCGTTTTCCCTCGGTCCGCCGGGATCTGTCACTGGTGGTGGCTGAAGAAATTCCCGCCAGCGCCCTGCTTGAAGAGGTCCGCGAGCAGGGGGGCGATACGGTACACGATATAGTCATTTTTGACCAATATCGGGGCCCCGGGGTCGAAAACGGCTTTAGAAGTTTGTCTATGGGCTTGATTATTCGTGATGTTTCGCGCACTCTAAGGGACTCGGATGTGGATTCCCTCATGGCCAAGGTGGTTTCAGGGTTACAGGTTCGATTCAACGCAAAATTGAGAGGATAAGGGGATGTCATTAACCAAGGCGGATCTTGCAGACGCGCTGTTTGAAGAAGTCGGCCTGAACAAGCGCGAGGCCAAGGAGTTCGTGGATGCCTGGTTTGAAGTCATTCGCGATGCTCTGGAGGCTGGGGACCATGTGAAGCTTTCGGGGTTTGGCAACTTTCAGCTTCGGGACAAGAACCAACGGCCGGGACGGAACCCGAAGACGGGCGAGGAGATTCCGATCTCTGCGCGTCGGGTGGTGACGTTCAAACCTGGTCAGAAACTCAGAGCGAGGGTGGAAGCATATGCTGGATCCGGGGAGTAATCAGGAGCTTCCGCCGATACCGGCGAAGCGATACTTCGCCATCGGCGAGGTGAGCGAACTGTGCGCAGTCAAGCCGCATGTACTGCGTTACTGGGAGCAGGAATTTCCACAACTCAAGCCGGTCAAGCGTCGCGGCAATCGTCGTTACTACCAACGGCACGATGTCCTGATGATCCGTCAGATTCGAAGTCTGCTGCATGAGCAGGGCTTCACGATTCTGGGTGCGCGCCATCGCCTGGAAGGGGTCAAGGCACTTGACGATGTGTCGCGCAGTCAGCAATTGTTGCGGCAGATTCGCAGCGAGCTGGAAGATGTCCTTCACGGTTTGCGTCGGTGAAGCGATTTCGCCATTAACAGCCCATCAACGCCGCTTTCGCGGTAAAATGCCAAATTAACCCCGGCAACAGTTCGTATCGGTCGGAGCGTGGCGCAGCCTGGTAGCGCACCACAATGGGGTTGTGGGGGTCGGAGGTTCGAATCCTCTCGCTCCGACCATTTTCACTGTTGCTCACGGTATCTTTATCCTCATACGCTTAAATAATGTGCAAGAGGGGCGATCAAGCCCTGTACATTTGGAGTTGCAGCGCTGATGAAAGAGTCCAGAAACATCGTCAACATGCCCGATATCGCCAGTAGCGCCGAGGCCCAGGTGGCCGGGGCGCTGGACTGGGTCGGCATGAATCATATCGAGTTGCCTGTACTCATAGAAAGCGCCGACGGGCACCAGGTGCAAACGACTGCCCGGGTCAGTGCATTCGTTGACTTGGCGCTGCCGGAAAAGCGCGGCATCCACATGTCCCGTCTCTATCTCCACCTCGACCGTGCGCTGGCTGAGCATGCCGTGACGCCGATGGCGCTGCGTCATCTGCTGCGCGATTTCCTCGCCTCCCACGAGGACCTGAGCACCCGAGCCATGGTGCGCCTGGATTTCGACTACATGGTCCGGCGCAAGTCACTGGCGAGCGACAATACCGGCTGGATGCGCTATCCCATTAGCCTGATTGCCAGCCTGAAGGGCAAGGAATTCGCTCTTGAAATGGCCTTTCAGGTGGTCTATTCAAGCACCTGCCCGTGCTCGGCAGCCCTTGCCCGTCAACTCATCCAGGACCAGTTTCGCAAGGACTTTGGTGGTCGCGACGCTGTTGATGCCCGGGCCGTGCTGGATTGGCTGGGTTCTGAACAGGGAATCGTGGCCACACCCCACAGCCAGCGCAGCGCTGCCGACATCCGGCTGCAGCTCGCGCCGAGCTTCGAAGCCGTGCCGTTCGTCCAGATGATCGATGTGATCGAAGGCGCCCTGAAAACTCCGGTTCAGGCCGCCGTGAAGCGCGAGGATGAACAGGCCTTTGCTCTGCTCAACGGTCAGAACCTGATGTTCTGTGAAGATGCCGCCCGACGGGTCCAGACCGCCCTTCAAGGCCAGGAGCGGGTTCTGGACTTCTGGGCTCGCTGCAGCCACTTTGAAAGTCTTCATCCCCACAATGCCGTGGCAATTGCCACCAAGGGCGTCAAGGACGGCTACCAGCCGATCGACGGCCATCCTTCAGGTTGGGTCGAATAGCAGATCAGCCGCCCAGGCATGAGGCCGTCTGACGGCGCATCAGTCTGGCGTCATGTCCAGACCGACCTGCAGGTCGGGCAAAGCGATGCCGATTGATTCGGCTTCCGGGTCGGCCCAGCTCTGGGCCAGAATTTCACCATCGTGCAGATCGGTTACGGTCAGGCGGAGAATATGGCCGCCAGCGGCGCTTAAGGTGTGGAGGCTGATTTCCACTCCGAAGCCCAGGCTCATGCCTGCGGCATCCAGTGGCTCGATATAGCCGGCCGCACTATGCAGATCGAAGTCCCTGGCCAGTCGCCAGACGCCGTTTTCAAGGCGACCACCCCAGCCGGAAAAATGTCTGATCCGGAAAAAGGCGTGGACCTGATCTTCGGCCACGGGCTCGCCGCCAGGCAGGCGCATCAGGCGGTCACCTATAACCAGTTGGCTCCCGTCGAAGGCGATTTCCTTGAGTAATCCGGTGGCCTGGTCACCTTCGCCAAAACGGCAGGTTTCCGGATCGCTCTGGCCGCTGAAGCCATCGCTGCGCAGCGTGAACAGCATGGTGCAGCGACGACGGGATTGACCGGATTGATCCAGCGGGGCGAACAGCCCTGTCAACTCGTTGTCGGCGTCTCCCGGCTCCAGCCCAAGAAGGAAAGCGCGTGGCGGCTCATTGCCGCGGCGTTGGGTCAGGGTGAAGGCAATCCGGTCGTGGTCAGTCAACACCTCGCGCCGAACATTGAGTACCAGCGGGTTCTGGCCGCCGAGCCGCTGTTCGCGAGTCAGGCTGGTGCTGTAGTCGCCGGGCAGGGCGGCGCCGATCTGGCGCAATGAATGGGCGTTTTCCGACCAGCCTGAATCAGTCGTTTCCGGACTTGTGACACAGCCGGTGATGAGGACGGCTGTCGTTGCGAGCGCCGTTAATACCGTTGTCGACTTCCTCGCCAGCCTCGTCGTGACCGTCCCCGCCTGACCGGCAGCGACGACTTCGGCCTCCATCACGGCTGTTCCATGGGGGGCAACAGCAAGGCCGGGTCGACCCGGGTTCCCTCAAGATTGATTCGCCAATCCAGGTGGGGCCCGGTCGCTCGACCGGTAGCCCCGATTGTGCCGATCAGATCGCCCTGCTCAACGCGTTGCGACTCCTCCACCAGGATCTCGCTCAAGTGAAGAAAAGCCGATACCAGGCCGTGGCCATGATCAATAAAAAGGGTGCCGCCGGAAAAATACAGGTCAGGGTGGGCCAGGGTGACGATGCCGCCAGCCGGTGCCTTGACCGGCGTGCCGGTTGGCGCCGCGATATCGAGTCCCCAGTGCGGATTTCGGGGCTCGCCGTTCAGTATCCGCTGGCTGCCATAGACCCCGGAGATGCGACCGTGGGCTGGCCAGATCCAGCCATCGACCCAGTCAGTGCGCTGATCCCGGCGCTGGCGGGCCCGGTTCGTCAGGGCCGCGTCGTTGCGAATACGCTCAAGGACTTCCGGTGGTGGAGTGACCTGCTCGGGGGGCAGGCCGTCAATGCGCTGGATATCAAATTCGCGCTCGCCCGGCTTGAGCACCCGTTGCCAGGATTGGCCGTCCGGAAGGTGAACGGTCAATTGGCGGGCAGCGGTACCGTCTCGGTCAAAGGCGAGCAGAAAATGCCCCTGGTCGGAAATCATGACCTGCTGGCCATCGAACTCGACGCGGCTACCGGCCGGAGCCTGACCGGAGATCAGCCCGCCCTGGACCAGTTCGCCGTCCAGTGTGACCTGAGCATGCGAGGCGACAGCGAGCAAGGCCAATAACGCGCCCAGAACCACAAAATTACGCATCCGAACTTCCCCGAATAGTCAGTTTCTGGCCAGGTCGCAGTATGCTTCTTTCAGTCAAACTGTTCCAGCGCAGCAGGTCGGCCACGCTGACCCGGTGGCGCCGGGCGATCAGCCACAACGAGTCGCCATTGCGCACTGTATAGCTGACCGGCCCCGGCGCGGATGTTCCGGCGACCCGGTCCGAGTTGATCAGCAGGCGCTGGCCCGGGCGAATCATACTGTTTTGTCCCAGGCCATTCCAGCGTTGCAGGTCGGCCACGCTGACGCGGTGATTGCGGGCAATGACCCACAGGCTCTCTCCAGGACGCACCCGGTGGTGGATACGCCGGGTTGGCAGCAGGCGCTCCTGCAGGCTGGCCAGTTCCTGGTAGCCGGCCGCATAGGGTGAGTTGTCCGGAGTTACGCCGCTGGAGGGCAATCGCAGCTTTTGACCGATCGACAGCATGTCGCCGTTGAGCTGATTGGCTTCGCGCAGCGCTCGCACGCTGGTGTCATGACGATGGGCCAACCCCGAAAGGGTGTCGCCGCGGCGCACGCTGATTTCACGCCACACCACCATGTCGGAAGCGTCAAGGTCCGGCAATACCTCCAGCACCTGCTGTTTCTGCTCCAGCGGCACGATCAGGTGATGTGGCCCGGTCGGTGATGTCAGGTGCCGATTGAGGCCGGCGTTGAGGGCAACCAGTTCGGGCAGCTCGAGGTTGGCCAGGGCCGACAGAACGACAATATCGACCTGCCGGTCAAGTTCAACCACGGCAAAGCTGGGCTGATCGGTCCAGACCGGCAATTCGAATCCGTAGTGTTCAGGATTGCTGAAAAGACACCCGAGCCCGTTCATCTTCGGAACGTAAGCCAGTGTTTCGCGCGGAAGGGCGAGATCATGCCATTCGGCCGACCGGTTGCGGGCCTGGTTGCGCGCAATCGCGCGCGACACCCGCCCCTGGCCACCATTGTAGGCGGCCAGGGCCAGGTTCCAGTCATCAAAGCGGTTGCCGAGGTAAGTCAGGTAATCGAGTGCCGCCCTGGTGGCGGCGTAAACGTCCCGTCTGCCATCGTAGAACTCATTGATCTCGATCCCGTATTCGCGCGCTGTGCCGCTGAGGAACTGCCAGGCGCCGGAAGCGCGCCCATGAGAATAGGCGAAGGGGTCATACGCGCTTTCGACGATCGGCAGCAGGGCCAGTTCGCCAGGCAGATCACGCGCATCCAGTTCATTGGCGATATCGTAAAGCCATGGATGGGCCCGGGTGAGGACGCGCTCCATGTAGTCCGGGCGCTCGGCAAACCACCTGGCCCAACGGTCGGCCCGGCTGTTCTGGGGGCAACTGGCAAACATGAAACGGTCGGTGACCCGTGACCAGAGATCAACCGGCATGTCAGCATCGGTGATGACCTGCAGGGGTCGCCGCCTCTCGTCACTGACTTCCCATAGGGCCTGGTCAATCACGGCGAACGGGTCTTCCAGTTCCGATCGCAGGTAATAAGGTGGAGACGATTGATCGTGCCCATAGCGGTCGGGGCCGCCGGTCTGATCCCGTTTGTCCTCGACGGTTGCGCAGGCGGCGAGCCCGAGCACGACCAGCGGCGTTAAGCGAAGAGCAATTCTTCGTGAAAAAATCATTTTTTTCAAGGAGATACCTGATTATTTTTAAGCACGAGTCCGGGCCCCATTATGCGGTCAAACCCACAGAGGTCAAGCATCATCGGGTGAGCGCAGGATACAATGGCGTTTCTTGCGTAAGTTGATCACAACCCTATGGTCCAGAACTCCAATCGGTCGATTACCCCCGACAAGATTCGTGCCCTACTGCGCGATGCGAGCCGCCCCTTGACCCGGCGCCAGCTATCGGCTGCATTCGAGCTGGACAAGGAAGCGTCCGATGAGCTTGTTCGCCCCGTACTGCAGCAGATGATGGCGGCCGGGGAGGTTGTCCGCAACCGTCGCGCGGCCTATGGCCTGGCGGCCGACATGGACCTGATACCGGGTCGCGTCAGCGCCCATCCCGATGGCTTCGGCTTCGTCATTCCTGATGAGACCGGCGACGATCTCTACCTTTCGCCGAAGCAAATGCGGCTGGTTTTCAACGGCGACAAGGTGCTTGCAGCCGTGACCGGGGTGGATCGACGCGGCCGGAAAGAAGGAAGCATCGTCGAGGTGGTCGAACGCGCGCACCGGCAAGTAGTCGGTCGCCTGCTGCTCGAAAGCGGTATCGCTGTGGTGGTTCCGGATGATCCGCGCCTGACCCAAGATGTGCTGATTCCGCTGGAGCGGGTCGGTAACGCGACGCCGGGGCAGATCGTTGTTGCCAGGATCGAGAAGCCCCCCACGCCCGAGCGAGGTGCTGTCGGCGAGATCATTGCCGTGCTGGGCCAGGCCGATGAGCCCGGCATCGCCACCAGCATTGCCATATTCAACTATGATCTGCCGGCCGAATTCGAGCCTGAAGTCGAGGCCGAGGCGAATGCGTTTGGTGATGCCATCGACCAGGAGATTGCGAGCCGCCGGCGCGACCTGCGCGATCTGCCCCTGATCACCATTGATGGCGCCGACGCCCGTGACTTTGATGATGCGGTGTATGCCGAGCGAACGGATAGCGGCTATCGACTGCTTGTCGCCATTGCCGATGTGGCCGAGTATGTTCAGCCAGGCTCGCCACTGGATCAAGAGGCCCATCGCCGCGGCACCTCGGTGTATTTTCCCGACCGGGTCATTCCGATGCTGCCCGAAACCCTGTCCAACGGTCTGTGCTCGCTCCGGCCGGATGAAGACCGCCTTTGTGTGGTCTGTGACCTGAGGCTGGACGAAAAGGGCAAGGTCAAGTCCAGTCGCTTTTATGAAGCCGTCATGCGCTCCCATGCCCGCCTGACCTACGATCAGGTCCAGCGCATGATGGTCGGCGGTGACGAGTCGCTACGCGAGCGTTACGACCATGTGGTCGGCAACCTCGGTGCGCTGTTTGATGTCTATCGCGCCCTGTTCAAGCGTCGCACACGTCGGGGCGCGCTCGATTTTGCTTCACAGGAAGCCTACTTCCAGTTCGACGCCGATGGGCGAGTGGCCGATATTCGCCTGCGCACCCGCCACGATACGCATCGTCTGATCGAGGAATGCATGGTTACAGCCAACGTCGAGGCTGCCCGCTTTGTCGCCAATGGCGGTCTTCCGATGCTGTACCGGGTCCACGAGCCACCGCCAGCCAACAAGTTGGAAGGGTTGGAAGCCTTTGTCAGGGCGCAGGGTCTTAAGGTCAGTTGGAGGGAGGTGCCGGAACCGGCGCAGTTTGCCTCGATCCAGGCCCAGGTGGCCGGTCGCGACAACGAACATCTGGTCAATGCGGTGCTTTTGCGCAGCATGAGCATGGCCGTATACCAGCCGGAGAACAAGGGCCACTTTGGTCTCTCACTGGCCAATTACGCTCATTTCACCTCACCGATCCGGCGTTATCCCGACCTGCTCCTGCACCGTGCCATCAAGCATCTGGCACGCAAGGCCGATCATGGGCGCTTCGGATATTCAAATGAGCAGATGGTGGAGTTGGGGCGACACTGTTCCTGGACCGAACGGCGCGCCGAAGAGGCCAGCCGCGATGTCGATGAACGTCTGAAGTGCCAGTTCATGAAGCGCCATCTGGGCGACGTGTTTGAAGGAATCGTGACCGGCGTGACCAGCTTTGGGCTGTTCGTGGAGTTGACCCAGTTCGCAGTCAGCGGACTGGTGCATGTCACCGCGATGCCCAATGACTATTACAGTTTCGACCCGGTAAGTCACAGCCTGACCGGCAAGCGAAGGGGGTTGACTTTCAGCCTGGCCGATCGGGTCAATGTCGAAGTGGGCGCGGTCAATCTGGAAGAACGCAAGATTGACTTGCGCCTGGCCGGGTCGCTCGATGAAACGTGAGCTCGCCATGGGCATCAACGCTGTTTCGGGCCTGGTCGACAATGCGCCCGAGCGGATCTTCCGGGTCTGGATCAAGCGCTCGAACCCACGCCTGGATGAACTGGCCACCCGCGTCAAGGAACTGGGCATTGCCGTCGAGCGAGCTGACGAGCCGGCGCTGGACCGAATGGCTGGTTCAGTGCCGCACCAGGGTGTGATTGCCGAGTTCCGGGCCAGGGAGCCAATTGACGACAATGGTTTAATCCATCTGCTTGAACGCAGCGAGACGGTGCCGTTGCTGTTGGTGCTCGATGGTGTCCAGGATCCGCACAACCTGGGCGCCTGTCTGCGCTCCGCCGCCGCAGCGGGCGTCACGGCCGTTGTGGTCCCCCGTGACAGGGCGGCCGGTTTGACTCCGGCGGCGCGACGGGCCGCCGCCGGCGCGGCGGAACTGGTTCCGCTGGCAGTGGTGACCAATCTTGCCCGCACCCTGGCCAAGCTTGCCGATCACGGTATCTGGCGCCTCGGGCTGGTGGGGGGCGAAGGCAAGAGCCTGTTTAGCGCCAATCTCGACGGACCCCTGGCGTTGGTCCTGGGTAGCGAGGAGAAAGGCCTTCGTCGCCTGACGCGCGAGCGCTGCGATGAACTGGTCCAGATCCCCATGCCGGGTGCGATGGAGAGTCTGAATGTGTCCGTGGCGGCCGGAATCGGTTTGTTCGAGGCAGTCCGGGTCAGGCTGGCGGGATGAATTTTTCAGACTCGTTGCGTATTGATCTGCCGTCATGGATGAGAAGCTTTCGGGACAGTTTGCCATCACGGCTCGCCACCGCGGAGCAACGCATGGAGGTGGCGATCAGTCTGGCGCGCCAGAACATGATTCATCAGAGCGGGGGGCCGTTCGGTG
The DNA here is from genome assembly GCA_041744195.1 of Wenzhouxiangella sp. Lineage (GTDB taxonomy): Bacteria > Pseudomonadota > Gammaproteobacteria > Xanthomonadales > Wenzhouxiangellaceae > Wenzhouxiangella. The sequence continues at coordinate 2,746 of JBGTLI010000258.1, read as the reverse complement.
CGTTGGTGGTCGGGTGCGACAGCGGTGAAGTCATTGCTTTGGGAGTGAATCGCGTCGAACCGACGCATTGCTCCTGTGCGCATGCCGAGATCATGGCGCTGAGTCTGGCGCAGCAGACGTTGGCGCATTGGAATCTTGGTCAGGCCGGGCGCGGTGAGATGGAGTTGGTCACCTCATGCGAGCCGTGCGCCATGTGTCTGGGCGCCATCCCCTGGTCCGGTATCTTGTCGCTGGTTTGTGGTGCAGCCAAGGCGGACGCCGAGGTGGTCGGATTCGATGAAGGCGAGCGACCGGACGATTGGGCCGACCGCCTCGTCAGCCGGGGCATTCGGGTTGTCACGGGGGTATTGAGCCGCCAGGCGGCGGATGTGCTGGCGCGCTATGGCAAAGCCGGTAACACGATTTACAGCCCCGAGTTGCTCAAGTCCAATGGAAAGCGTTCGTAAAAAAACCGGGTCCCATGCGGGACCCGGCTCCGGTTTGGGGTCGAATCGATCACCGGGCAAAGTGATCAATCCGGGATCATTGAATTACCGCTGAGATTACCGCTGATCCTGCAACATTGCGGTCAGGCGCTGCTGCAACTCCGGATTGTTCTGAATCGCAATCGCGATCTCATTGAACGATTCAACGTCCAGACCGACTTCTTCAACCGCTTCGGTCATCTCTTCATTGGCCTTGACCTGCAGCTCGTGTGCCTGCTCCGGATCATCAACACCCTGAAGGCGGCCGGCGAAATCCTGTTGGATTTCAGAGATCTGGACCTGCGCCTTGGCAAACTTTTCCAGATCCTGTTCGGTCACATCCTTGGTCGGCTGCTGTTGTTGCTCCGTCTGGTAGTCCTGCGCCAGGGCGGTGCCACCGAAGGCCAGTGCGAGCGTGAACAATGCGAGCATCATAGTATTTCGAATAGTCATTTCAGTAACTCCTGTTTTGGGTTTGCGTCGTGCGGTTTGAAACAGTGCGATGACCTATAAGCAACTTGCATGCCAAGTGGGTGTAGCGTGAAAAATCAGATGCTTGAAGCGCATACTGAGCCATTGAATGCGCTGATAGTGTGTCACAATGGCGCATGTGCCTGAAATGGAGTGGGCTGTGAACAGCCTCAGAATCCAACTCATCCTGCAAATCTTTCTGCCGCTGACCTTGTTGGCCACCGTCGTTGTGTGGATGACCTTTCACACTGTTGAAAGCCTGGTGGAGCATCGGTTGGAAAAGGAGATCGAGTTGGTGGCGCGGGCCATGAGAGTGCCTGTGCAGCAGGCCCTGGCGGAGGCAGACCTGGATCGTATTGAAGAGACCCTGAACGCGATGTTTGATATTGACAGGATTTATGGGGCCTATGTCTATGATGCCGAGGGTCGGCGCGTTGCCACGGCCGGTGAGGCGCGACCCGGATGGCAGGAGCAGGCCGAGGCCGCCGAAGTGGTCGCGCTGGGCGAGGAATTGGGGCGCTATGCAGACCTTGCCGGCGAGGAGGTCTATTCCTACTTCGTTCCCCTGACCGGTCCCGCCGGGCGTATCGAAGGCCTGTTGCAGGTGGTGCGCCAGGAAAGCGAAATCGCCCAACGGCTGCGCGAGATTCGCGAGCGCGGCTGGTGGTTGTGGGGTGGGGTGATGTTGCTGATGATCGTCGTGCTGCTGATTGGCCACAGGGTTGCCGTCGTCCGGCACGTTGAGCGGCTGCTCGACAGCATGGGCCGGGTTGAAGGCGGTGATCGCGCGCATCGGGCCCGGGTCGAGGGTCCGCGCGAACTGGCTTCACTGGCCGGAGGGCTCAACCGAATGCTTGACGCCATTCAGGAGATGCAACTGGCACTGGACCGAAAGCACAGGGAGCATTTGTCCATGACCGAGCGTCTGCGGGAGCAGGAGAATCTTGCCGCCCTGGGCCGGTTTTCCTCCGGGATCGCCCATGAACTGGGCGCACCATTGAGTGTGATTGACGGCGATGCCCGTCGTTTGTTGATCGACTATCAGTACAACGATCAATACGACGATCAGAACACCAAGCAAAACAAGGATGACGGCCGGCGCCGGCTGGAGCGAATGCGCCGCCAGGTCCAGCGTACCCGCCAACTGATTCGTCAATTGATGGATTTCGTGCGCAGCGATCAACGCGAGATGAACCTGGTTCCGGTAGAGCGACTATTGAATCAGGTTGCCAGCGGAACCGCGCCACAGACCGAAGCGCACGGGATCGAGCTTGAGCTACAGCCAGTCGACTCTGACATGACGGTTTCCGGCTACGAGATCCGACTCGAGCATGCAGTGCTCAATCTTGTTCGCAACGCAATACAGGCCGCTTCGAGCCGGGTTCGCCTCGGCGCCACGCGCGGCACGGGTGAAATCATCATCACCGTCGAAGACGATGGTCCCGGCGTGCCGGACGATCTGCATGAACGCATTTTCGAACCCTTTCACAGCTCGCGCCAGGATGGGCAGGGGACCGGCCTCGGTCTGGCGATTGTGCGGGCTGTTGCCGATGAACATCAGGCAAGAATCGAAGTCGGCCGCAGTTCGGACCTCGGTGGCGGTTGCTTCCGAATGATTTTCAGGAGCACGAGATGAACACGGAAGTCCATCGGATCATGGTGGTCGAAGACGATAAGAGCCTGGCGGAACTGCTGGTCGAGGAACTCGAATCCGAGGGCCATCATGCTCGTAGCTGGCCCAGTGCCGAGCAGGCGCTGGCCGCGATGGACGAATTTGAACCCGACGTGGTCGTGAGCGACCTTAAATTGCC
>JBGTLI010000257.1:0-4749 GCA_041744195.1 Wenzhouxiangella sp. | reverse complement strand
CCCCTGCACGCGCTCCCTAATCTGCAGCCGCGACATTGAGGGATAGAAGGTCTTCAGCGGCTCGGCGACAATCTGGCCGACGGTCATGCGCGGATCCAGCGAGCCGGATGGGTCCTGGAAGATCATCTGGATTTCGCGGCGTTTGGCGCGAAGGGTTTCCTCGCTGGCGCCCACCAGTTCCTCTCCCAACCAGACCACCGAGCCGCGCTGGGAGGGGATCAGCCCGAGGATGGCGCGGGCCAGCGTGGATTTGCCGCACCCTGATTCACCAACAATCCCCAGCGTCTCGGCCGAATGGACATCAAAGCTGACCCCGTCGACCGCCTTGATGGTGCGGTAGTTGTGGCGAAACATCCGTCCTGTATCCACTTGAAAATGGACTGCGAGGTCACGGACCTGGAGTACCGGCGTGCGCATCAGCCAGCCTCCTGCTTTGCCTGCGGCAGAGTCTCAAGGTGGCAGCGCTTGAAGTGACCAGCGCCGACCTGTTCAAACGCTGGTCGCTCCAGGCACTTTTCCCAGGCGTAACGGCAACGCCCGGAGAATGGACAGCCCTGCGGAATCTCGAGCAGGTTGGGCGGGTTGCCGGGGATAGCGTTAAGGATGCCGGAGCGAGCCCGGTCAAGGCGCGGCACCGAGTTCAACAGGCCTTCGGTATACGGGTGGCGGGGGTTGGCGAACAGGTCATGAACCTCGGCCATTTCCATTTCCTGCCCGGCATACATCACCAGCACCCGGTCGCATAGACCGGCGACCACACCCAGGTCGTGGGTGATCAGCAGGATCGCGGTGGAGGATTTTTCCGACAGCTCTCCCATCAAACTGTTGATCTGCGACTGAACCGTCACATCCAGCGCCTTGGTCGGCTCATCGGCGATCAGCAAATCCGGCTGGCACAAAAGCCCCATGGCGATCATGACACGCTGGCACATGCCGCCGGACAACTCGTGGGGATACTGGCGCATGCGCTGCTTCGGATCACTCAGGCGCACCAGCCGCAGCATTTCGATCGCCCGCTCGCGGGCCTGGCGGCGCTTGAGGTTGCGATGATGGGTCAGCACCTCGACCAGTTGCTCGCCGATGGTCATGTAGGGGTTCAGCGAGCTGACCGGATCCTGGAAAATCATCGAGATCTTCGATCCGCGCACCCGCGTCAGCTCAGGCAGCGTCATGCCCAGCAACTCCTGGCCGCGAAACTTGACCGACCCGGTGGCGCGCCCGTTTTCAGCCAGCAGGCCCATCAGCGCCAGTGCCGTCTGCGTCTTGCCCGACCCCGATTCGCCCACCAGCCCCAGCATCTCCCCGGGCTCCAGATCGAAACTGATGCCATTGACAGCATGAACCACACCCTCCCGGGTGGTGAAGGAAACGGTGAGGTCTCGGACTTCCAGTAGGGCCATGGTTAAGGGCGGTGAAAGGTGAAAGGTGAAAGGTGAAAGGGCTCACCGTTCGGGCAGGCATCAAGCTGCCTCCTACTGTCCTGACCCGCTTTCATTGCGCAACACTTCTTCTCTATCAATCTACTCGGCATATGCACTCCTCTTCATTCCTTTCACTTTTCACCTTTATACCTTTCACCGCCTTCATAGCCTATCCTTCGGATCCAGTGCATCCCGCAGTCCGTCACCGAGAAAGTTGAACGCGAACAGCGTTGCGGCCAAAAAGGCCGCCGGGAACAGCAGCGACCAGGATGCGGTTTCGAGTTCCTGGGCGCCTTCGTTGACCAGGGCGCCCCAGGAGGTCAGGGGTTCCTGCACGCCCAGGCCGAGAAAACTCAGGAACGATTCGACCAGGATGACCTGGGGAATGGTCAGGGTGACATAGACGATCACCACGCCGAGCAGGTTGGGGATGATATGGCGGCGGATGATCTGCATTTCGGTGGCGCCACAGACCCGCGCGGCCTCGACGAAATCCTTGTTTTTCAGGCTCAGGGTCTGGCCGCGCACGATCCGGGCCATGTCCAGCCAGTTGATGGCGCCAATGGCAACGAATATCAGAAAGATATTGCGCCCGAAAATCACCATCAGCAGGATGACGAAGAACATGAACGGCATGGCGTAGATGCCGTCGACGAATCGCATCATGATGTTGTCAATCCGCCCTCCAAAGTAACCGGCTACGGCGCCGTAAGTGATGCCAATGACCAGCGACACCAGGGTTGCAACCAGGCCAACCAACAGGGAGATGCGACCGCCAACCAGGGTCCGGGTCAGCAGGTCCCGGCCCAGCGCGTCGGTGCCGAACAGATGGCCGGTTTCCAGCGATGGCGGGGTCGAGTAATGATCCCAGTCCGGGATTTCATGATCCCATTCGATCAGGGCCGGGCCAATGCTGACCAGCGCGATCATGGTCACCAGGATGATCAGCCCGGCGACTGCGGCCTTGTTCTTCAGCAATCGGTGCCAGGCATCCACGTACAACGACCGGCCCCTGATGGTCCTGGTGTCCAGCGCCTGGTCAAAGGCGTCGCGGGTCGTTTCGTTCATACCTCGGCCTCATCGTACTTGATGCGCGGGTCGAGCCAGGCATAGAGCAGGTCGACCAGAAAGTTGAACAGAATGATCAGCACGCCATAAAGAATCACCACGCCCATCACCAGGGTGTAGTCGCGGTTGAGCGCCCCCTGGACGAAATAGGAGCCGATGCCGGGAATGGTAAAGATGCGCTCGACCACCACCGACCCGGTCAGAATGGCGGCCGCAGCCGGGCCGAGATAGGAAATCACCGGCAGCATGGCGGGCTTGAGGGCATGGTTGATCAGGACTTCCTTTTCCGGCATACCCTTGGCCCGGGCAGTACGAATAAAGCTCGAATGCAACACCTCGATCATCGAGCCGCGGGTGATCCGGGCGATGTAGGCGACCATGGGCAGGGCCAGGGTTACGACCGGCAACACCATGCGCGAGGGCGTGTATTCCCAGCCGCCGGCCGGCAACCAGCCGAGGGTGATCGCAAACAGCAGGATCAACAGCGGCGCCATGACGAAGTTGGGCACCGAGATCCCGATCATGGCAAAACTCATCACCGTGTAATCGGCAGGCCGGTTCTGCTTGAGCGCCGCCCACGCCCCGATCGGAATACCCAGCGCCAGGGCCAGCATCAGGGCCAGCAGACCCAGGGTGAACGATACCGGCGCGCCCTGGGCGATCAGGTCGTTGACGGTCCAGTCCAGGTAGTGAAAGGATGGCCCGAAATCCAGCCGGGCGATCTGCCACAGGTAACGCCCGTACTGCATCACCAGCGGCTCATCGAGATGGTACTTGGCTGCCAGGTTGGCCTCGATCTCCGGCGGCAGCGCCCGCTCCGTGTCAAAAGGCCCGCCCGGTGCAATGCGAATCAGAAAAAACGCAAAGGTGATCAGCAAGAACAGCGTCGGGATGGCCGAAGCCAAGCGCTTGAGGCTGTACTTCAACATCGCGAAACAAAAGCCTCTCGCAAAGACGCAAAGACGCGAAGGGCGCTGGGAATGAGAGCCGACTTAATCATCAAGTTGATTTACTACTCTCAAGGTCCCATGCTTCATTAATTCCGCACTGAAATTAAGCAGCAGACCGAGCTTCATTTCGGAAAGCTTCAAATAGGTCAGCAGTTGTTTCTTGTGTGCGTTGTTCAGTTTCTCAACTGTCTTGATTTCCAGGATAACTTTGTTCTCAACGACAATGTCAGCCCTGAAAGCAATGTCAAATTCCAGATCATCATAGACGAGAGGGATGGGCACTTGGCGCTTTACCTCGTAGCCTCGATCGGTCAATTTCTTGGCCAGGATCGCCTCGTAGACGGATTCCAGTAACCCCGGCCCCAATGCCCGATGCAGCGCAATCGCCTCATTCATCACCACAGAAGAGATTTCGTTCTCTTCAATCCTTGGCGTCCTTTGCGCCTTAGTGCAGGCAACGGAAAACGTGGCGGTTTGCGCGGCAGCGCAAGAAGCCTCGTTGGAGTGCCGGCAGCACGTGCCTTGGCGAGACGCTTTTGCTTTTTCAAGCACCATCCGCCTCCTCGGGCTCTACGGCCACGTTCTCCTCCGCAGCCCGATCGCGCTTCAGGCCGTACTTCAGCATCGCAAAACAAAAACCTCTCGCAAAGGCGCAAAGGGCGCAGAGAATGGGAGCCGACTTAATCATCAATTTGATTTACCGCTCTCAAGGTTCCCTGTTTCATTAATTCCGCGCTGAAATTCAGCAGCAGACCGCAGCGCAATCGCCTCATCCATCACCACAGCAGAGATTTTGTTTTCCTCAATCCTTGGCGTCCTTTGCGCCTTGGCGTCTTGGCGAGAGGCTTTTGCTTTTGCTTTTTCAAGCACCATCCGCCTCCTCGGGCTCTACGGCCACGTTCCCCTCCGCAGCCCGATCGCGCAGTAGGTACATATGGCGGGTCAAGTGGTGGTCCATGATGTTTTCTTCCCAGCCTTGGAGGCGCGGGTCGACCAGGCGCTTGGAGACGTAAGTGAAGACCGGCAGGATGACCTGGTCGGCCAGCAGCATGCGTTCGGCTTCGATCATCAGGTTGCGGCGGCGCGTCGGGATCCGTTCGGCGGCGATTTGTTCCAGCATTCGATCAAATCGCGGATTGTCGTAACCGGCATCGTTGCGGCCATGACCCGAGTGGAATAATTCGAGAAAGGTAAAGGCATCCTGATAGTCACCGATCCAGCCGGCGCGAAAGACCTCCGTCACCCGGCGCTGGGCCCGGTTTTGCAGGAACACGCGAAATTCCTCATTGACCATGCGGGTGCGCACGCCC
>JBGTLI010000256.1:0-7626 GCA_041744195.1 Wenzhouxiangella sp. | reverse complement strand
GCCCCTGGCCACTGCCGGTGCGCCCGAACTGGCGGCCTTTGACGTCAGCTTCCAGCTGTGGCAGCTGATCAGCTATGGTTTCCTGCATGGTGGTCTGGGTCATTTGTTTTTCAACATGTTCGCACTTTACATGTTCGGGCTACCAATTGAGCGAGCCTGGGGTACCCGGCGATTCCTGATCTTCTATTTCGTCTGCATGATTGGCGCCGGTCTGGTTCAATTGACAGTGGCCGCGGTGACCGGTGAGATTTACCCGACCATTGGCGCTTCCGGCGCGGTATTCGGGCTGCTGCTGGCCTTCGGCATGATGTATCCCAACACCACCATCATGTTGCTGATTCCGCCCATCCCGATGAAGGCCAAGTATTTCGTGATTGGTTATGGCGTACTGACTCTTTTGTTCGGCATGACCGGTCTGATGCCCGGCATCGCCCATTTCGCCCACCTGGGCGGCATGTTGTTCGGGCTGGGGCTGATCCTCTACTGGGGCCGCGCCGACTACAACCGGCGTCATCATCTCTAGTGAAAAAAGATAGTTCACCACAGAGTCTCCAACCCCGTAACCGGGCCCGCTGTCGCGCAAGGAACAAAGACAAGCTCACCACAGAGGCACAGAGGCCACAGAGGTTAAAAGAATTATTTTTCTTATAATTCAATTAGTTCCTACTGTTTTTCCTCTGTGTCTCTGTGTCTCTGTGTCTCTGTGGTTCAATCCTTTTTTGAGCAAGAGGCTATTGCGCCCGGGTTACGTTGATTCGGCCGCTGAAGCTCTGCATTTCAAGGCGGACCTGACCGCTGCCTTCGCGGTGGTCGAGACGCTCGCCGGGGCCGCGGCCACGTTGTACTTCGCCGCCGAAGTCACTGCGAATCCTGCCCGAAAAGGAATTGGCGCGCAGGCTCAGGGGCGTCCCCTGTGGCAGTTCGATATCGACTGCTCCTGAGTGGCTGTTGGCCCGGATGCGGGCACGGTCGAGCGGCGCCAGGTTCGCCTGAATTCGGCCGGACACGGTTTCGAAGTCCGCCTCCTCAAGCTGACTGGCGCTAACGGCGATGATGCCGGAGACTGAACTGGCATTGACCCGTCCTCGCAAGTCGCTGGCGTCCATGTTCCCGCTGACCGAGCGCAGGCGGGTTTCCTCCCGACCTCCGCCCTGAACCTCCAGCTTGCCGCTGACCGTCTCGATCGACAAGCGCTCGGGGTGAACATTGTCGCTCGTAACCGCGCCACTGACGCTATGGGCATTGACCCAGGACCCGTGCAGGTCGAACAGGGAGATTTCTCCGCTAACGGTCCGGACCTCGAGCTCGGCATGGATCGGGACGGAGATGGTCAGCACGCTGGCCTGGCGCTGGCGGCGCATGCGGTTGTAGCCCTCGATCGGCTTGAGTTCGATATGCCAGTTGGCGGCATCGCCTTCGATATTGAATTCACTCACGTCCTCACCTAGGGTGCCGGTGACCGTCAGCTGATTGTCAGGCGAGCCTACAATTTCGAACTTGCCCGTCACGGCGCTGAGTGAAATCCGCGCTTCAGAACTGGCGGTTCGCGATTCATTGATGGGTGTGCCGGCTGTCAGGCCAGTGCTTAACAGGCCCAGAAGGGCGTATGTGGTCAGTTGCTTGATCATCGTCGATTGCTCCATATCTTCAAGTGGACAGGTCCGGGCCCGCCGGGGCTAGCGTGGTGGCCAGATGGATCAGCTCGCTTTGGCGCAGGCGGGCGCGGACAAGGAATTCCAGTAGCAGGGTGTTGCCGGGATTGCGCTTTAGCGCCTGTTCCAGCTCGGTAATCGCGGCCAGGTTTTCTTCCCAGGCAGCGCTCAGGCCGTTGCCGCTTGTTGGCAACGGCCAGGGCGCCGCTGGCGCCTGGCGACGCATGGCTTCAACTTCGGCGCTGACCATGAGGTGGAACGCAGGCGCCGAATCCGGTTCGGATGGCTCGATCAGGACCAGGGCTGCCACCAGCATGGCTGCGATGCCGAAGCCTGCTGCCGCGAGGCTGGGCCAGCGTCGGCGGGAGAGGCGTGGCTCGATCTTGTGCCAGAGGCTCTTCGGGGCGTCAGATGTGCGGGTCAGCGCCGCCAGGCGACGGTCGAGTTCCTGATCGGATATCGTCATGACAGGGTCTCCTTGAGCAGGGCGCGGGCGCGATGCAGTTGCGCTTTGGACGTGCCCACTTCGACTTTCATCGCGGTCGCAATTTCTTCGTGGCTGAAGCCTTCGATGCAGAACAACACCAGAACCTGTCGAGCCCGCCGCGGCAGCCTGGCGATGGCAGTCTCCAGATCGAGATCGGCAGCCGGCCAGGGCGGCTGGGGGGATTCCTGCCCGGCGAGGGCCTGATCATTCCCGGCCGGTCGTAATTTGCGTCGGTCAGCGAGTACCAGATTGATGGCCAGGGCTTTCAGCCAGCCGGCGAAGCGGTGGCGATCGTTCAATTGCCCCAGCTTGAACCAGGCCTGGACAAAGGCCTCCTGGGTCAGGTCCTCCGCCACGCCATGATCACCGCCAGTCATTCGCCACATGAGTGGCAGCAGCCAGCAGGCATGGCGACGGTACAGAATGGCAAAGGCATCGCGATCGCCGTCAACGGCACAGCGGATCAGTTCTGATTCGTCGTGGGCTTCAGCGCCGGCGGGATTGAGGGAAAGGGTGGCTTCCATAACCTGTTAAGACGCTCTCAGCGGCCGAAAGGTTGGGACGGCCACCAACTTTTCACCAAACCGCTGTTTACCTTTTACCTTTCACGTTTGCGCATTTCTACCTTGTCCCAAACACCTCGCGCAATAGTGCCGTCGACCTGGCGACCGGGTCTTCCCGGATACGACGCTCTTCTTCGGCCAGGATGGCAAACAGGCCGTCCAGTGCCCGATCGGTAACGTGGCGGTCCAGATCGACTTCCAGCGGTTGAACCATGGGAAGCTGGTTCCAGGTGGTAGCGATCTCCCGATAAAGATCCAGGCCTTCTACCCGCTGAAGATGCTCGGCGACAATGGGCTGATATCGCTGGCGCAAAGCCATGTCCGATGTGCGCCTCAGGTATTGGGTGGCCGCATCGTCGCTGCCCCGGAAAATCGCCTGGACATCGGCCGGCTGCATCTGGCGAATCGACGCGGTGAACACCGCTACCGCCTCGGACGCGGCTGACTCGGCGGCTCGGTTCATGGCCCGTTCCAGTTGGTCGACCTGGCGCCCCAGGCCGACCCGACGCATCTGGCTGGCGACGTTGCGCATCGACTCGGGCAGGGGGATGCGAATCAGTTCGTTGGCCAGATAGCCATCGACCTGGCCAACCCGGTCGCTGGCCCGTTCGGTGCCCACGCGCAAAGCCTCTCGCAATCCTTCGGCAATTCGCGCCTCACTTGCAGGGCCGGCCGCACGGTCGGTCGAGGCGATTTCTTCCAGCATGGCACAGGAGACCAACATCAAGGCCAGCCCCAGCAGGCCGGGTAAACGCAATTGACGCAGCGACATAGCAGCTCTCCAAGTGGGTACGCAATCATGTTGACACATTTGGTGTTTTGTCATGCCTGACCCAGGTTTGACGGTGGTGATCACCGCCAACCCCGATCCACCATCGCCAAGCGGCACCCATTTGACCGGGTTCGCGCGCTGCTCGCTGCTATCGCTCGTACGTTTGGCGACAGCGCAGCCGATGCCGGGCCGTCCTTAAGCCTGTTAGTTGAAGGTTGTGGTTTGTTGCATAACTCAGCTCCCGGGCCTTAAAACCAATCACGAGGCTGCAGGTAGTCGGCCAGCCGGGCTTCAGCGCTGCCGGTTTCGGGCTGCCAGTCGTATTGCCAGTGTGCGATCGGCGGCAGGGACATCAGAATCGATTCCGTACGCCCGCCTGATTGCAGGCCAAACAGGGTGCCGCGGTCATAGACCAGGTTGAATTCGACATATCGCCCGCGCCGATAGCGCTGGAACGCGACTTCAGACTCGCCGAATGGGTCGTGCTTGCGATTCTCGACAATCGGCTGGTAGGCCGCCAAATAGCCATCGCCCACGGCGCGCAGATAAGAAAAACATTGGTCGAACCCCCATTCGTTGAGGTCATCGAAGAACAATCCGCCGACACCGCGGGTCTCGTTGCGGTGCTTCAGGTAAAAGTACTCGTCGCACCAGTGTTTGTGACGGGCATAGACATCGTCCCCGAACGGTTGACACAGGCGGTTGGCGGTCTGGTGCCAATGCTGGCAGTCATCATCGTTTGGATAATAGGGGGTCAGGTCAAAGCCGCCACCGAACCACCACACCGGATCCTCGCCCGCCTTCTCGGCGATGAAGAACCGGACATTTGCATGGCTGGTCGGAACATGGGGATTGACCGGATGCATGACGACCGACACCCCCAGCGCCTGGAAAGTCCGACCGGCCAGTTCCGGTCGCCGCGCGCTCGCTGCCGGAGGCAGGGCGCTGCCGTGGACATGGGAATAATTCACCCCGCCTTTTTCGAAAACCTGCCCGTTCTCGATCACCCGCGTGCGTCCGCCGCCCCCGTCTGGACGCACCCAGCAATCCTCATGGAAACTTGCCCGGCCGTCGGATTGTTCAAAGGCCCGGCACAAACGGTCCTGCAGGTCGGTCAGATAGGCCGCAACTTCATTGATGGTCTGATCAGAATCCATGGGTCCGAAGATTAACGTATTTCTGCCAGATTCCCACGAAGTTTCGAACCATCCGTCTTTTCACCTTTTAGCCTTCCTATCTCAACTGCTGCCCAGTACGCAAATCGAATATCCTCGACGGCGCGTCTTCCTCCCCCAGCGGGCCATCCACTATGGCATTGATCAAATCGTCGAACAGGGCCCGAACCCCGGCCGCCGAGCGGGCGGGTGGCTTGCCGGATGGATTGGCCGAGGTCGAAACAAGGGGTGTATCCAGGGCGCCGACAAGTTGTTTGCAAATCGGATGGTCGGACTGGCGAACGGCGAGGCTGGAATGCTGGCCTTTAAGCCAGACCGGGCATTCGGAGGTGACGGGCAGCAGCCAGGTCACCGGGCCGGGCCAGGTTTCGTTCAGCCGCGCCTGTTGCTGTGCATCAAGGGGCTCGATCCAGTTTCCGAGTTGGGCCAGATCGCGAATCAGGACGATTACCCCCTGGTCCACCGAACGGTCTTTCAGCGCGCAGATGCGTTCGGTCGCCGCGCGGTCATTGGCCCGGCAGCCGAGGCCATAAACCGCTTCTGTGGGATAGGCGATGACGCCGCCGCGGTTGAGCGTCTCAATGGCTTGGTTGATGGTGGGCATGGGGCCCTGAGCCCTTAAACCTTCTTTTTCTTTTTCTTCGAAGCCTTCTTCTTCGAGGACTTCTTTTTCGAAGCTTTCTTCTTCGACGCCTTCTTCTTTGAAGATTTCTTCTTGGCCGTGGTCTTCTTACCTGCCTTTTTCTTGCCGAACTTGCCGCGCTTGCCCTTGGGTGGGGCTTCGTCCAGCATTTTCTGGCATTGGGCGAGATCCAGTGATTCGGGCTCGACATCCTTGGGTACGCTAGCGTTGCGCTTGCCGTCGGTGACGAACGGGCCGTAGCGGCCTTTCAGGATCTCGATGCCTTCGTCCTTGAACGACTTGATGATGCGCTCGGCCAGCATCTTCTTGTGCGCGACCACCAGTTCCAGGGCCTGCTCAAGGGTGATGTCGTGGGGGTCGATATCTTTCAGCGAGACGAAGTTGCGCGCGCCGTAGCGCACATACGGGCCAAAGCGGCCAATATTGGCCTGAACCGGTTCGCCTTCCGGCGTCTCGCCCAGGGCGCGCGGGAGCTTGAACAGCTCCAACGCCTCCTCGAGGACGATGGTTTCCATTTTTTGCCCCGGCCGCAGGCCGGCAAACTCGGGCTTGTCTTCATCTTCGGCCTGACCGATCTGCGCGTACGGACCGTAGCGGCCGAGGCGAACGATGACGGGCTTACCGCTCTTGGGGTCGATGCCGAGCTCGCGCGCCTGCTGGGCCTCCTGGCGGCTGACCGATTCGTCTTTTTCGCGAACCCGGTCAATAAACGGCTGCCAGAACTCACGCAGCAGAGGAACCGATTTCTGTTCGCCACGCGAGATCGCATCCAGTTCGTCTTCCAGGCGGGCAGTGAAGTCGTAGTCGACGTAGCGTTCGAAATGGTTGGACAGAAAATTCGAGACCACTCGTCCCGTCGCCGTCGGGGTAAAGCGACGGTTGTCCAGGTCAACGTATTCACGATCCTTCAAGGTCTGGATGATCGAGGCATAGGTGGACGGTCGGCCGATGCCGTGCTCTTCCAGTGCCTTGACCAGACTGGCCTCGGAATAACGCGGCGGCGGCTCGGTGAAATGCTGCTCGGGGCGGATCGCCTCCAGCGGTACGGTGTCTCCCTCGTTCAGTTCGGGCAGGCGGTTATCCTTTTCGGCCTGGGCATCCTGGTAGACCTTCAAAAATCCGGGCTCGATCAGGGTCGAGCCGGAGGCACGGAAGGTGGCGTTGCCAACATCGAATTCGGCGCTGACGGTATCGTAAACGGCCGGAATCATCTGGCTGGCCACCGTCCGGTTCCAGATCAGTTGATAGAGGCGATATTGATCTTCGGACAAGTGGTGCTTGAGCTTGATCGGAGTCAATTCAGCCGAGGTCGGGCGCACGGCCTCATGCGCTTCCTGGGCGTTTTTCGACTTCGACTGGTAGAAATTGGGCTTCTCGGGCACGACACCGGCGCCATATTCGGAGGCGATGACCTTCCGGATCTCGTTGATCGCATCGCCCGCCAGGGCCACCGAATCGGTTCGCATGTAGGTGATCAGCCCCTGATTGCCGCCACCAATATCGATGCCTTCATACAATTGCTGGGCAATCCGCATGGTGCGCCGGGTGGTGAAGCGCAGGCGGCGAGCAGCTTCCTGCTGCAGGGTCGAGGTAATGAAGGGCGGCTGGGCCCGTCGACGGCGCTGGCGCTTGGTGATGCGCGCGACCTGAAACTGACCGTTGGCGGCCTGCTCGACCTGCCGTTTGACTTCACTGGCGCGCTCGTCGCTGGTGATATCGAACTGATCCAGCTTGGCGCCGTCAAGCTGGACCAGGTTGGCCGAGAATCGGGTGTTGTCTTCCGAGCCCAGGTCGGCCTCGATGGTCCAGTATTCGCGGGCCTCGAACTTCTCGATTTCTTCTTCGCGCTCGACGATCATCCGCAGTGCGGGCGACTGCACCCGGCCGGCCGACAGTCCGCGTCGAACTTTTTTCCAGAGCAGTGGTGAGAGGTTGAAGCCGACCAGATAATCGAGTGCGCGCCGGGCCTGCTGCGCGTCGACCAGCGGGGTGGCCAGATCGCGCGGGGACTCCATTGCCTTGAGAATGGCTCGTTCAGTGATCTCGGAAAATACGACCCGCTTGATCGGCGTGCCGCTGTTGACGCCGCGTTCTTTCAAAATTTCGGCGATATGCCATGAAATGGCCTCGCCTTCGCGGTCAAGGTCAGTGGCCAGAAACACCGCATCGGCCTTGCGCGCCGAGGCTACAATTCTGTCGACATGCTTCTTGTTGCGCTCGATGATGTCGTAGCGCATGGCGAAATCGTTGTCGGTATCGACCGCGCCTTCCTTGGGCACCAGGTCGCGGACATGGCCATAGGAAGCCAGGACCTCGAAATCGGTGCCCAGGTAT
>JBGTLI010000255.1:0-36874 GCA_041744195.1 Wenzhouxiangella sp. | reverse complement strand
GTGGTGCCAATCAAGCCAAAGATCAGTTGGGACGAAGCCAAGTCGTTCGCCCAGGCACTGGCCCGGGCTCATGCCCAGGATGATCCCGGGAAACTGACCATCAACATGGCCAAGAGCAAACGCGAAGGCAGGATATTTCTTGATTACCTGCGCAATGGTCGCGGCAGCACCAGCATTGCCCGCTACTCCAGCCGTGCCCGGCCAGGCGCACCCTTAGCCACTCCGCTGCGCTGGGACGAGCTGTCATCGGCTGCCAATGCCAACCGCTACACCATCAATAATTTGCGTCGTCGCCTGGGCGCCCTTAAAGCCGACCCCTGGGCTGACTACGAGCAGGCACGAACCGCCATCACGGCGGTGATGCGCAAGCAACTCGGCCTGTCCTGATCCTTGTGTTGCCCAGGCGACGGACAGCCGCTGCGTCTGTGCATACAGTCGACAGCATCAATGGCAGGACCTTATTGGAGACACGCCCATGGCAGCCAGGGCAATGTGGAAGGGGATCATTCGGGTCGACAAGCTCGCCGTGCCGGTCAAGCTGTACTCGGCCGTCCAGGATCGCTCGGTGCACTTCCGGATGCTCCACGCCACCGACAACGAGCCTGTAAAGCAGATGATGGTCAATCCGGAAACCGATGAGGTCGTGGCCCATGACGAAACTCTGCGCGCCCATCGCACTGACGAGGGCGCCTATGTCTTGCTCACCAGCGACGAAATCGATCAACTGAAGCCCAAGCCGTCCCGAGATATCGACGTCATCAAGTTCATCCCATTGCAGGCAATTGATCACCACTGGTACGACCGACCCTACTACCTGGGACCCGATGGTGACGAGAATCGCTACGCGGCTCTGGCCGAGGCCCTGGCCTCGAGCGGACGGATTGGTCTTGTTCAATGGGTCATGCGCAACAAGGAATACTTTGGCGCACTTCTTCTGTACGAAGGCTACCCGATGCTGATGTCCTTGCGCTATGCCGACCAGGTCGTCTCGGCAGAATCATTGCAGCCGCCTGCTGGCAAGGCCTTGGACAAGCGTGAATTGGGCATGGCGCGACAATTGATCGGCATGCTGGAATCTGAATTCAAGCCCCAGGATTATCGCGATGAATACCGCGAGCGTGTGCTGGAGCTGATCGAGAAAAAACGCTATGGCGGCAAGGTCAAGCGTCCGGCTGCACGCAAGAAGAAAGCTCCGGACGATATCACCCGGGCGCTTGAGGCCAGCCTGCGGCAGGTGAAGCATGCCTAGGAAAAAGCGTGCCGGCCAGGATCAGCAGCCTGACCACAACGACAACAAGGCGTCCGGCCAGGAAGGCAGCGAGAATCAGTCGCCGCCGCAGCCGCGCCCATTCTGGTCCGGGGTCATTGCTTTTGGCCTGGTCAGCCTGCCGGTCAGTCTGTTTCCGGCCAATCGCAGTGCGGCCAGCAGCCTGAAGATGGTGGATCGGGATGGCACGCCGGTGAGCCGGCGGTACTTTTGCGAGAAAGAAGGCAAGGCATTGACCAGCGATGAGATCGTGCGTGGTTACGAAATCGACCAGGATCACTTCATCGTCGTCAGCGACCACGAGCTTGATGCACTCTCTCCCGACAAGACACGCGAGATCGACCTGCGCCGCTTCGTGCCCCTGGATGAGATCAATCCAGTGTTTTTTGACCGCGGCTACTTCCTCGCTCCTGACACTGACGCCACCAAGGCCTACCGGCTGCTGGCAAAGAGCATGGAGGACGAACAACGGGCCGGTATCGCCACCTTCGTCATGCGCGGCAAGGAATACATCATCGCCATTCTGGCCGAGAAAGGCATCCTGCGGGCCGAGACCCTGCGCTTCCATGACGAGATCAGAAGCCCGCGCGATGTCGGCCTTGGGCAATTGCAGAAACCCGACAGCCAACTGGTCGGCGAATGGAAAAAAGCCATCAGGTCCAATTCCGACCAGACCCTGGATCGATCTCTGCTCGTCGATCGACAGACCCGTCGCACGCTTGAGCTGGCAAGGAAGAAACTCAAGGCGGGAAAAGATGTCGTCAACGTGCCGGAAGATACGCCTGCGGCCGAAGAGGAGGAGAGCAACGTGATCGACCTGATGCAGGTCCTCAAGGAGCGACTCCAAGGCAAGGCTCCGCCCGCGTCAAGCAACAAGGCGGAAGCCAATAGCGAGCAGCTGGACAGCCTGAGCCGCGACGAGCTTTACCGCCTCGCCACGGAAAAGGACATCCCCAGGCGCAGTAAGATGAACAAACAAGAGCTGATCTCGGCATTGGGGAGCCGCTGAACAATCCCGTCTCGGCCATAAAAACAAAAAGCCCCGCACAAGGCGGGGCTATTTGTTTTTATGGCGGAGAGGGTGGGATTGCTGCGCCCGCTTTGCGGGCTTGTCCTTCGGACTGACGCTTGCGCGTCAGCGAGCTCGCCTGCGGCTCGGTTTGAACCGGGGTTCCAATCCAGGACACCCTCTCCGCCAATAATAAAAAAGCCCGCACAGGGCGGGCTTCTCTATTAATGGCGGAGAGGGTGGGATTTGAACCCACGAAGGGCTTTCACCCTTGCCGGTTTTCAAGACCGGTGCATTCAACCGCTCTGCCACCTCTCCGTAAACTGAATTGTAACTACTTCTATCCTGCCCTGGGCCGCCTGCGGCGGGCGGTTCTGGCGAACCGCGAGACCATCTCGGCAATCGTATTTTACTTTCAATTGGCGGAGAGGGAGGGATTCGAACCCTCGGTACGGTTCAACCCGTACACTCACTTTCCAGGCGAGCCCATTCGACCACTCTGGCACCTCTCCGTAAAAACCTGGTAACACATTGTAACTTTACAGCCGCCTGGCGGCGGGCGGTTCTTGCGAACCGCGAGAGGGAGGGATGGACTGCGCGCCTTTCAGGCGCTTGCCCTCCGCTATCGCTGCGGGTTGCTCCGACCGCTTCGCAGTCTGCACATCGAGCTCGCCTGCGGCTCGGTTCGAACCCTCGGTACGGTTCAACCCGTATACTCACTTTCCTCGTCCGCGCTTTGCTTGGACATCCCGGTCACGCGACCGGAGCGGTTTTCGGGCCGCCTTCGGCGGGCTGAAAGAAGTGCCGGTCGCGTTCCGCAGCCGAGCCCATTCGACCACTCTGGCACCTCTCCGTAAACCTGGGGGCAACGCACCGAAACTTGGGTGAGTTTGGCCAAGCCGAGCATTTTAAACCATGCACAGGCTACTGGCCACAGTTTTCACTATTCTGATGCGTACGTGGCTTCGGATGCTGGCCGGGGTGTCCGGGTCCAGGGATCGGTTCGGTCCACCGGTTCAGCCCGCTCCCGGCCACAGGCCCAGAAAGGGGCAATGTTGGTCGAAAACGAGGGATTGAACAATTCAGCCATTGTCGGTGGCCGGGTTCGTCCACAGATGATCTGGCCGGAGGCCAGTACAGTGCGGGTTGCACTGCTGCCGTCGTTTCCCTGCCAGCGGTCGATTGATGGGGTGACTGTGCCGACGTAGTCATTGATCCAGCCGGGGGCGCCGGGCAGGGCAGGGACGGCTGCGGCCTTCAGTGTATCGCTGCGCTCTGGGGCTTCGAGCCAGCTTTCGTTCTGGCGGATGGTGGCCAGGATCTGCTCGCCGGTGAGCTGCGTTGGCGGTACGCTCAAAATGGGGGCTGCCGGTAAATCGTTTGGCGAATCATCCGGTTCAGCGGTGAGCAGGCGAACCGGTGGGTCCTGACGCTGCGGTGGCTCGGGTTCGGCTTCGACTATTTCGAGCACCTCCGGTTGTTGTTCGCTGGCCGGCTCCGGGGTCGGCGAGGAAATGACCACAAGCGTGATATCCATGCCGGCCCTGGCGTCCGGATTCGGCGCGCGCAAGCCTGGCAGCAGCAGTACCAGGCCATGAATCAACAATGATCCACCAACCGCCAGGCTGGCCCAGAGGGTTGTTCTGTGTTTCCCCGCTTGGTCCGTCATTCACATGATTCCGCCACAAAGCCGTTTGGATCTTTGAGTCCGTCTTCTTCACCACCCTGCCGCCAGAGCGCAACTTTCCTGCAGCTTCGGCCTCGGCCTGCGCTTTTTGGGACCTAACGACCCCTCGGAGGGTGGGGAATAGGCCAGGATAAAGGTTCCCCGGTCGGTCCGGTGATAAACTAACGGTTTGACCGTTAAAAGGATGCAAGATGGCTTTTCAGCACGTAAAGATGCCTGACTCGGGCGACAAGATTCGGATTGAGAACGACCGTCTGGTGGTAACCGACCAGCCGATCCTCGGGTTTATCGAAGGCGATGGCATCGGCGTGGATATTACGCCGGCCTGCATGAAGGTCTGGAACGCGGCCGTCGAGAAGGCCTATGGCGGCAAGCGCCGGGTGCATTGGGCCGAGCTTTACCTGGGTGAGAAAGCGGCAGGCGTTTATGACGGTGATTATTTCCCCCAAGAGACGCTGGACGCCATCAAGGATCTGACCGTGGCCATCAAGGGGCCGCTGACCACGCCGGTGGGCGAGGGATTTCGTTCGCTGAATGTCTCGTTGCGTCAAACCCTGGACCTGTATGCCTGCGTCCGTCCGGTCAAGTGGTACCAGGGTGTTCCCTCACCAATGAAAAAGCCGGAAGAGGTCGACGCGGTTATTTTCCGTGAGAATACCGAGGACGTTTATGCCGGGCTGGAGTACGAATCAGGAACCGACGAGAACCGCAAGCTGGCGAAATTCCTGCGTGAGGAAATGGGAGCTTCGTTTTTTGAAGACGCGGGCCTTGGCATCAAACCGATTTCAGCATTTGGCTCAAAGCGCCTGGTGCGCAAGGCCATTCAGTATGCGATCGACAACAACCGCTCCAGCGTGACCCTGGTTCACAAGGGCAACATCATGAAATTCACGGAGGGCTCTTTCCGCAAGTGGGGTTACGAACTGGCTGCTGAGGAGTTTGGTGATGTCACCATCACCGAGGATGAATTATGGGAAAAGTACGAAGGCAAACAGCCAGCAGGCAAGATTGTGATCAAGGATCGCATTGCCGACATCATGTTCCAGTTGATGTTGCTGCGTCCGGCCGAGTTCGATGTGCTGGCAACCATGAATCTGAACGGTGACTACCTGTCCGATTCCATGGCGGCCCAGGTTGGCGGCATGGGCATTGCCGCAGGCGCCAACATGGCCAACCACATCGCCGTGTTCGAAGCGACTCATGGCACGGCGCCGAAGTATGCCGGCAAGGATATGGTCAACCCGAGCTCGCTGATGTTCTCCGGCGTGATGATGTTCGACTACATCGGCTGGCCGGAAGTGGGCAAGTTGATCGAGGACGCCTTTGAAAAGGTGGTTGGCGAAAAGACCGTCACCTATGATTTTGCCCGCTTGCTTGATAACGCCAGCAAGGTGCCGACCAGCGGCTTTGCCGATGCGCTGGTCGATGCGATTGCCCGTGCCTGAAGTCAGCCCCGGTTACTGGCGAGAAGCGCGCCAGGCACTGGCCGAAACCGACCCGGTCGCCAAATGCGACCGGGTCGAACGTTTGTGGGCATCGGTGGTCAGCGGCGATTGGCAACCCTCGTGTCCCGGCGAGCCGGGCCTGCTGGCCTGCGGGCGACCCGGCCGGCCCAAGCTCGTTCACCCAAGTCGGTTGCCCAGGCGCGGCCTTGGTTCTTTGGAAGGTCGCCAGGCGTTGGTGCACGCGATTGCCCATATCGAATTCAACGCCATCAATCTGGGCCTGGATGCCTCGTTGCGCTTTGCAGGCATGCCCGATGATTACTACCGGGACTGGCTGTCCGTTGCTGCCGATGAGGCGCGCCACTTCAGCATGCTGAACCGACGGCTGGGGGAACTCGGTTTGGCCTACGGAGATTTGTCCGCCCACAACGGCCTGTGGGACATGGCCGAGCAAACCGCGCACGATCCGTTGATCCGCATGGCGCTGGTGCCGAGGGTGCTGGAAGCCCGTGGGCTCGATGTCACGCCGGGCATGATCGAGCGCCTGAAAAGCGCCGGAGATGACCGAACCGTCGCCTTGCTCAGCGTCATCCTGGCAGAGGAGGAAGCGCACGTTTTGATTGGAACGCGCTGGTTCCGGCACTTGTGCCAGGAACGGAATATGGAGCCGGATGCAACCTTTGAAAACCTTCTGATACGCTACTTCAAAGGCAAGATGCGTGGCCCGTTCAACGTGCCGGCCCGACGCCGTGCCGGGTTCACCGAGCCAGAGTTGCAAAATCTCGAAGCAATGGGAAGCTGAAATGTGGACAGTTTGAAGGTAGCGCTTATCCAGGCTGAACTGCGATGGCAGGACGGGCAAGCCAACCGCGACCATTTGAATGACTTGATGGATGCCGGGCCAGAGGCGGATCTGTTTGTGCTGCCGGAAACCTTCTCCACCGGCTTCCTGGGCGACGTGGGCCAGACCCCGGAAGCCATGGACGGTGCGACAGTGGACTGGATGCGCGAGCAGGCGGCCGGCCGATCGGCTGCTGTTGCGGGTAGCCTGGCCCTGGTTGATGGCGGTGAGCGTTTCAACCGCTTCCTGTTTGTAACCAGGGACGGGGTGCAGGCCTGGTACGACAAGCGGCACCTGTTTTCTTTTGGTGGTGAAGATCAGCGCTATCGTGCCGGTAGCTCGCGTACGGTTTTGAATTGGCAGGGTTGGCGGATTGATCTGCAAATTTGCTACGACCTGCGCTTTCCGGTTTGGTGTCGAAACAGCAGCGACCAGGCCTTTGATCTGCAGATATTTGTCGCCAATTGGCCAACCCCCAGGGTGGAGGCCTGGCGCAGTTTGCTCAAGGCCCGTGCCATCGAAAATCAGAGTTATGTCATCGGCGTCAATCGCACCGGCTCAGACGGCAACAAGGTCAGCTATCCTGGTCGCTCGTCGGCCTGGAACCCGATGGGGGATTGCCTGGCCGAACTGGACGACCGGGAAGCCACCCGACTTGTTGTCCTCGACCTGGAAGGTCTGGGCGAAATCCGCCAGCGCTTGCCGTTCCTCCAGGATGCCGACCGGTTTACCCTGACGCCCTAGCCCTTTTTACGGGCCGAGACCCTGGCGAATCACCCCGACCCCGATGCCTTCGATGGCGAAGTCCTCGTTCTGGCGAACATGGATGGGGTCGTAGCTGGCATTTTCCGGATCAAGGAAGACACTGCGGCCCTGACGACGCAGACGCTTGACTGTGACTTCATCGCCGATTCTGGCAACAACGATCTGACCACTGCGTGCCTCGGGCGTCTTGTGAACAAGCAACAGGTCACGATCGTTGATGCCAATACCGATCATGCTGTCGCCCTCGACGCGCAGAATGTAGTTCGGGCGTGGATGGAATGCTGCGGCATCAATGCTCATGTCCTCCTCGCGATTCTCAACCGCCAGAATCGGGCTGCCGGCCTTGACTCGTCCGATGACCGGAATGCGGTCGGCTGCACTATTCGGGCGGGCGTTCGTGATGCCAAGTGGAACGATACCGCGGGCTGTACCCGACATCAGGCGGATGGCGCCGCGGTCTGCCAAAGCTTTCAGGTGACACTGGGCGGCGTTGGGAGACTTGAAGCCGAACTGCTCGACGATTTCCGCGCGCGTTGGCGGCATGCCATTGCGTTCCAGTTGCTGGACGATGAATTCGAGAATCTCCTGCTGGCGTCGGGTCAGCTCCATATCATCACTGTATCAAAATTCAGTCGGTGATGCGACGCCAGCAGGAGACGATGCTGTCGGCCGGCGGTCAGCCGGCGGTCAAGCAGACAATCACCGGGCTATGATGATGTGCCCGCCGACACGCGATCTCGGGCCAAAGCGATAGGGGTGACGGTACGGCCACCATGGATCGTAATAGGACCGCCAGGGGTCATGATAAATAACCGTGTCCGGCCGTTCGGCCCAGAGGTAAAGGGTCTCGGCATCAAGGCGGGGATAGCGGTACTCGAATTCTCCGATCTGGCCATCGGTGAACCCTTCCAGGGTCCCGACCACAGTGACCTCCCGGCCACTGGTGAAAACGGCCGGATCCTGAAAGCCCTCGCGGCAGGCCAGAAAGCGCCCATGGTTCTGGTCGCCGGCTTCCGGGCGAAGGTCCCGGCCAAGATCACGCGCCAGAATCTCGATACAGGTCTGGTCTCGCTGTGGTTGCGTATCCACGATATGTCCACCCCACCGTACGCGCCCTCCGACGGAACGCTCTGTGGCCTGTGCGGGTTGAAAATCAGGAAAGTCGCCGGCCAGTGGCGCCGGGACCGTGGCACAACCTGATGCGATGAGGATGGTGGTAATCGCGACAAGCGCCAGGGCGAGTCGGGTAAAGGCGTATTTCATTCCTTGATGCTCCAGTTTATGAATCTGATCAATTGTTTGAGTCGCGCGGGCGCTTTCGGTTCAGCCGTGGCTTGAACTGGTTGGCAAGGTGCACGAATTCTGCGGCAAGCTGGTGATCCTTCGGACCATAGTGAACTCGAGTGTACATTCCGGCCAGTTGAACAACACCGGGGCCGCCATCACTCAGGGCCGCGCCAATCCGGTGGGCAAATTCCAGCGGCGTTTCGCCGGGCGGCTTGATCAGCCCATGCCGGCGCAGGCTTGCAAGGACACGTCGCCAGGCCCGCTGGGCTTCGCTGCCAGTCCGGCCAGTGTGTTCACGCAGGACCAGAAACGCAAGGGCGGCGATGATCATTGCCAAAACCGATAACATCAGCAGCCCGAGCCCGGTGGCGCCAAGGTCAGGCAGGCCCAGGCGATCGAGTAACCGGCGCTGGCGGTCGGCATCAAAGCCGAGCACCCAGCGATTCCAGAGATGCTGGACCCGGTCATACTGGTTGCGGAGGTTGCGAACCCAGTCGGAATCGACCATGAAAAGGCCGGTGGCGCCAACGCTGCGCGACCCTTGCAGAATGCGTGACGGGGCCACGGCGGCTGTCGGGTCAACCCTGACCCAGCCGCTGCCGTCCAGCCAGACTTCGTTCCAGGCATGGGCGTCGGATTGCCGAACCAGCAGGTACTGGCCAGCCGCGCTCCAGAAGCCACCCTGGTAGCCGGTGACCACTCGGGTGGGAATGCCGGCCGCGCGCATCAATACAGCGAAGGCCGAGGCATAGTATTCACAATAGCCCGTGCGCAGGTCGAACAGAAATTCATCCGCGCCGTTCCAGCCCAGCGGTGCTGCACTGAGGCTGTAAAAAAATTCTTCTTCACGGAACCAGCGCAGCACGGCGTCAACCAGTTCCCGATCATCCGGATATTGCGCCCTGAGGTCGGCGGCAAGGTCGCGGGTCCGCGGGTTGCGATCGGCCGGCAACTGCAGCGCAACCATGCGCTGGGCGGCCCCCAGGGTGGGCGAGACCTTGAAGTTGGGGGTGGAAATGACGTCGTACTGGCTCAGGGTGGTAATAGGGCTGCGGCTGATCAGTTGGTAGTCGTTGGTTACTCTCGATTTAGGCATGCTGGAGCTTGCCGGGTAGTCCAGGGCCAGCAGCCAGCGGCGTTCATGCGGTTCCAGTTGAACCCGATAGCGGATGCTGGACTCGTTGACCGGGACGGGCTCATGCGTGTCCATCGCTGAAAAAAAGGCCCGTCGCCAGGTGCTGCCGTCGAACCGCCATAGCACCGGCCCACGCCAATAGCGTAGCGCGGGCGGTGGCGGTTGTCCTTCGAATTCAACCCGGAAGGCGGGTGTGTCGTCAATGAAAAGCTCGGAGATACTGCCTGGCGACATGGTTTCTGAAAGCCCGGTCCGGCCATCCATCGCCCGGTCCGGCAAGCCCCAGAGGGGTTGGGCCAGGCGTGGAAAAAGAACGAACAGGGCAAGCGCTACCGGCATGGCCAGCGCAAGCAGGGCCAGCGCGCCACGGGCCGACACCCGGAGATTCGGGGGCTGAGGATGAATGCCATTGGAGCCAACGGGCTGAATCTGATGAATGCGGGTCAGGGCCAGGGTGGCAATCCAGCAGCCTGCCACCAGGTAGCCCAGAAAAATCAGGCGTTCATTGAAAAGGAACTGGGTTGCAATGAGAAAGAAGCTGACCGAAGCGACCATGCGCAAATCCCGGGGTCGATACATTTCCATCATTTTCGCCGCCAGCATGAGGCACAGCAGGGCGGTGGCAATTCGGCGGCCCCATAAACCGCCGAAGGCAACAACAACCAGGATGATCAATCCGAGGGTGATGAATACGCGCAAAAAGCCGGGGACCGGCGCCCACTGGTACCAGGCCGCTGCCACTCGCCACGACAGTATCGCCAGAATCGCCGCGGCAAGCAGCACCGGCATGGCCATCAGGTGGGGCAGAGCTGCGACCAGAAAAGCCGCGATCGTCAGCAGCACCGGTGCGAGCGGCGGATGGGTGGTTGCCCGATCAATGCGGATGCTCACAGCTCAGCCAATGCCCTGAGGCAGCGGTAAACGTGCGCCTGACCGCCACCGGGTCCGATCTCAACCCCACCGAGCCGAAGCGTCCATTGCAGACCGTCGCGATGGGCATTGAGTACCCAGGCGGTCAGGTTGGAGATGCGCTCTTCCAGGTCTCGCCCGGGTGTGTGGTTCAAGTCAAAGGTGAGGTGTTCGGCCTGCTCGGCGCGGAACTCACGCGACAGCAGAAGCTGGTGACGCTGGCTGGCTTTCCAGGCGATACGATGCAGCGGATCGCCACTGCGCCAGCCCCTCAGGCTGTAGAAGTTTTCGCCTTCCGACTCCCGGTTCTGCCGGCTGCCCGGATTCTGGCCTGTGCTCTGCGGTAAAGGTGGCGGATGGCCGGCTGGACGAGGCCAGACCAGGATGGGGTGTTCGGGCCAGAACCAGGTCCAGGCTTCGAACAAGCCGATTGGGTGGCTGGTCTGGAGGCGCAGCCGCCCCGGTTTGAGCCAACCGCGGTGGGTGGTCGGGATGGCTATGCCGGTTTCGCCACTGCTGGTTTGCTCCAGGTTGAACGCCTCAAGCTGCTTGCCGTAGATGAGTTCGAGTGCTGGCCGGCGACGCGCGTCGGCATTGATGAAGGTGACATTGAGCCTGGCCGGTTCGCCGGCAAAGACCGGGGCGGCGCTACAGCGTCGCACCTCGATTCCGCGCAGGTTGTGGTAGGCCATCAGCATGGAATTGACGGCCAGGCCGGCCACGATGAAAGTTGTCAGCAAGCCCAGGTTGTTGTTGAAATTCAGGCCGCCCATCAACATGCCGAACATCAACATGCCCAGCATCCAGCCAAAGCCCGTTGGCAGAATGAAAATCTGGCGATAGCCGATGATCAGGGGCGGATTCGCGCGAGCCCGACGCTTGACCCAGCGGTCGAGCTTTAGCCGCAACCTGGCTTGTAGTGCATTCAGCGCGGGGCCTGGTCCGATTCGATCCATCAGGGAATTGCGGTTGTCTCCAGAATCTCTGCCACGATCTCGCTGCTGCTCAGACCGCTTTCAGCCACGGGTTGCAGACGATGCGTGGCCAGGGAAGGAAAAACGGCCTTGATGTGGTCGGGCGTGCAAAAGCTCTGTCCGTTGACAAAGGCATAGGCGCGCGCGGTCTGGACCAGGGCCAGCGAGGCCCGTGGTGACAGGCCGGCTCGAAGCGCGGCGTGATTGCGGGTGGCGGCGACCAGCGCCTGGATATAGTCAAGTACCGGTTCGGAAACATGCAGGGCATGAGCCGCCCGGATCAATGCACTGACCTGCTCAGGGTCAAGCACCGGCGACAGACTGGCGAGCAGGTCGCGGCGGTCGGGTTCGAGCAGCAGGCGTCGTTCCTCGGCTGGCGATGGGTAGCCGACGCGGGTCCGGAGCAGAAAACGGTCGAGCTGGGAGTCCGGTAATGGATAGGTGCCGACCAGATCCAGCGGGTTCTGCGTGGCAATGACAAAGAATGGCCGGGGCAGCGCATGAGTTTGCCCATCCACTGTGACCTGCCCTTCGGCCAT
Organism: Wenzhouxiangella sp.; assembly: GCA_041744195.1. Classification (GTDB taxonomy): domain Bacteria; phylum Pseudomonadota; class Gammaproteobacteria; order Xanthomonadales; family Wenzhouxiangellaceae; genus Wenzhouxiangella. The sequence goes on along the minus strand of JBGTLI010000255.1, from coordinate 25,016 downwards.
GGCTTCAAGCAGGGCCGATTGCGTGCGTGGTGTGGCCCGGTTGATCTCATCTGCCAGGACCACGTTGGCAAAAACCGGGCCTGGTCGAAACTCGAAGACTTCGTCTTCCCGCCGGAAAATGGATACGCCGACGATGTCGGCCGGCAGCATGTCATTGGTGAACTGAATGCGCTGCCAGGAGCCGCCGACGGCCACTGACAGGGCATGGGCCAGCGTGGTCTTGCCGACACCGGGCAGGTCTTCGATCAGCAGATGGCCGCCGGCCAGCAATGCCGTAAAGGCCAGGTCCACAACCTCGGCCTTGTCGACGATGACCTGGTTGACGGCTTCTCTTGCCTGGGCCAGGGCTTGCTCGGGCAAGGTCGCTGACTTGCGCGCCAGCGCCTCATTCATCGAGCAAAGCGTTCAGTTTGGCTGCGCAAATGAAATCGTTTTCGCTCAGCCCGTCGATGGCGTGCGTGGTGAAATTGACCAGGCAGAAGTTGTAACCGGCTTCGAAATCCGGGTGATGCGCTTCCTTGTTGGCAATCCAGGCCATGGCATTGATAAAGGCCATGGTCTTGTAAAAGCCCTTGAATTCGAAGCGGCGAAAGATTTTCCTGCCGGCCTCGTCAGCTTGCCAGCCGGGTGTCTGCGGCAGCAATTCGGCAATCCGGTCGCTGTTCAGGGGCTCTGTGCCACCTTCGCAGGGCAGACATTTTTTCTCGGTTAGCTGTTCATTGGTGCTGCTCATGATCAGGCGACTTCCTTTTGTTTGGGTGGATAGGTGGGAGCGAACTGGCCAAGCGCACGAGCCTGCCGAATCAGGCCGAGCAAATCGGTGTTGGCAAGCTCGAACAGGTCATCCATGCGATCCAGGATGTAATAAACAGACTGGTAGATATCGATCCGGTACGGTGTTCTAAGTGCATCAATCGGGTCAAACGGTCGACGGATGGGTTCCGGGCTTTCCAGGGAATAGACCGTCTCGCCCGGGGATGAAGCAATGCCGCCGCCATAGATCCTGACCCCGTCGGCGGCCTGAAGCAAACCGAATTCGACGGTAAACCAGTACAGGCGGGCGAGAAACACGCGCTCTTCCTTGCTCGCCTGGAGGCCGGCCTTGCCGTAGGCTTCGGTGAAGTCGGCGAAGGCCTGGTGGGTCAACATGGCGGTATGGCCGAAAATCTCGTGAAAGATGTCGGGCTCCTGCAGGTAATCCATTTCCTCGCGCGACCGAATGAAGGAGGCGGCCGGAAACTTGCGTTCGGCGAGTAGCTGGAAGAAACGGTCGAAATTGATCAGCGCCGGAACCGGCGCGATTTCCCACCCGGTGCGCTCCTGCAGAACCCGGGAGACTTCATGCGGCTGCGGGATGCGATCGGTTGGCAGGTTCAGAATCTCCAGCCCTTCGACGAACTCATCACAAACCCGGTCCTGGATAATGTCGATTTGGCGCGCATACAGGTCGTTCCAGACGCTATGCTCTTCGTCGCTGTATGGAATGATGCCATTTTCATCCGGCACCTTGGCTACATACTTGGTGGACTTGCCCATGGACGACTCCGGTCAATTGCGTATTTCGTTAGTTTATCATCCGGTCGTGAGCATATGAGTGGCGCTGACCACGCCTGGCCGGGCACCAGTTGGTACCAGGCCGAGGCGGGTGAGCGCTGGTCGGATGCCGGGCCGCTTACCGACGCGGTGCATTGCGATGTGGCGATTGTCGGTGGCGGGCTGGCCGGGATCAGTACTGCGGTTTCTTTACTTGAACGGGGGGTCACTTCTGTCCGGGTGCTGGAGTCCGACGAGCCCGGAGCCGGCGCGTCCGGCCGCAATGGCGGTTTCGTGTTTGCCGGTTATTCGCTTGGCAACGATGCGCTTTACGCGCAACTGGGGGCTGAGCAGGCCGGGCTGATGCATGGGTGGACCCGCGCAACAGTTCGGCTGGTCCGCGAGCGCATCAGGCGTTACGCGATTGAATGCCAGGTCAATGATGCTGGCGTCGTGCTGGCTGACTGGTTCGGGGATAACGATCGACTGCGTCAGTTTCAGCGGCGGATGGAAGAACAATTGGATTTCCGGCTTGATTTTCTTGATCGGGAAAGCCTGGCCCGCCTGGTGAATTCGCGCCGTTATGGCGCCGGTTTGATGGAGCCCGGCAGTTTTCATTTTCACCCGCTGCGCCATATTCGCGGCCTGGTCGACTACCTGGGTCAACACGGGATCGCCGTGCATGGCCAAAGCCCCGTGTCGCAAATCCGGCGTGACGGCCAGGACTGGTCACTTAGTTGTCCGACAGGGATTGTGCGGGCCCGGGAAGTCATTCTGACCACCGGGGGATACGACCGCCGACTGTGGCCGGCTCTGCAGCGGGCGCTGCAGCCGATTTCCACCTATATCGCCGTAACCGAGCCCCTGGGTGAGCGGATCAATCGCCTGATACCAGGTCGGGTGGCCGTTTACGATACCCGCTTTGCATTCGACTATTTCCGACCACTACCGGATCAGCGTCTGCTTTGGGGTGGCCGGATTTCCATTGCCAATCGCTCGCCTCGAGCCATAAGACAAGTGCTGGCCCGTGATCTGGTCCGGGTTTTTCCGGATCTCGAAGGCGTAGACTTTGAGCAGGCCTGGGGCGGCTGGATGAGCTACGCCAGGCACGAAATGCCACTGCTGGGGCGAACGCCCGAAGGGCTCTGGTATGGTCTGGCCTTTGGCGGGCACGGAATGGCCACCACCACCCTGGCCGGGGAAGTGTTGGCAGAGGCTATGACCGGCAACGCCGACCGACTGAATGCTTTCGGGCGCTGGGCTCCCGACTGGGCCGGAGGCTGGCTCGGGCGAGGCGCGGTGCAGTGCAAATACTGGTGGCTGCAAGCCAGGGATGCCGTTCGGGACCGGATCGGATGAATCGCAACTAAGAAATATCTTAGGGCTCTAGGTAAATCTCCTAGTCATCAGCGAGCGCAATCCCCAATATCGGATTCCACGGCTTACTGGCAATCTGTACTCACCTCTTCGCTGGCACGTACTCTCTTCGCTGGTAGGGAATGCAGGGGGCTTCCGCCCCCCGCCCGAGGGGGCTTGGGCGGCGCAGTTTCTGCGCCGCCTGTTTTTTTTCTGGTGCTTCAGGCTCGCTTGCATGGTCACCTGACGAACAAGGCCGGCATGCTAAAATGCCGGGCTGTCTCCCTCTGGATCGCATCCTGATGAGCAAGAACTCCCCTGGCGCGCGCTTTCGCCACCTGGTTGCCGAGCAGGCGCCCGTCCAGATCGTCGGCACAATCAACGCCTATAGTGCCGTACTCGCAGAACGCAGTGGGCATAAAGCCATTTACCTGTCGGGAGCCGGAGTGGCCAACGCCTCCTACGGCTTGCCGGATCTGGGCATCACCCAGTTGGCTGACGTGGTCGAGGATGCCAGCCGCATTACCTCCCGGACCGATCTGCCGTTGCTGGTTGATGTCGACACCGGCTGGGGGGGCGCGTTCAATATCGCCCGTACCGTGCGTGAGATGGAGCGGGCCGGTGTCGCCGCCATTCACCTTGAAGATCAGGTCCAGGCAAAGCGCTGTGGCCACCGCCCCAACAAGGCGCTGGTCAGCCCGCAGGAAATGGCCGATCGGGTGCGGGCTGGGGTGGATGCCCGCCATGATGACGCCTTTGTGTTCATGGCCCGGACCGACGCGCATGCCATGGAAGGCATGCAGGCGGCGGTTGACCGGGCAAACCTGTATGTCGAGGCCGGTGCTGACATGATCTTCGCCGAAGCCTTGCATACTCTCGAGGAGTTCAGGGCTTTTGCCACAGCCGTGCCCGTGCCGGTATTGGCCAATATCACCGAGTTCGGACGCACGCCGCTTTTTTCAGTCACGGAACTGGGCGAGGCCGGCGTCAAGCTTGTGCTTTACCCCTTGAGTGCCTTTCGCGCCATGAGCCAGGCGGCGCAGGCCGTTTATGAGTCCATCGCGAACGACGGCCATCAAAAAAATGTCGTGGACCTGATGCAAACCCGCGAAGCACTTTACGAAACACTCGGTTACCACGAATTCGAAAACAAACTGGACCAACTATTCAGCAAGGACCATTCATGACTGACAACAAAAAGAGCGGTGCTGGCCTCAGAGGCCAGTCAGCGGGCGAAACCGTCATCTGCACCGTGGGTGCGACCGGCAACAGCCTGCGTTATCGCGGCTATGCCGTGGACGAGTTGGCTGAGAAGACCACGTTCAATGAAGTGGCCTATCTGATTCTCAAAGGGCATTTGCCGACGCGCGAAGAACTCGCTGCCTATCAGCAGCGCCTCAAGTCACTGCGCGGTCTGCCGACGGCGCTGCGGGAAGTGCTTGAGCGCATTCCGGCATCGACGCACCCGATGGATGTCTTGCGCACGGGCTGCTCCTTTCTGGGCAACCTGGAGCAGGAGGATGATTTCGCCAACCAGGAGAACGTGGCCGATCGCCTGCTTGCCTGTTTTCCGTCGATCATCACCTACTGGTATCGCTACAGCCACGACGGCAAGCGGATTGATGTTGAAACCGACGATGATGGTATTGGCGCACATTTCCTCCACCTGTTGCATGACAAGGCGCCGTCGGAGTTGCATGCCCGGGTCATGGACGTTTCACTGATCCTCTATGCCGAGCATGAATTCAATGCCTCGACGTTTACAGCAAGAGTCTGTGCTTCGACCCTGTCGGACATGCATTCGTGCGTCACAGGCGCCATTGGCTCCCTGCGTGGCCCGCTGCACGGCGGCGCGAATGAAATGGCGATGGCCATGCTCGAAAAATATCATTCGACCGAGCAGGCCCGTGAAGATGTGTTACTCAAGCTCAGCGTCAAGGAAAAGATCATGGGCTTCGGTCACGCGGTCTATCGCGAAAAGGATCCGCGGAACGCCATCATTCGCGAATGGTCAAGAAAGCTGTCTGCCGATGCTGGCGATGAAGTCTTGTTCCCGGTTTCGGAAGTCGTTGAAAAAACGATGTGGGAAGAAAAGAAGCTGTTCGCCAACGCCGATTTCTATCATGCGTCGGCCTACCACTTCATGGGCATTCCGACCGGATTGTTCACCCCCATTTTCGTGATGTCGCGCGTCACCGGCTGGTGCGCCCACATCATGGAACAGCGGGCGAACAACCGGATCATACGTCCTGGCGCTGATTACACCGGGCCGGAAGATCGCGCAGTGCCGGCCATCAGCGAGCGCTGAGGGTTCAGGTTCGACGACTCATTGCCGCGGTCAGGATCAGCCTGACCGCATCTTCGAACGGCATGTCGATCGGCTCGCACCATTCCTTGGGTACAAACACCGTATAGCCGGCAATCTGGTAACTCAGTGGCAGGTAGACGGCGACTTCGCCCTCCTTGCCGAAAGGCAGGCCGCTGAAGTCTTCGCGGGTGATGAATCCCAGCAGGGCAAGTTTGAGATCGGGGTGGCGAACCATGACCACCTGGTTGAATTTCTCGCCTTCGCGGCCCGAGAAGTATTCGACGAAGTCCTTGGTCGCCCGGTAAACGGACTTGACCACGGGCATGCGGTCAAGAACGCCTTCTCCGGCCTCGATCAGCTTGCGAAAAAGCCACACTTCGCTGAGCAGGCCGATCGCGATCACCAGCAGGATACCCACCACGAAGCCCATGCCGCGGATATACCACTCGGTTGGCAGTACCCATTGAATCATGCGGCCGAATCCGCTTTCGGCAATTCCGGCCAGCCAAAACACGATGATCAGGGTCAGGGCGATCGGAATGATGGTGGCCAGCCCCTTGAAGAACAGGGATAGTAACGCCGATACGCTGCGGTGTTCAGAGCTCATTTTTTTTTCCGTCACGGAAATACTTCAGGCAGTTCGGATTGCGGGTTTTCAATCGATGAATGCGGCTCCGACCGGAGCGGACTGATTCGTTCCATCAGATAGCACAGGCAGTCGGATCGGATGATGGCCTCATCCATGGTCAACATGGCCGGCATCAGCGGTCGGGTCGTCATGATGTGGCCATCGCTGAGGCTGAAGCAATCGCCTGAGACATCCCGGCCATCGTGGCTGAGCGCCACCAGCGGCGCGCTTTGCGAGGTTGCCGCCAGTCGTGTGCCGGCGGGCAGTTCGGTGAAATTCAAGCGGTCCAGGTCGGGCACGAATCGCAGGTCGGCGGAAGGGTCGGAAAAACTGAATCTGGTCTTCTGATCAACGGTCACTGTGGCTATCATCTGGAATAACTCTATGTTTTCCAGCGATGGCGGTTGGTCGGGCAGGTGGTCAAGGTTCAGCACCAATTCCAGGTAGGCCATCGCATGATCGGTCCCGTCAACCTGGCCGGCCCGGCCGCACTCCAGGGTCACTGCGGGGCAGAATTCGCCGAAGGCCGTTGACTGGACGCCGCGTGGTTCCGTGAAATAGATCACGGTGTGTGAGAACAGCGAGGCCAGATGCAGGCGCTCTCCTTCAATCCTGTTGATGGCCGCGTAATGTGGGTTCAGGCCGGTGTTGTTGTGAATGTCGATACTGGCAAAGGGCTTCAACTTACGCATATGCTCGGTAATCCCGGCCATCAGGTCGTGCCAGATCGTCTTCGGGCCATCATCACCACCGGGCCAGCAGCGGTTGAAGTCCGGTTGGTCGGCCAGGCGCCTCTGGCCTCGACCGGCCGCGCGCACGTTGGCGATCAACAGTACCAGGCTACGCGGAAGCGGGTCGCGCGAATACCGTCCCTTGAGCAAGCGGCGCACAGCATCCCAGCCCGAAACTTCGTTACCATGCTGCAGCACGGACACGAACAGCGGCTGCGGTCGCCGACCGGGCAGGTGGATCAGGGTCGGTCCGGCGAGATGATGATGAAGCTCGGTGGCTGGCAAGTCCAGCAAGTGCTCTGGCAGATGATCCAGTATGACTGGTTTCATTCGACATTCCGTAAGAGTGAACTGATAACGTAACCGCTTTTCGACCCTGTTGGAAGCGCAATACCGGAGCCGGCCTGGCTTGAAAAGCAGCCCGCCTGACCCCAAAGCTGGGCCGTGCGAAGTCTTACAAGAACGACATCCAGCTTCCAATAGCCAAGACAACGACAAGACAACGACAAGACAACCAAGAGACCAGAGAATGATCGAAGCTAAATCATTGACACGCCGCTACGGCACCCTGCTCGCAGTGGACCAGCTCTCGTTTCGGGTCGAGCCGGGCACCGTGCTGGGGTTTCTGGGTCCAAATGGTGCAGGCAAGTCTACCACCATGAAGATGCTGACCGGTTTTCTGGCTCCCAGCAGCGGAACAGCCGAAATTCTGGGCCATGACATCTGCACCGATTCGCTGGCCGCCCGGCGCCAGATGGGTTATCTGCCTGAAGGTGCGCCCCTTTATGGCGAGCTCAGCGTCGGGCGCTTTTTGCTCTTTGCCGCCGAGGCACGTGGCTTTCGCGGCGAGGAGGCCAGAAGCCGGGTGGCCGCAGCCATCGATCGGCTCACCTTGTCGGAGGTTCAGGGCCAGACCATCGAGACCCTGTCCAAAGGCTTCAAGCGCCGGGTCGGGCTGGCGCAGGCGATTCTTCATGATCCGCCGGTGTTGATCCTCGATGAGCCAACCGACGGCCTGGATCCGAATCAGAAGCATGAAGTTCGCAGGTTGATTCGCGAAATGGCGCCGAACAAGATCATCATCGTTTCAACGCACATTCTCGAAGAGGTCGATGCCTTGTGTACCAGAGCCATGATTATCGCTCACGGGCGATTGCTGGCTGATGACACCCCCGCCGGGCTGCTGGCCCGATCCCGCTACCACAACGCGGTGACCCTGGTGCTCGATGACCTGGAAGGCGCGGCTTCCCGACTGGGCGAACTGCCTGAGTCGCGCGAAGTTGAAGTTCGCCGCGGCCGGCTGACGGTGTTCCCTTCCACTCAGGGGAATCTGTTCGAGGCCGTCAGCGCCACCATCCGGCAGGAAGGCTGGCGGGTTGACCAGATCCAGCTCGAACCCGGGCGCATGGACGAGGTCTTTCGCGTGGTCACACAGGAGGAGGCAGCCTGATGGGTAATCTTGGAGTTGTACTGCGCCGTGAGCTGGCCAGCTACTTTGTCACACCGGTCGCTTACGTCTTTGTCGTGATTTTCCTGATCATGTCGGCGGCGTTCACCTTTTACATGGGTGGATTCTATGAGCGTGAGATCGCCGACCTTGAGCCATTTTTCCGTTTTCACCCCTGGCTGTACCTGTTCCTGGTACCGGCCATCGGCATGCGCTTGTGGGCCGAGGAGCGCAAGTCCGGCACCGTCGAGTTGCTGCTCACCCTTCCGATCACGCCCACCGAGGCCGTTGTCGGCAAATTTCTGGCGGCCTGGTTTTTCATCGGTCTGGCGCTGCTCCTGACCTTTCCGATCTGGATCACGGTCAATATTCTCGGCAACCCCGATAACGGCGTGATCGTCGCCGCCTATATCGGCAGTTGGCTGATGGCCGGGGGGTTTCTGGCGATCAGCGCTTGCCTTTCGGCCGCAACCCGTAACCAGGTGGTCGCGTTCATCCTCTCGGTGGTCGTGTGCTTCCTGTTTCTGCTGTCCGGCCTGCCGATGGTGCTTGACCTGTTCCGCGGCTGGCTCCCGCAGGCCATGATCGATGGCATCGCGAACTTGAGCTTCCTGGTCCATTTTTCCTCGATTTCACGGGGTGTCCTGGATCTGAGGGATCTACTTTACTTTGGCCTGGTCATCGGCTTCTGGCTGATGGCCAACCAGATTGTTCTGGAATTGAAAAAGGCAGACTGACGACGATGAAAAACTGGTATTCAGCCGGCGCACTGATCCTGCTGGCCGTCCTCTTCCTGGCCCTGACCATGTTGACGGGGGTTGCGCTCAAGGGCGCACGCATCGACCTGACAGAAAACCGCCTCTACACCCTCAGCCCGGGTACGATCAACCTGCTGGGCTCGATCGAGGAGCCGATCACCCTGGCGTTCTATTTCAGCGATGATGCGAGCAGCGAACTGCCCATGGTGCGCAACTTCGCCCGGCGGGTTCAGGAGCTGTTGGACGAGATGACCCAGCAGTCTGACGGCAATCTGCGCGTCCAGCGTATCAACCCGCGGCCTTTTTCGGAAGATGAGGACCAGGCCGAGCGATACGGGCTGGAAGCTGTTCCTGTCGGACCGGGCGGCGATGAGCTCTACCTGGGTATCGTTGGCACCAACATGGTCGATGGCCTTGAGGTTCTGCCATTCATCTCGCCCGCTCGCGAAGCGTTTCTGGAATACGAACTGGCGCGCATGATCTATGTTTTGTCGCGCCCGTCCCGGCCTCGAGTGGGCCTGCTCAGTGGTCTGGCGATCGAGGGCGAGTTCGACCGGCAAACAGGCCGCCAGGCCCAACCCTGGGCCATCCACGATCAGATCAGCCAAATGTTCGAGGTCGAGCAGATCGACGGCCACGCCAATGAATTGCCCGGCAATATCGATGCGCTGGTGTTGATCCATCCTCACGGGCTGAACGAAGACCTGATGTTCGCGGTGGATCAGTTCGTGCTTGCCGGCGGTCGTCTGCTGACCTTTGTCGACCCGTACGCCGAAACTGATACCGGCCCGGAAGCTAACGATCCCATGCACGCAATGACCGCCGAACGTCATTCAACCCTGGAGCCGCTGTTTGCGGCCTGGGGGCTGGAATTTGCAACCGATGTCTTCGTCGGCGATCTTGGCCAGGCCTTGCAGGTCAGCCTGCAGCAAGGCATGCCGCCGGTCCGTCATCCCGGCATCATCGGGGTCACGCGGGCGAACATGAACCGGGACGATGTCACCACCGGCGAGTTGCAGGCGGTCAATCTTGCCAGTGCCGGAGCCCTCTCCCTGGATCGCGATAGTTCGTTGACGCTGGAGCCGCTGCTCAGCTCCAGCTCGCAAGCGGGGCTGCTGGATACCGAACGCCTGCGATTCCTGACCGATCCCTCGGAACTGGTGGCCGAGATGGCGCCGACCGGGACAGAAATTGTGCTCGCGGCCCGCCTGAGTGGCCGGGTCGACAGTGCCTTTCCCGACCGGGGCGGCCTTGACCACGGCAATATCAATGTCATCGTGGTGGCCGATGCCGATTTGCTGGCCGACCGCTACTGGGTTCAGCGTCAGCGCTTTTTCGGCACAACGCTGCTGGAGCCCTTTGCCAACAACGGTGATTTCGTCATCAACGCGATCGACAACCTGCTGGGCAATGCCGACTTGATCAGTGTTCGCAGCCGGGCGACATCCACTCGACCCTTCGATCTGGTGAATGATCTGCGCCGGGAAGCCGAACTCAACCTGCGGGCAACCGAACAGCGGCTGGAAGCCGAGCTTGCTGACACCGAACAGCGATTGAGTGATCTGCAACAGGCCCGCGCTGACGGTGATTTGACCGTCCTGACCGCAGAACAGGAGGCCGAGATTGACCGCTTTATCGAACAGCGGCTGGAGATTCGCCAGCGCTTGCGCCAGGTCCGGCGCGAACTCGATCAGGATATCGAAGCCCTGGGCGCCCGGATCAAGGCAGTCAATATCGCCCTGATGCCTGTCCTGGTGACGCTGTTCGCGCTGGGCCTGGCGTGGCGTCGACGGCGTGACCAGACCCCGCGAAAAGGTGGAGCTCAGGCATGACGGCGCGGACGATTATGGCCCTTGGCGTGATCACGCTGGTCACGCTGACCCTGGCCCTGATATTGACTGGCAGGGTTGAAGATGCCGGTCCAGCCGCCAGCGAACAATTGATCCCTGGCCTGAGGGATGCAGTCAACGAAATCGATGCCATCGATATCACCGCGCCGGATGGCAGCGCGCTGGTCAGCCTGCGCCGGGAGCGGGAGCGCTGGCGCGTTGTGGAGAAGGATGGTTACGAGGCCGACTTCGCACTGGTGCATGATCTATTGCGCGACTTGTCAGGGGGGCGCCGGGTCGATGAGCGCACATCCAATCCCCAGTGGTATGAACGCCTGGGCGTGGCCGACCCCGGTCATGGCCCGGCCTCCGGCATGGAAGTGTCGTTCCCGGGCACGGAGCTGCCCGCTTTGATAATTGGCAGTATGGACAGCGTCGGCCAGGCACGCTTCGTGCGTCTGGCGGGAGAGGCTCAAAGCTGGCTCAGCGATCGCCGCCTGGATTTGCCCGCCAGCGCAATTCAGTGGCTGGAACGCGCAATTATGGATATACCGGCAACCGAATTGGCTGAAGTGACGCTTCGTCATCCGGATGGCGAAACCGTCCAGTTGCGTTCGACCGGCGAGGGCAGCGAAGAGTGGGTGTTGATGAACGTCCCCGATGATCGCACGGCGGCGCCGATGTGGCAGATCCGCCCGGTCGCCAGCGGACTGGCCAACCTGAACATGGAAGACGTCGCCCGCTTCGAGTCGGCGCCTGAAGAGGCCATCCGGGCCCTGTATGTGACGCATGACGGACTCAACTTCGTGATCACCCTGTTCGAAGACGACGAAGGCCTTGGCTGGATCCACTTCAACGTCAGTGCCGAGGTGGGCGCTATTGGCGATGAAGACGATACTGATGAAGATGCTGTCGAAACGGTGATCGATGCCGCCGCGGTGGATGCCCGGCTTTCACCCTGGCAGTTCCGCGTGTCGTCGAGAAAATTCGACAACATGACCAAACGGCTCGACGATCTGCTGGAGTGATCGAGACAACTGTCACGGCTTCAGCAGGTTCTTGTCTATGCTGCCGAAGATCGATGCCATTTCCTCGAGAAAATCAGACAGGGCCGAGGATTTTCGCCACAACATGGCAATCGTGCGTGTCGGGCCAGGCTTGGCAAAGGGGCGGATAACCAGGTTTTCGGTCGGGGCAACCGGAGGTTTGACCGCCAGGGTCGGCATCAACGTGATGCCGGTATTGGCAGCCACCATCTGGCGCAGCGTCTCCATGCTGGTGGCATGGAAATCAAGATTCTCATGCGCGCCGGCCATATGACAGACTTCCAAAGCCTGGTCTCGCAGGCAGTGACCGTCTTCAAGCAATAACAGCTCCTCTTCCTCCAGATCCTGCATGCGAATACTGGCACGCTCGCTCAAGCGGTGTCCCTCGGGCATGGCAACCACAAACGGCTCTTCGAACAGGGTGCGTGCGACCAACTGGTCGTTGGCAACCGGCAGCGCCAGCAAGCCGGCATCCAGGCGCCCCTGGGCCAGCATCTCCAGAATGTCTTCGGTTTTTTCTTCGAAAAGGCGCAAGGTCAAGCGGGGAAATCGCCGCCGAATCCCGGGGATGACATGGGGCAGCAGATAGGGCGCCAGGGTCGGAAAAATACCGAGCCGCAGCGTGCCACTATGCGGGTCCCGTGAGCGGCGCGCCACCGCCTTCATGGCTTCCACTTCGCCAAGCACGGCGCGAGCCCGCTCCACAACTTCTTCGCCGACCCGGGTCAGCATCACCTTTCGCGGCGAGCGCTCGACAAGCTGCACGCCCAGCTCCTCCTCAAGCTTGCGAATCTGGGTGCTCAGGGTCGGCTGACTGACGTAGCACATCTCGGCCGCCTTGCTGAAATGGCGCACATCGGCGAGGGTGACCAGGTAATGAATCGCGCGGATATTCACGCCTGCTCCTGATTGATAAAGGCTATTGATTTTGGGCCTTTCTGCAAACCCAGTCAATGGCTGTAAACGTAAGTCAGTGGCTGACGCTCCAGGGCTCGAAAGCGACAGAATCATGAAGAAGCCGGTAAAGGCTTGTTTTTGAAAACCGGGGCTTATAGAGAAAATCAATCGTCCGGATAAAAACAATCAATTGGATAAATTGCCTTCCGGCCTCTATCTTGTCTTCCGAACGCGGCGTTCCGCGGATTTTCATTTGGCAAACTTTTTTAAGGAGACAAGAAAATGTTGACGATTGGTGACAAATTTCCGAATTACAAGCTGAAGGCAACCGTTGGTACGGACATCGAGTCCGGTTTTACCGACATCGACAGCAGCAGCTTTGAAGGCAAGTGGCAACTGGTGTTCTTTTACCCGAAGGACTTCACTTTCGTCTGCCCGACCGAAATCAAGGCGTTCAGCGACCTGTCTGACGAATTCGCAGATCGAGATTGCCAGGTTCTGGCCGCGAGCACCGATACCGAGTTCGTTCACCTGGCCTGGCGTCAGCACAATGACGACCTGCGCGATCTTAAGATCCCGATGCTGGCCGACGTCAAGCGTGAGCTGTCCGGCGCCCTCGGCATTTTGAACGCCGATGAAGGTGTCGCCAACCGCGCCACGTTCATCGTCGACCCGCAGGGCGTCATCCGCCACGTTTCCGTGACCGACCTGAACGTTGGCCGCAACCCGAAGGAAACGCTGCGAATCCTGGATGCGCTGCAGACCGATGAGCTCTGCCCCTGCAACTGGCAGCCGGGCGAAGATGTGCTGAAGGCCGCCTGAGCATTATCCCGGCAAAACCGATCCGGTGGCCACCGGCCGCCGGAACCGTTTGACACCTTCATCGACGCCTCAAACCAGGATCGAGTAAACAGGAGCGAGTAATGAGTATCGACCGCATCAAGCAACAAATCCCGGACTACGCCAAGGATCTGCGTATCAATCTCGGCAACGTCGTTGATGTCGATCAGGCCGCTGGCATGACCGAGCAGCAAATCTGGGCCACGGCACTGGCCACCGCCATTGCCAGCCGCAACAAGGAGCTGATCGACGCCATTGCCAGCGAGGCCGCCGGCCATCTGGATGACAACTGGCTCAATGCCAGCCGGGCGGCAGCCGCCATCATGGGGATGAACAACATTTACTACCGTTTCATCCACCTGGCGTCCAACAAGGCTTATGCCAAGCTGCCGGCCAAGCTGCGCATGAGCGTGATAGGCAACCCTGGTATCGACAAGGTTGATTTCGAGTTGCTCTCGCTGGCCGTTTCCGCAATCAACGGGTGTGGTCTGTGTATCGACAGTCACGAACAGATTCTCAACAAGGGCGGTGTCAACCCGGAGGTCATCCAGCACGCGGTGCGAATTGCCTCGGTCATGCACGCCGTCGCTGGCGTTCTCGATACCCGCGACATCGCCGCAGTTAGAAACGCCGCCTGAGCAAACCGCCTTACAGTCCACTCCAAGCCTTGGCCCCGCCTTTCTTGCGGGGCTTTTTTTTGCCCGGCACGGGTGCACTTGGATTTCGCGAAGCCATTGCGGCCAATCTGGCCACTCCCCCCGCTGATTGTCCGTTTACAACTTGAAAGTGCGCACGGCTGTAGCCATTAAAAGGGCTGGTTTTGACCAGGGTGGGAAGATGCTCAATCTGCTGGAACGGTTCGCGCTGGGACATACCCAGGTCACCCGCCTGACCGCTGATCTCAAGGAGATCGTGCCGCAGGATCAGAAGTTCAGCGCCAAGGTAGAATTGAAACTCACCCCGCGCAAGATGCCGCCGGATGGGGAAGTTATCCAGTTCCAGGTAACGGCGCGAATGGTGTGCCGGGGAAGTCGTGAGAGCGATGCGGCGGACAAGCCGTTGTTTACTGTCGAGTTGGTGTTGCAGGCGGTCTACCGCCAGTTCCAGGGAGACCCGGTCAGCTTTGCCGAATTCTCCGGCAACCATGGCTCGCTGACGCGCCAACTGTACCCGCTGATCCACCATCAACTGCAGCCGGTGTTTAAACAGTTCGGCCTTGATCATGTCCGCTTGCCCTATGACCTGGTCAACCAGTCACCAGGGCCGGGATCGGGATCCGCGCCTGGATCGGGGTCGGACCCGCAACGCCAGGTGCACTAGGGAGCCTGCCGCAGTGTGTAGATAAAGATTGAACCACAGAGGCACAGAGGACACGGAGAAACTAGGGATTATTAGTTGCTCTGTGAGCTCTGTGCCTCGGTGGTGAACGCTTTTGAATTTCACTCATCGCGAAATTGACCTCCAGACACTGGCATGAAAGAATCCAAGTCCCGGCTTTGCCACCTCTAGGAATACGCCCGTGTCCACAGCTCGTCGTGAACCGATTGCCAAGGTCGATACGGCCTGGCTGCGCATGGAGCAGCCAACGAACCTGATGATGATCACCGGTGTGATCGTTCTAAGCGAGCCGGTGGAGTTCGGGCATCTGAAGCAGGTGATCAGCAATCGCTTTCTGGCTTTTCCACGGTTTCGACAAAAGGCTGTTGATCATGTTCGGGGATGTTGGTGGGAAGAGGACGAGGACTTCGAGCTGACATGCCATGTGCGGCGTACCGCCCTTCCCGGCGATGCCGGAAAGGCCGAGCTGGAAGAACTGGTTTCCGAACTGGCCTCCACGCCACTGGACAAGACCAAGCCGCTCTGGCAGTTTCACCTGGTTGAAAACTATGTTGGCGGCCCGGTCGTCATTACCCGGATTCACCATTGCTATGCCGATGGCATTGCTCTTGTGCAGGTGCTGTTGTCGCTGACCGAGAACAGCGCCGAGGCTTCGAACCGGATGGTGGCGCAGGAGGAATGGAAGCAACGTCGTACCGAAGAGTCCAATATTTTTCGTCGGCTGGTCGCGCCGGCGCGCGGTGGTGTCGATGCCGTGCAGCATATCGGTCACAAGATCCTCGATGAGGCATTGCACCTGGCACGCGAACCTCACGTGGCGGGGGACTATGCCACGGGCGCCGGGGAGATCATGTCCGAGTTGGCGACTGCGCTGTTATTGCATGACGATCCGCCGTCGCGCTTCAAGGGCAGGATTGGGGTGCGCAAAAAGGTTGCATGGGCCGAACCATTGGTTCTTGAGGAGGTCAAGGCGGTCGGCAAGGCACTGGGCTGCACGGTCAACGATGTCCTGATCGCGGTCATGACCGGAGCACTGCACCGCTACCTGATCGATTGCGGCGATGATCCCTCGAAGCTGACAATGCGCGCCACCGTGCCGGTCAATCTTCGTCCCCTGGAACACGCACGTGACCTGGGTAATCATTTTGGCCTGGTATTCCTTGATCTGCCCATCGCCGAGTCCAATCCGCTGGCTCGCCTGTACCAGGTTTCGGAATTCATGCAACAGCTTAAAAACTCCAAGCAGGCAGTCATGTCGCTGGGCTTGCTGGCTGCCCTGGGCATGGGACCCACCGCACTGCAGAAGCCGGCACTTGAGTTGTTCAGCCGCAAGGCCAGCACCGTGCTGACCAATGTGCCCGGACCGCAGGAAACGCTCTATCTGGCCGGTTCGCCAGTCAATGAAATGATGGTCTGGGTGCCCCAGTCGGGCTCCATCGGCATGGGCATCAGCATCATCAGCTACGAAGGCAAGGTGTTTTGCGGTCTGATCACCGACCACAAGCTGGTCCCGGATCCTGAAAACGTCATAAGAAACCTGCTGGTGGAGTTTGACAACCTGCTCCACCTGACCATGCTGCTCGGACCACAAGAAGGCCGGGTCAGCCCGGAAATGGCCGAGATGATCCACGAGTGGGTCGGAGAAGATGGTCGGGGGCAGGGTGGATGATTGCTGTATTTCAATCCAGTGACGCTTTCGCGTATTCCACATCCAGTTTTTGCATCGCATCGATCGGTTTTGCTTTTGCCGCCCGTTCATAAGCGGCGTTTGAATCATCAAGGCGCTTGTCGCCGAACAACAGATATAGGCCGTTGCCGTATTCGAGGTTGGCGATGGGCGCATCAGGCGTCAGTTCAAGCGCTTTGCTAAAATGTTCCATCGCTTTGTCAGCGCTGGCGCCATAGGTCAGGGAGCCGACCAGCTTGCCGACCTTGTCGATGATCTCGGCGTGATAAAGACCGATCGCCGTGTGTGCCTCAGCATGCTGGGGGGCAAGTTTCAGGGCGCGTTCAAGGGATGCCTTGATTTTGCCGCCCACGCCCTGGGCCAGGGCCTGACCAACCGAAATGCACTGGCTGAACCGGCCGAGCAGAAAGGCATGGAAGTAATGCGCGTTGGGGTCGTCGGGGAACTCCCGGATAGCATTGTCCGCGCGACGTATGCCGGCCGTGTAGATTTCCAGCTTGGCCTCGTCGTCCTCTTCCAGGTAATCGGCATAGATGCCACAGGCCTTGTTGGCGACGGCGTGACCCAGAAGTCCCAGGCTTTCGCCCAGATTCACCGCCCGGCCAAAATCACCGTGATGATAAGCCCGCCAGGCATCAGCCAGTGTTTCGGCGGCACCTTCAGCGTCCGGGTGGTCAGGCTCCAATGCGAGGATCCGTTGCGGGTCGGGAAAGGGTTCACAGTCACCACGATGCAGCAACGCCCAGAATTCCCTCAGGCGCTCTCCAGGGTAGTCGAATGCCTTTTGTCCGTGCGGAAACGCTGTCCAGTTTTTTGTATCCATATTAGTGTGAACGCTCTAGTTCCTGAGGCTATCTTAACTCTGGTCGCTGTCGATGACAGCCCCACAACCGGATTCCCCAAGGAGTTTTAGCATGAGCAAGAAAACCGCCAAGAAAAAAGTCGCCAAGAAGGTCGCCAGCAACACCACCAGCCGCAAGACGGCAGGCAATCAGGCGCAGGATTATGCCCATGAAATCTGGCTCGCCGGACTGGGTGCTTTTGCCTTGGCCCAGGAAGAAGGCGGCAAGATAGTCAAGCAGGGCACCAAGGCCATTGACGAGACCAGCCGCAAGGTATTGGGCGAGTCGAGCAAACTGTTCGATCGATTGGTCAAGGAAGGCGCCAGGCTTGAGAGCAAGGGCCGCAAGATGGCCACCGACACGGTCGGCGGTGTTCGCGATGATGTTGAAAGCAGCTTTGGCAAGGTTCGGGAATCAGCCCAGAACAACTGGGACAAGCTGGAAAAGGTTTTTGAGCAGCGCGTCGCCCGCGCCTTGTCCCGCCTCGGCGTTCCAACCTCGGAAGAAATCAATGGCTTGAGCCAGCGAGTGGCAGAGCTGAACAAGCGGGTCGCTGACCTTGGCAAGAAGCAGGATGCCAAGTTCGCCACCAAGCCGGGACCCAAGCCGGAAGCAGCCAAGCCGGATCCCAAGGCCAACTGAACGACTACCCCGAAGCAGTCCGGGCTGGCCTCTTGCCCCTGGCCGGATCGGCCGGCGTGACTGCGACTTGGCCCGGATCTTTGGATCCGGGCTTTTTTTGGTTTCCTATCCGTACTCTCCTAGCCGTACTCCCCAGCCAGCGCGTCGAGTTGCTCCCGGGCTGCCGGCACAAGGTAGGGGCTGACCAGGCTCATCACTTGCCAGGCTGCCCGATTGGGATGGGCCTCCGAGTCGCGGTCCAGCACCTGATCAAAAGCCAGCCAGCAGGTGCTGATCAGCACCATGTTGCGCACCATGGCTTCAAGTTCCCGCTCTGTTGCCAAAAGCTGACCCGATGCAATCAGGCCTTCAAGCAGGCCGCGGGCAGTATGCATTGACAGGTTGAGAATGCCCCGAAAACGCTGATGCAGGCCGCGGTGCCGCAGGCACAAGTCGGTCAAATCGCGATAGATAAAGCGAAACTCCCCGATGGTTTCGAAGGCCAGGTGCAAAAACAGCCAGATGTCATCGATGTCGGGATGGCGCTCGTCCGGCGTCGCCAAAAGTGACAACATCCGTTGTTCATAAAGAGCGAAAAGCGCCTCGATCAGATCAGACTTGGTACGAAAGTGATAGTGCAGATTGCCGGGGCTGATGTTCAGCTCATCGGCGATCCGATTGGTTGTGATGTGCGGTTCTCCCTCAGCATTGAACAGATCAAGTGCCTGAGTCAGGATTCGCTGGCGTGTATCACGGGCCATGCCCTTCGCGCTGCGTCAGCCGTCAGGCCTTGAGGGAATCAACCAGCTCAATGTACTTTTTCTTGGCCTCATCCTGTGGCATACCGGCGCGTTTTTCCCAGGCTTCGTACTTGGCGACGCCAACAAAATCAAAAAAACCAGGCTTTTCGCCTGCAATATCACCTTGGGAACCTTGCTTGTACAGGGCATACAGGGTCAGGATTGTGTCGTTGTCGGGCCGCTCGGGTAGTTGCTGCGCTTCGTCGGCAGCCTGCTTGAAGCGGGCATCCAGGTCGGTCATGGCTTGTGTCTCTCTCTAGAAGGGGTTATGTGCAAGTGTCAATGCTAGTTCTAGCATGGCCAACATCACCGGTCAATCCTGAAGGTCAAGATGGTGGCATGAAACCGTGACAAACGGTATCTTATGATTCGATTATCGTGCTTGAGGGAATTGACATGAGCTATTTCGTGACCGGTGGCACCGGTTTCATCGGCCGCAATCTGATAGACCAGTTGCTGAACCGGAAGGGGACGATCTATGTTCTGGTGCGCCGGGGGTCAAAGAAGAAATTCAACCAGTTGGTCAGCGAGCGATGGTCCGACAAGAGTCGGCGGGTGGTTGCCATCAATGGCGATTTAACGCGGGTGAAGCTGGGTATCAGCGAGGCGGACCGCGCCGAGCTTTCCGGCAAGGTCAAGCACTTTTTTCATCTGGCCGCCGTTTATGATCTGAACGCTTCGGATGAATCCAATCAGGCCGCCAATATCGATGGTACCCGGCACGCCATACAGCTTGCCGAGGCGATCAAGGCGAAGTGCTTTCACCACACCTCTTCAATTGCGGTCGCTGGCCTCTACCAGGGTACCTTCCGGGAAGACATGTTCGAAGAGGCCACCGGACTGCATCACCCGTATTTTCGAACCAAGCACGATTCGGAAGGCCTGGTCCGCAATGACTGTCAGATCCCCTGGCGCGTCTATCGCCCTGGCATCGTCGTCGGGCACTCCAGGACCGGTGAGATCGACAAGATCGACGGACCGTACTATTTTTTCAAGCTGATCCAGAAAATGCGTCGTATGCTGCCGCCCTGGGTGCCGACGCTGGGGCTGGAAGGTGGCCGGATCAACCTCGTGCCAGTGGACTTCGTGGCCAGGGCCATGGATCACATCGCTCACAAGCCGAAGCTGGACGGCCAGTGCTTCCACCTGACCGACCCCAGCCCCAAGCGAATTGGCGAGGTGATGAACCTTTTTGCCCAGGCGGCCAATGCACCCTTGATGTCGATGCGAATCGACGCCCGCCTGTTTTCCTTCATACCAGCCCCGGTGAAGCAGGGTTTTGCGATGTTGCCGCCGGTGCGGCGCATCATCAGGCAGGTGCTTTCAGACCTGGGTATCCCGAAGGACATGCTGAGTCTGTTCAACTACCCCACTCAGTTTGATACGCGGGAAACCGACCGCGCACTCAAAGGCTCTGATATCAAGGTTCCGCCTCTGGATCAGTACGCCTGGGTTCTCTGGGATTACTGGGAGCGTCACCTGGATCCAGAACTGTTCATCGATCGTTCGCTGTCGGGCCAGATCAAGGACAAGTACGTATTGATCACAGGCGCGTCCAGTGGCATTGGCAAGGCCACAGCGCTGATGATGGGCCAGGCCGGAGCCAAGGTGATTGTCGTTGCGCGCGGGGAAGAAGCGCTGATGGAAACCAAGGCCGAGATTGAAGCCGAAGGCGGCACGGTCTTTGCCTATACCTGCGACCTCGCTGACCTGGCCGATGCCGAGCGGCTGATCAAGCAGGTGCTTGAAGAACACGGCACCGTTGACATCCTGGTCAACAATGCCGGGCGGTCCATTCGTCGTTCCATCGCGCTGTCCTACGACCGTTTCCACGATTACGACCGCTGCATGCAGCTCAATTATTTCGGTGCCTTGAAGATGATCATGGGCTTCCTGCCGGCCATGACGAAGCAGCGTCGCGGCCAGGTAATCAACATCTCGTCGATCGGTGTATTGACCAATGCGCCGCGCTTTTCCGCCTATGTCGCATCGAAGGCCGCGCTGGATGCATTTTCGCGCTGTGCCGCGGCCGAATTCAACGACACCGGCGTGTCGTTTACGACCATCAATATGCCGCTGGTTCGAACCCCCATGATTGCTCCGACCAAGATCTACGAATCGGTGCCGACCATCACGCCTGAGGATGCCGCCGACATGGTCAAGCAGGCAGTGATCTTCCGGCCGCAGCGGATTGCGACCCGGCTGGGCATCTTTGCCCAGGTACTGCATATGGTGGCGCCGAAGACCTCGGAGATTGTCATGAACTCGGCTTTCCGGATGTTCCCTGATTCGTCGGCAGCCAAGGGCGAGCGACCGGGTGCCGATGACAGGCCGACCCAGGAGCAGGTGGCCTTTGCCTCGCTGATGCGCGGCGTTCACTGGTAAATCGCGGAAGTGAAGTCTCCGGCTGCCGGACCGCCGTCTATTCAGTTGGCGGCAGTCTGGTTGTCGAGCAGGCGTTCCAGGCGGTCAAGGCCACGGGCCAGGTTGTTGCCAATCGGCGCGAGGTAGGCGGGTTCGTCGCGCAACGCATCCTCGAATCCGCGTGGCTCGGTGAGAATCTCGCGATTGAGTCTCAGTCCGAATGGCTCCAGGAAAGCTTCCAGATGATCGGCACGAGCCAGCAGTTCGGCTCGGGTGGTCTGGTAGGCATGGTCGACCAGTTGATTGCGCGATGAATAACTGAAAACATTGGTGAAAAACATCTGCTCGTCGTTGCGGTTGGGCTCGACCAGCATCATGGCGGCGCCGGGAAAATCCCTCTCGTACTTGGCCAGGCCGACCTGCATGCGCGATTGGATCATCGCGCGAAAGGTCTGCGACAACACCATCGGCAACCCGCCGCGAATCATCCGGCTGTGGCGCGGTGCCTTGAGCTTGCCGGCATCGGCATCGTAGGGCACTAGCGGATTGACGCCAATCAGCAGATCGGCCCCTTCCTTCAGCGCCACGGAAGCATGCAGGGTGCGCCGCAGTGCGCCATCGACGTAAAGCTGGTTCTCGATCTCGACCGGTGGGTAAAGACCTGGCAGGGCCGCGGAAGCCTGGACCGCCTGCGAAATCGGAATGTGGTCAAGGCCAGGTTCGCCAAAGCGTACGGCCTGACCTGAATCCAGTTCGACGGCAACGATTCGGAGCTTGGTGGACAACTGGCGGAAGTCGTTCGTTCGCCCCTCCCGCGTCAACACCCTGGCCAGAAATTGTTCGATCATGTGATTGTCGAACATCCCGGTTGGTATCAGGCTGGCGATACCAGCGATGCTTTCCAGGTGGGCGATTCTGGTCGGATGACGGATCGCCTCGCCAATCATTTCCACAATCACCGAGGGAACGCGTCTTACGCGCGCCAGGTATTCCCTCAGTGCCGGGCGCAGAAAGGTTTCCGGCCGAAACACGAACTCCGCGTCCTCGGAGTTCATGAAAATACGGCTCATCTGGGTCATCGTGACCTGATTGGCCAGGCTAGCGGTGAGGAAGGAGCCCGAACTGACGCCAACATAGACGTCGAGTTCGTGCATGTGCATTCCGTCGATGGCCTCGTCAAGGGCCTGTAGTGCCCCGAGCCCATAGATGGCGCCAAGCGGGCCACCGCCAGCAATGGCCAGGCCGATTGAGGGACGCCGATCATGGAAGTCGGGTATTGAGGAAGCCGGGGTCAGTTTGAGCATTTGTTCTACGTTTTTCCGTGATTCAGCTTGACTCCCTCAGTATAATGCAGTCTCGGTGGCTTGCACCGTGGCTCAGCCAGCGCTGAAAAACTTCACATGCATTCGGGGTGATACCGATGGGCGTTCAACTTGATGATGCTGCGCCAGATTTTTCGCTCGAAGATGCCGATGGTGAGCCGTTCCGTCTTTCCGATCACCTGGGGACCCGGATGCTGCTCGTCTTTTATCCCGGTGACGATACGCCCGTCTGCACCCGGCAACTGTGCGATTACCGGGATGGCATCGACAGTTTTCGTGATCTTGGCGTCGAAGTGGTCGGTATCAGTTCCGACGATGCCGAGTCGCACCGCCGGTTTCGGGACAAGCACCAGCTTCCGTTCACCCTGTTGAGCGATCCGGACCTTGAGGTTGCCGAACGCTATGGCTGCAAGGCCTTGATCGGCATGAAGCGGGGCGTGTTTCTGCTCGACGAAAAGCAAATTGTTCGCTACCGGCACGTGGAGGCCGTCGCGCTGTTCCGTCGCCGTCGCGAGGAATTGATCGAGGCGATCAGGGCGTTGGCATGACCAGCCCGGTCGAGCATCTGTCGGCACAGATCGCTCGCAACCAGGCAGTGGCCCGGCGGATCGATGAATCATCCGAGCCGGTGCGCAAGAGCCTGGCGCGCCTGCAGCAATGGCAGCGCGATCGGCTTGACGCCACCTATGCCGATCTGGCCGCGCAGCCACGCTTTCAACTGGCCTGTCAGTTCTTCCTCGATGAGCTCTACGGTGGGCTCAATGTTGAGGAACGCGATCACCAACTTGCCCGTGTTGTACCCGTGATGCAGCGCCTGTTGCCCGGCCATTTGCTGGCAGCCATTGGCGATGCCATGCGTTTGCAGGCGGTGAGCCTTGAGTTCGACGTGGGCCTTGCCGTGATTCTGGTGGATGTGGACAGGGTCTCTCAGCCAGTTTATGCGCAGGCCTATCGAACCCACGCCGTGTGGGATGAGCGCGACAAGCAAATGACCATGATCCGGGAACTCGGTGAATTGCTGGATGAGCAGGTCGCCCGGCCGATGGTGCGACGCTTGATTCGAATGATGCATGGGCCGGCCGTCATGGCCGGTTTTGCGGCCCTGCAGGGCTTTCTTCGTCGTGGCATGGATGCCTTTGCGCGGATGGACGGCGCCGATGACTTTCTGGCCACGATCGATCATCGTGAACGCCACGCGCTGAATGCCATGAGCGAGGGCAGCGACTGGCCGTTCGCCGAATGGATCGGGGAAGGGCCATGATCAGGCTTTAAGGGCCAAGCCTGCCTGATTCAGGCGCGCAATCGCTTGTTGACAGCGTCGAGATCGAAATCCAGCAGGCTTTCAATCACCATGTTGGCGCATTTGAAACCCGGGTCATCAATGGCAAAGACCGAGGGTACGGCGACCACGTACATACCAGCGCGGTGGCCGGCCAACACACCAGCTGGTGCGTCTTCGAAGACCAGGCAGTTTTCTGGCGCCGCGTCCAGTTTTTTTGCCGTGCTCAGGAAAACGGCCGGATCCGGCTTGCCGCGTGCTTCGTGGGTGCCCGAGTGGGTTACTGTCAAGTAGTCGGCCAATCGGAGCTTGTCGACGACTGCGGCGATCAAATCCGGCGGTGAGGACGAAGCGATGGCCAGCTTCAGGCCTGCCGAGCGCAGTCGGGCCATCTGCTCAATGACACCGGGCAGGGCGGTTCCACGAGTCATCATCAGGCGCGTTACCTCGTCCATGATGCGCTGGTGCATCTCGGCCGGACTGGGCCCTTTCCAGCCGAAGCGCTCATGCCAGAGCCTGAGCACCTCGTCGAGGCGATGGCCAGCCGTAGCCTGGCACAGTTCGACCGTGATCGGTACGCCTAGCGGCTTGAAACAACTGATCTCGGCCTCCTGCCACAGGGGCTCGGAATCGATCAGCAACCCGTCCATATCGAAAATGGCGGCGGTAAATCGGGACATTTGAGTCAAGATCAGTTATGAATGCCCCGAAATACTAACAGTCTGGTGTGGCCGGCTGGCCGGTGAGTCCCGCATTACTTTCGGTTCCGGTTGAGGCGGCCGAGCGCAGGGGCAGGGTGGTGGCCTCGACCAGCGCCTGGTAATCGGGCACAGGACGGGATTTGATGGCGTCACTGATCAGATGCGGGTCCAGATGGGGCGCAATCAGTTGCAGAAAGTCGCCGTGGTAATTCTTGAGCAAGAGATCGCGGTGGTATCCGATCCAGGTGACCAGGGGTGGAAACAGGTGACAGGCATCAATGCTGACAAGATCGTCGTCAGTCCCCGGCTCGATGGCCATGCCCGCCACGATACCCACGCCGAGGCCGGTGCGAACGTAGGTTTTGATGATGTCCGAATCCCGGGCCGTGAAAGCGATACGCGGCGCCAGGCCCTGCTGGCCGAAGGTGGTCATGAGCGATGATTCCGGTCGGTCGCTGAACAGATAGGTCACGAGCGGGTGACGGGCCAGGGTGCCGAGGTTCAGGCGCTCTTTCAGGTGGGTCAACGCGTGCCCGCGCGGCACGATAACCACGCGATCCCAGCGATAAACCGGCAGTTTCACGATGTCGGCAAACAGTTCGATACTGCCGGTCGCCATGGCGAAATCGACCTGGCGCTCGGCAATCATCTGGGCGATCTGCTCTGATGTGCCCTGGTGCAGCTCGAAA
>JBGTLI010000254.1:0-5911 GCA_041744195.1 Wenzhouxiangella sp. | reverse complement strand
CTCTGTGGTGAGCTTTTTTTAGCGACAGCGGACTCGGGACGGCTATTCACCCTCGCGCCGTGCTTCCAACCCTTGCCCGGCGGGATCGTGGCGCAACTCAATTGGCTGGCAGCAAACGCGACAGTCCTGGATCAGCCATTGGCCTGCCTCTTCCGGATCCAGTTCGAGCGTGTTGGGCGCTCCGCACCAGGGGCAGGCAAAATCCGTGTGCGGAGTCAGCATCAGTGCCCGGGCTGGTCCCGGCGCGGCGGGGAACTGCCCTCGTCGTCGTAGATTGCCACCTCCAGGCTGCCGTCGCGGTGAATGGCGGCCCGGTACATGCCGGCGGTATTGAACGGCATGCTGATGCGCCCATGGCGGTCGATAGCGATCACTCCGCCGTCGCCGCCTGCGTTTTTGAGGACCTGGTTGACCACCTCGTCGGTGGTCTGGGCCAGCGGTCGCCCGGTGTAGGCCATGCGCGCGCAAATATCGTAAGCCACCACGTGACGGATGAAGAATTCACCATGGCCGGTGGCCGAGACCGCGCAAGTCCGGTTATCGGCATAAGTGCCGGCGCCGATGATGGGCGAGTCGCCGACCCGTCCCCATCGCTTGTTGGCCATGCCGCCGGTGGAGGTGGCAGCGGCCAGATTGCCTTTGGCATCGACCGCGACGGCACCAACCGTCGAGTACCAGTCTTCTGATAGCTGCAGGCCGGTCTGCCCCTGCTGAGCCTGGATGCTGCGCAGTTGCTCGCTGCGGAATTCGGTAATGAACCAGTCATCCTCCCTGAATTCGATGTCGGCGCTCCGGGCGAAAGTCTCGGCGCCTTCGCCGATCATCATCACGTGCGGTGAATCGGTCAATACCAGGCGGGCAGCATTGATCGGATGGCGGATGCCACGGACGCTGGCAACCGCCCCGGCATCCAGCGTACTGCCATCCATGATCGATGCATCCATTTCGACCGTGCCGACGTTGGTCAGCACAGCGCCTCTGCCGGCGTTGAATTCCGGCGCGTCTTCTAAGATGTTGACGGCGGCGGTCACCGCGTCCAGGCTGGTGCCGCCATCGGCCAGGATGCGATGCCCGGCCTGAACTGCCGATTCCAGCGCGGTCCGGATCGCCTGCTCACGCTCGGCCGTCATCTGGCCACGTTCAATGGTGCCGGCGCCGCCATGAACGGCGATGGCAATGGGGCGCTCAGCCATGGCCCAGCCTGAAATCAGTAGTAGTGCAAGGAGAAGTTTTTTCATGGCGATTCAATTTGGCTAAACCAGATTATGGAAGGAGATGAAAATCTTAACACGCGGCTATAATGCATCATTATTCTGAGGGAGCCTGATCGATGGCTATCACGATAACGCTGTTTTACGCTGGCCTTCTCGGTCTGGTCCTGATTGGCCTGTCTGTGCGAGTTGTCACCTTGCGGCGGCGGCGGAAGGTAGGCGTGGGGAGTGGTGAACACATCGACCTGGAACTGGCAATCCGCGCGCATGCCAATTTCAGCGAGTACGTGCCGATGGCGCTGCTGCTGTTGTTGCTGCTGGAGGCCTCAACCGCTGTAGCACCACTGTTTCTCCATCTACTGGGGGTTGTGCTGCTGATTGGCCGGTTGTTGCACGGCTACTTCGGGCTCAATCTTTCCGCCGGCAAATCTGCCGGACGTGTCTATGGCACCTTGCTGACCTGGCTGATGTTGCTTCTTACTGCGTTGTTGTGCGTGTGGGTGGCGGTTGGACGCTGGATTTTCATGGCCGGCTGAGCCTATCCAGCGGATGGATCGATGCGCGACCAGTACAATGCGGCGAAGATCTTGGGATCGAGAGCCAGGCCTTCGTCGAGACGGGCGACCAGCCAGGTATCGATCTGTGAGCGACTGATCTGGTGGACGACAATGTCCTCGCCGGAGTCGCCGCCACCCTCGCCGACCCTGACCAGATCCTCGGCCAGGAAGAACTCGACGCTTTCATCGCTCATTCCGGCCGAGGTGGGGCAGGTCATGATGCTGGTCAGCCGGCCCGCTCGCCAACCGGTTTCTTCTTCAAGTTCGCGGCTTGCCGCATCGAGTACGGTCTCGGTATCATTGCCGGGCTCGTCGCCTACGAGACCGGCCGGCAGTTCAATAACACGCTGACCCAAAGGTACGCGAAACTGCTCAACCAGCAGAATTTCATCGTCCGGTGTCCAGGCGATCATCGCCGCGACCCGGTGGCGGCGGGCAACGAATTCCCAGCCATTGCGGGATTGAAGCGAGAGATATTCGCCTTGGTAGAGGGTCCGGGTTCGGGGCATCGTGTCAGTCATCGATTTGCTGTTGGGTAGTGGACCAATTATGTGGAACGATTCAGGGAGCACACAGTCCGAACTGCGGGCTGAATGAATAGTTTGAAAACACCAAGGATACAGGACCAGGCATGATGCTGAAAATTTTCCGATTGACTGTCACCACGGCTGCTGTTTTGTTCGTCGCCGCTGCCGTGGCCGAAGCCGAGCGCCCGCCTTTGGATGAGATGCCCCAGGGCTTCCAGGTGGCTTTCTGGCTCAACCAGGCAGCTTTGGCCTACAACGAGCAGCATTACCGCGATTGGGCTCGTGCCACCGAGAAGTTGCACGGCCTGCGACCGTACAACCAGGACTTCATGACCCACCTGGTCAAAGCCTACGCCCGGTTGGGGGAAACGTCCAAGGCGTTCAACATGATGTTGCTCATGCAGCAGCAGGGCCTGGCCGAGGATTGGGACCGGGTCGAGGGTGTAAAAAGCCTGCGCCAGCATCGCGTGTACACCCATTTGAATGATTTGATGGTTGGGGCTGGAAAACCGTTCGGACAGGCCGATGTCTTCACGACACTGGCTGATGCCCCCATGCCCGAGGCACTTGCCCATGATGCCGAAAGCGGCCGCTTGTTCGTCGGCACAGTGCATGAAGGCCGCATTCTCCATTCCGTCAATGGGGGCGAGTGGAAGGAGTTCGCCAGTCCGGACAAGAACCCGGAACTGATGGCGGTCTTTGATCTTGCCGTTGACAGCAAGCGCGGTCATCTTTGGGTCGCAACCGGCGCCGTGCCCCAGTTTCGTGGTTATAAATCGGAGGACCAGGGCCTGACTGGTTTATTGAAGCTCGATCTGGAGACAGGCGAAACGCTGTCCGTCCATCAGATCGTTCCTGACGGCAACCCGCGCTTGCTGGGTTCTATTGTCATTGCTGATGATGGAACCGTTTATGCCGCCGATACCAGGGTACCCATGATCTTCAGGCTGGCGCCCGGAAATCGTTTCCCGGAACCGTACTTTTCTCACCACAATTTCTCCAGTCTCCGTGGCCTTGCCTTGTCCGGAGACGGTCGTCTGCTTTACATGGCCGACTATGAGCTTGGTATCCTGATCATGAGCCTGAGCGATGCCAAGCACGCCTGGAAGCTGGCGGTCCCGGACACGCTCAACGAGGGAGGGATCGACGGCATGTACTGGTGGGAAAATCACCTGGTCGTGATTCAGAACGGTATCACGCCGCAGCGAGTGCTCAGGCTGGAACTCGGCCCTGATGGGCTGGGCGTCGTCAATGTGGCGGCAATTGCCGGGGCGCTGGAGGAATTCGATGTGCCAACCTTTGGCACGATAGTCGGCAATGAGCTGTTCTTTCTCGGCGCCAGCCACTGGCAGAAGGTCGACCAGACCGGTCAGCCGTTACAGGGCGACCTGCCGCCAGTCCCGATCCTGAGATCTGATGTGAGCGCACCGAAGTCGATGGTCGCCGGTCATGAGCTGCTCGACGAGCTCAGGCGTCAGGAACAAAATCGCTGATCAGGCCTGCCAGACGCGGTGCCGGTGCAGGCGTTCGCGCAGTGGTCGGCCGAAACCCAGGCTGTCGAGCAAGGCGTCGAGCGCATCACCATTGCCCTTGTCCCGCGCAATCAGCGGGTGGTTGTGAACCCGAACAACCCGGGCATCCAGCCCGGTCAGGCGCCGGGCCAGGCGGGCCGCGTCTTCGTTTTGCCGCAGCTTTCCCGCCAGCGTTTTCGCGCCACGAATCTTCAACCAGGCGATCTCGTCAAGCCGGCTGAATAGCTCATCCAGGCTGCCAAAGTGCGCCAGCAGCGCACTGGCGGTTTTTGGTCCCACGCCCGGAACGCCGGGAATGTTGTCGACGGCATCCCCGGTCAGGGCGAGGTAATCGGCGATCTGGTGCGGATGGACGCCGAAATGCCCCAGCACGCCGGCTGCATCCAGCCGGCGCCGGCGGGCGAAATCCCACCAGTGATCCTGTTGGCCAACCAGTTGAGCCAGATCCTTGTCGCCGCTGACCACGCAAATGGAGCGGCCGAGAGTGCGGCAATGCGCTGCCAGGCTGGCGATCAGGTCGTCGGCTTCATAGCGATTGTCCGAATAGACCGGCAGGCCGGCATGGCGGGCCAGATCCCGGCACCAGCCAAACTGACGTTTGAGATCATCCGGCGCCGGATCCCGGTTGGCCTTGTAATCCGGGTAGATTTCGTTGCGAAACGAACTGGTCAGGGATTCGTCGAAGGCGACAGCCACATCGCTGGCGCCGGTTTCCTCCAGCAATTCACACAGAAAGCGGGCAAACCCGTACACGGCATTTGTCGGCCGACCAGCGCCATCGGCAAAACGCTCAGGAATGGAGAACCAGGCACGAAAGATATAGACGCTGGCATCAACCAGGTAGACCGGGTTTTCTGAGCTGGTTGCTGGTGCGCTCAGTGGATGGTCGAGGGTGTCAGTATTCAGAGCGAACGACGGTGTTCAAAGCGCGGGCTGACGAGCCAGGCGCTGCCGCAGTACGGAATGGCGCGGAAAGTGGGCAATCAGGAATTCCATCTGGTCGGCGAGAATCCGCCGGCCTTGCAGAAAGACATACTCAGCATGGGTCGGGGCGAACGGAATCGCGAGTAACTGCATGCCGGCCTGCTCGGGCGTACGGGAGCCCTTGTGGTTGTTGCAGCGCTTGCAGGAGGTGACCACATTTTCCCAGTTGTCTTCGCCGCCGACGGACAATGGCTGGACGTGATCCCTGGACAGGTCACGCTCCATGAACCGGTCGCCGCAATACAGGCAAAGATTTTCGTCACGCCGGAACAGGGCACGGTTGGACAGAGGCGGGGTGTAGCGATCATAGAATTTATGGGCGTTGGGATGCGAGCCGTGGGTGGCGACAATGGCATTGACCGGAATCTGCGTCCGAAGACCGGATCGGGCATTGATGCCCCCGTGGAGGTGGTAAAGAACGCGCCCCAGGGCATAGCTGACCTGACCAAGTACAATCAACTTGATCGCAGCCTGGTAGCCGATCCATTCGAGCGGCATGCCGGTTACATCCGTTCTCAGTACTTGTTGATCTAGGTTCAGCATCCTGGGATCCCGGGCTCATCCGGCCCAACGAGTGTCATGTTTCCTTGTAATCTCGTGGGTATCTGACCACTGTTCGGATGCAATTGCAAGCTCACGTTCAGACTTCCACGACTCTGCTTGCCGGGTCGCTTGGCAAAAGCGTGAAGCACCCCCAGATTCACTTGTTACCAACAAGTCAACGATCACAGGATTTTCGTGCTCATGCGGATTCGATTTTTTTGTATATCATTGCTGTTGTCAGCCTGCTGCTTTCTGGTAACGTCCCCGGCCTGGTCGGCCTTACCTGCCGAGGTCGATGGCGAGCCGTTGCCGTCTCTTGCTCCGGTGCTGGAGAAGGTGACCCCGGCTGTGGTCAACGTTCACACCCGCACCCGGGTCCAGGTGCGGACCAGCCCCTTCATGGATGATCCGTTCTTTCGGCGGTTCTTTGACGCTCCCAGCATTCCGCGAGAGCGCGTGCAGCAATCATTGGGCTCCGGGGTTGTGGTCGATGCGACCGCCGGTTTCGTTCTGACCAACAACCATGTCATTGATGGCGCCGACGATATCGCCGTCAC
>JBGTLI010000253.1:0-10784 GCA_041744195.1 Wenzhouxiangella sp. | reverse complement strand
CATGCGCTCCTGGGTTGCCAAGGTGGAGCGGGTTGGCAACTACAACTATCCAGAGCAGGCCCGGCGCATGAACCTGGCTGGCAGCCTGGTGCTCAGTGTCGATATCCTGGCCGATGGCAGCGTTGAGCAGATCAGGGTTTTACGCTCATCGGGTTACGACATTCTCGACGAGGCCGCGATCCGGATCGTTCGCCTGTCATCGCCGTTTTCCCCGCTGCCAGCCGAAATCACGGCCGATGTGGATATCCTCACCATTACCCGTACCTGGCAGTTCTCCAGCCGCTCGGGTCTCCATTGAACAATCAGGTCCGAGCGGCACGGCTTCGGGTGTCGGGGTTTAACCTGGGCTGCTGCGAGTTCGGCCCCGGGGCTGATAGAATGGTCCCGTGAGTTATCTTGAGCAACAGTTTCTGATCGCAATGCCGGGGATGGAAGATCCTAACTTCAGCCGTGGCGTGACGCTTCTATGTCAGCATAATCAGGAAGGCGCCCTGGGCATCACGATCAACCATCCGTCTGATTTCACTCTGCTTGATATTCTGCACCAGATCGGTATCGCCTGCGAGAATGACCGCCTGGCCGCTGTGCCGGTGTACGAGGGGGGGCCGGTCCACCGCGAGCGTGGTTTCGTCCTCCATACCGGCGAGTCCGAGTGGGAGTCCAGCATGCCGATTGGCCCCGGGATTGCCGTGACGACCTCGCGCGACATACTTCAGTCGGTGGCTGAAGGTCGCGGCCCGGAAAAATTCCTGGTTGCGCTGGGCTATGCAGGGTGGGGCGCTGGCCAGCTTGAAGAAGAAATGCGTGACAACGCCTGGCTGAACGTGATGGCGCGGGCCGATATCGTGTTTGACTACCCGCCGGAGCAGCGCTGGGAGCAGGCCGTTGCCGCCCTGGGAATCAGCGTCAGCAGCCTGCAGCCGGCTGGTGGGCATGCCTGAGGCTGGCAATTGGCTGGCCATTGATTACGGCGATCAGACCATTGGCCTGGCGGTCGGCCATCCGCTGACCGGCTCGGCGCGTCCGCTGGCACCGCTTCGCAATCAAGGTCGGGAGCAACTCAAGGGCAGCTTTGAAACGGTTTTGATTGACTGGCGTCCGACTCGAATCATCGTCGGTCTCCCCTTGAATGGCCTCGGTGAGGAAACGCCCATGAGCGCTAAAGCGCGGAAATTTGCCGGATGGCTGACCGAAATGGCGCCGGCCGCCGAGGTCTGCCTGCATGACGAACGCCTCAGTTCCGAGGCCGCGACCAGCGACTTTGCGCTCCGCCGAGGTCAGGGCAGAGCACGGCGCCGTGATGCGGCCCGCCTGGACAGCATGGCCGCGGCACTCATTCTCGATTCATGGATGGCCGAACACCATGCAAGCTGATTCCCAAGTGCGTCACTTGCTGGGGATCAACAGCCTGACCGACGGTGATGTTCGCCTATTGCTTGATCGTGCCCAGGCGCTTGCCAGCGGGGCACAACCTACCCTGCTCGACAGAACAACCGCCAACCTGTTTTTCGAGCCCAGTACCCGGACCCGGGTGTCGTTCGAGCTGGCTGCCAGCCGCCTGGGAATGACGGTCATCAACATCGAACTGAACCAATCCTCGTCGAGCAAGGGCGAAAGCCTGGAAGACACGCTGGCGACCCTGACATCCATGGGCGTTGAATGCCTGGTGCTTCGGCACCCGGAGACCAACCGTTGCGAGCGACTGGTTCCCGGCCTGATCGGTAATGTCAGCTTGCTCAACGGCGGCGACGGCAGCGGTGAGCACCCGAGCCAGGCCTTGCTGGATGCAGCGACGCTGGAAATCACGGGCCTGAACTGGCCACAAGCGACCATCGCCATCGTCGGCGATATCCGGCATTCAAGAGTGGCCCGGTCGGGTATAAAGCTGTTTCGGCGGCTCGGGCTGGGTCGCCTTCGCATTGCCGGTCCCGGGCAACTGATGCCTGAAGGCGAGACCGACGGCGTCGAAGTCTGTAACTCTCTCGAAGAAGCGGTGCGCGACGCCGATGCGGTCATGATGCTGCGCGTCCAGCGCGAGCGCATGGATGCTGCAGGCTGGCCGGACCAGGATCTCTACCACCAGGACTGGGGTCTGCGCGAAGACCATCTGCGTCTGGCCAGGCCGGGTTGCCGGGTCATGCACCCCGGGCCGATCAATCGTGGCATGGAAATCGACTCTGTGGTCGCTGACGGGCCTCAATCGCTGATTCTCCACCAGGTCAGAATGGGCGTTTTCACGCGCATGGCAATCTTCGAATGGTTGTTTGACGGCATCAAGAACTGACCGCCGTGGTGCCGTCCGGGCCCGGTCGGCGCGGTACAATAGCGATATGGATATTCAAATCAATGGCCAGTCACGCCAGTTGCCCGACAGCACCACTGTTCATGGCCTTCTCGAAGAGCTGGGCATGGCTGAAAAGCGGGTTGCTGTTGAATGCAACGGTGAGCTGGTGCCAAAAAGCCTGCATGGCGAGCGACTGCTGAACGACGGCGATCGGGTCGAGATCGTTCAGGCTATAGGCGGCGGTTGAACATGACGCCATTGCCTGAAGACAAGCCCCTGGTGATCGCGGGTCGCCAGTACCAGTCGCGCCTGCTCACCGGCACCGGCAAATACGCTGATCTTGAGCAGACCCGGGCCGCCAGCGAAGCAGCCGGCGCCGAGATCGTCACGGTGGCCATTCGCCGGTCCAATATCGGTCAGGATCGGAACGAGCCGAATCTGCTCGAGGTGCTCACGCCGGACCGCTATACCATCCTGCCGAACACCGCTGGTTGCTTCAGTGCTGCCGACGCGGTGCGTACCTGCCGCTTGGCGCGTGAGCTGTTGGATGGCCAGACACTGGTCAAGCTGGAAGTGCTTGGTGATCAGAAGACCTTGTTTCCCGATGTCATTCAGACGATCAAAGCGGCCGAAACCCTGATTGACGAAGGTTTCGACGTGATGGTTTATACCAATGATGATCCGATCCTGGCCCGTCGTTTCGCCGAAATGGGTTGCGTTGCCGTCATGCCGCTGGCCGCGCCCATCGGGTCGGGATTGGGGATCCAGAATCGTTGGAACATCATGACCATCGTCGAGGAGGCCACCGTTCCCATTCTGGTCGATGCCGGCGTCGGGACCGCTTCGGATGCCGCCATTGCCATGGAGCTGGGTTGTGATGGCGTGCTGATGAATACCGCCATTGCCAGCGCCCGCGATCCCGTTCGCATGGCGCGGGCCATGCGCCTGGCCATCGAAGCCGGGCGCGAGGCCTTCCTGGCCGGACGCATCCCGCGCAAGCGCTTTGCCTCGGCGTCCTCGCCGCTGGATGGAACCTTTTTCTGATGGATCAGGATGTGCCCGACGAACATCGTCGGCATGTTCGAAGCTTTGTCCAGCGCGCCGGTCGACTGACCGAAGCCCAGCAGCGCGCCCTGGATGAATTGCTGCCCCGGTATGAAGTCAAGCCGGATTGCACGGACCTCCGTCATTGCTTCGAGCGCACCGGGCCATTGGTCATCGAAATCGGTTTTGGCAATGGGCAGGCGCTGGCCTGGATGGCCGCCAATGAGCCCGACAGCAATTTCGTCGGTATCGAAGTACACCAGCCCGGCGTCGGACGCTTGTTGCGCAGTCTGGAACTCGACGGTATTGCCAATGTTCGGGTCGCGATGCGCGACGCCGTGGATGTGTTGCAGCAGCAGGTTGAATGCGCCAGTCTGGATGAGGTGCGAATCTATTTTTCCGATCCCTGGCCAAAAAAACGTCACCACAAGCGCCGCCTGATCCGGCCGGCGTTCCTGGAATTGATCAGCGACCGCCTGAAAGCGGGTGGGCTGTTGCACCTGGCCACCGATTGGGCACCCTACGCAGAGTGGATGCTCGAAGCCCTGGCTACTTGCCCGGTACTCATCAACCAGGGCGACCCCTGGGTCCCGCGCCCAGCATGGCGACCCCAGACTCACTTCGAAAGCCGCGGCCAACGCCGCGGCCACCAAATCTTCGATTTGCTGGCAATAAGAGGCTAAGTAGTTCCCCGCTTCCCGTCTCTCGTCCAGTCAGAGGACAGAGGACAGAGGACAGAGGACAGAGGAACGGCATTCCTGAGCGCCTGTGAGTCCGACCGCAGACGCACCGTCTTCTGTCTTCTGTCTTCTGTCTTCCGTCTCCCGTCTCCCGTCTCCCGTCTCCCCCTTTCACCTTTCACCTTTCACCTTTCACCTTTTTACCTTTCTACCTTTTTACCTTCCACCCCTCCCTCTTCCCGCCCCAATCAGTTAAGGTAATACCACCCCAACCTCAGACCAGCCCGAGACAAGAACTAGCATGGATGGCGGCCTCAGCCTTAGCGGTGACATGATCCTGGTGCTCATGTTGCTGGGCCTGACGGTTTTTCTGTTTGTCTTCGAAATCGTGCGAGTCGACATCGCTGCCATTTGCATCATGGTGCTGATCGGCCTGCTTGGTCTCGTGCCGGGCGATCAGTTGTTCAATGGTTTCGCCTCCAATGCCGTCATCTCGATTATCGCGGTGATGATCATCGGCGCAGGCCTGGATCGTACCGGTGTGATGAATGTCGTGGCAAGCACCATCGTCAGGGTGGGCGGGCGCTCCGAGCCGCGCGTCATGAGCCTGGTTTCCTCTACCGTCGGCATCACATCAAGTTTCATGCAGAACACGGGCGCTACAGCGCTGTTTCTGCCCGCGGTCAGCCGCATTTCGGCACGGCTGGATCTGCCCTTGCCGCGCTTGCTGATGCCGATGGGGTTTTGCGCGATTGTCGGCGGCACTATCACCATGGTCGGCTCCTCGCCACTGATTCTGCTCAATGATTTGATCCTGACCTCCAACCGGTCCCTGCCGCCTGGCGCCGAAGCGATGCGGCCCTTCGGGCTGTTTGATGTCACTCCGGTTGGTCTGGCGCTGTTGGCGGCGGCGCTGATCTATTTCCTGCTGATTGGCAGCCGTCTGCTGCCGACCGGGGCGAGCAAGCGTCCGGCATCACCAGGCCGCACTAAAAGCTATTTCGCCGAGGTCTATGGAATCGAGGGTGATGTTTACGAGATGCTGGTGACGGTGGACTCGCCATTGGTGGGTATGCGCATTGCCGAAGCTGAGAAACTCGAAGGCGCGCCGTTGATGCTGGCAATCCAGAACACCGACAAACCGCGCCTGGCGCCGCCGGCTGACGAGATGATCTGGGTGGGGACCGTGCTGGGGGTGATGGGAACACGCGACCAGGTTGGCCGCTTTGCCCTGGACAACAAGTTGCGTCTGCAGCCCCGCCTGCGCACGTTTGGCAATCTGTTCAATCCTACCCGGGCTGGTATTTCGGAGGTGGTCATCCCACCAGGCTCGAAGCTGATCGACAAGACCATTGGCGCTGCCCGTCTCCGTTCCAGGTTCGGAATCTCGGTACTGGCAATCAATCGTCGAAACGAGATCCTTGTCGAAGGGCTGCGGGAGGAGCCATTGCAGGTCGGTGACTGCCTGGTCAGCCATTCGACCTGGCGTGATCTGGCGACTGTGGCTCGCGACAAGGACTTCATCGTCGCGACCGACATCCCGAAAGAAGAGCAGCGGCCGCAGAAAGTGGCGCATGCGCTGGGCTTTTTTGGCTTGTCGATGTTCCTGATCCTGTTTACCGACTTTCAGTTGTCGATCGCCCTGCTTGCCGGGGCCGTTGGCATGATCCTGACCGGTGTGCTGAGCATGGACGAGGCTTACCAGTCCGTGAGTTGGAAGACCGTGTTTTTGATGGCCAGCCTGATCCCGCTGGGCTTTGCCATGGAGGTAACCGGCACCGCCGCCTGGTTAGCCCAACAGGCGCTGGGCGCCTTGGGTGATGTGCCCGAGTTGGTGATACAAATCATCCTGGTGCTGCTGGCCACGCTTTTTACGCTGGTCATGTCCAACGTCGGCGCCACGGTTTTGCTCGTGCCCATCGCGATCAACGTTGCTTTAGCCACTGGAGGCAACCCGGCTGTTTATGCTCTGATCATCGGTCTTGCGACTTCCAATGCCTTTATCCTGCCGACCCACCCGGTCAATGCCCTGATCATGGGGCCGGGGGGCTATCGGGTGAAAGATTTCATCCGCGTGGGTGGGTTGATGAGTGTGATTTTCCTGGTGGTCATGTTGGTGGTGGTGAATCTGGTGTATTGAGACACCTTGCCTTCGATAACGGCGAAGCGCCCGGTCAGCACAGCGGGGCGAACAGGCAACTTTTTCACCTGCTAGACTGGCTTGATATAGATATTGGCATTGCGTTCGACCAAAGTGACCGGAGTCAGGGCGGCCCTCAGGCAGGGGCCGGAAACACAAATGCCCTGGTCCGGCTCAAACACCGCGCCATGCGCGGCACAGACCAATTGGCCCTGGTTGTCGACCAGGAATCGGTTGGGCGCCCAGTTCAGCGGCCGGCCCTGGTGGGGGCAGATATTGAGCCAGGCCCGAGCGTTGCCCTTGTGGCGGGTGGCCACCAAGTGCGAACGTTGGCCGTCGACGACGGCCTCCATTTCGGAGAACGCTCCATTAATCAGCTCATCCGACCGGCACAGGAACTGAAAGCTTTCCAAGGAGTCTTCCTTATCATGAATAACCAATGGCAACGATTCTATCAACCGCCGACCCATCCACTCGCCCGCCTGGGGCTGGTGTTGGCCGGTATCGGTATTCTCGCCCTGAGCTTTTTCCTGGGCCTGTTTCTTCTCATTATTGCAATCGGCCTGGCGGTGATCGGTGCTGTCTACCTTACCGTGCGCCGCTGGCTGGGGTTGCCTCGAACCAAAAACACCGACCAGAGTGTTATCGACGTTGAATATCGGGTAATCAACCGCGAGCGGTCTACTCGACAAGACTGACTAAGAAACAGGGTCCAACCCGCTTTCGCTCCTCAATGCCGGATGCCGAACAGCAGCAGGGCGGCGAGCAGGATAGCGACCCAAAGCGCCATGGAACCCGTCGGCCAGGTACGGCCGAGAGTGACGGACAGGCGCCCATCTCCGGGTGCCTGGAATAGTCTGCCGGCCAGTGCCACGGACCGATCGCGCAACCTGGCCAGGACGTCACGGCCCTTGATGGCAGCGGCAGGCAGGCCACGGCGGTAAAGCCACTCGGCATCCAGCCACGCGGTGGGTCGGGATTTGGGCAAGCCGAAACCGAAGCGGGCCAAAAGGACATAGGCCAGCAACGCAAAAGCCACCAACTGTAATTGACCAAAGATCTTCAATCCATTGATTGGCCAGTAGTCACTGCCCTGCGGCCGCATGAACTCGGTCAGGCCAGGCATCGCGCCGGCCAGCAGCAACAGGGCAACCGGGATCAGCATGGCCACTGCCATCGGCCAGGGGGCTTCTTGAACATCGCTGCGCGGCACATCGCTGGGGCGCAAAAAGCCCTGCCAGAGAATGCGCACGCCCAGGTACATCATGCTGATCCCGGACAGACTCAAAAGCACCAGCCAAAGGGTGACTGGATAATCCGTATACTGGATTGCACCCATCAGCAGCTTCTTGCTCATGAAGGCGCCGGTCAGCGGCATGGCCGCGTTTGCGGCCACGGCAACAGCAACACAGGCCGTCGTGATCGGCATGACCCGCCACAGCCCGCCGAGTTGATCGGCGCGAGTGGTGCCCACCCGGTAAAGCACGGCGCCCAGGGCCATGAACAGCGTCATCTTGAACAGCACATCCATGACGATGTGCATGGCGATGCCGTCGATCGCCAGGTCCGAACCGATACCGGCAGCGACGACCATGATGCCCAACTGGACCATCATGGTGTAGGCCAGCACTCGGCGCAGGTCATTTTCCACCAGCGCGTAAAACAGCGGCCACAAGGCCATCACTGTGCCGATGACCACCAGGACAGTTTCGCCGGCAAAGCCGCGGGTCAGTCCGTAAATGCCGACCTTGGTGGTCACGGCAACCAGGACCGCCAGACCGGTCAGCGATGCTTTGGGATAGGCATCTACCAGCCAACCATGCACCAGCGGGAAGCCGGACTTGATGCCGAAGGCCAGCAGAATCAGCCAGCCTCCGGGACGATCGAGACCGATAGAGCCGAAATTGAAATCGCCGGTTGCCGAGGTGTAGGTCAGGATGCCGGCGAGCAGGGTGACACCGGCGGCGACCTGAAACACGAGATAGCGCACGCCTGCGCGCAGGCTGGCTTCGGTTCGTCCGGCCATGATCAGCAGGGTGCCGCCCAGCGCGATCAGCTCGAAGAACACGAACAGGCTGATCAAATCGCCCGCCAGCACGGCACCAATCCCGCCGGCAATATAGACCATCAGTGCGGCATGCTGCAGGCGGTCGCGTACCTCGAGCGCATAGATGGCGGCGATGAAGGCGGCAAGATGAAACAGACCGACCAGGATCAGGTTGAAATGATCCGCCCGGACGACCTCGAGTTCGTAGGCCATCACTGACAAGGAGGCGCTGGCGCCGGGGCTCATTACAGCCAGCGCGACCAGCGCGGCGATCACCGGGGTCAGCAGTGCGACGACGGCCGCCAGACGCGGGTTGGAAAAGCCGGCAATCAGTGCGCCAAGCAAGAACAGGCCGGCCGGCAACAATTCAATCGGCATGGTCTTCTCCCGGAGCGGTTTCGGTGCTGTCCGGATTGTCGATATCGGATTCAAGCAGTCGCGACATGACACGAACCCAGAGCACGACTGCCGGGATGGCGATCAGTGCGACCAGCGGGTACATGAAGGGCAGGGCTTCGGGCCCGTATTCGGCACGAAAGAACAGGCCGACCAGGGCGAACACGGCACACAGGCCGACCAGGATTCGAAACGCATTGCGGGTCAGGATTTCGATCATGGCACCAGCATCCCGGCCAGATGGAACAGGGGGTCTGGATAGAAGAACAGCGCCACGCATCCGGCGGCGCAAATTACCATCGCGATCACCTGTGGCAGTGGTGCCTCATGGATACCCTCGGTCGGCACGCCCGGTGCCGGTTTGGCAAAGAAGCCGCGGATCGGAATGATCAGCAGATACATGATGTTGAGCAGCGAGCTGACCAGCAAGGCGCCGACCAGAATCAATTGCTCGGCCTGCAGGCTGGCCAGAACCAGGTACCACTTGGCCCACATGCCGCCAAACAGGGGCAGGCCGATGATGCTCAGGGTGCCGATGGTAAACGCACCGAAAGTCCAGGGCATCACGCGCCCGAGCCCGTCCAATTCAGCGATGGTCGTGCGGTTGTGAGCAACCTGAATGGCGCCTGCACCGAAGA
This sequence comes from Wenzhouxiangella sp., assembly GCA_041744195.1. Taxonomy (GTDB): domain Bacteria; phylum Pseudomonadota; class Gammaproteobacteria; order Xanthomonadales; family Wenzhouxiangellaceae; genus Wenzhouxiangella. Next base: position 1,555 of record JBGTLI010000253.1, on the reverse strand, counting down.
ACAGGGTGATCTTGGCAACCGCGTGCAAAGCCAGTTGCATGGTCGCACCCACAATGGCGATTGGCGTGGCGATCATCGCGCCGAGGACCACGTAGCTCAACTGCGCGACTGTGGAGTAGGCGAGTCGTGCCTTGAGATCGGACAGGGTCAGCGCCACCAGCGAGGCGACAACAATGGTGAAGGCCGCCACCCAGGCGATCCACAGGCCGCCACCGGTTTCGACCAGCAGATCGGTGCCAAAAACAAAAACAGCGACCTTCAGCACCGTGAATACGCCGGCCTTGACCACGGCCACGGCATGGAGCAACGCGCTCACTGGCGCCGGTGCAACCATGGCCGCCGGCAGCCAGCGATGCATCGGCATCAATGCGGCCTTGCCAATGCCGAACATGAACAGCCCGGCCAGCACCGGCACCCAGATCGGATCGATATGGCCGGCCAGAATACCGCCCTGGGCAAAGTCCAACGTGCCGGTTGCCGACCAGGTCCAGATGATTGCCGGCAACAACAGAGCGATGGACGAGACCAGTAGATAAAACAGGTAAATCCGGCCGCCCTTGCGGGCCTTCTCGGTGCCCGAATGGGTGACTAGCGGGTAGGTCGAGATCGTCAGGATCTCGTAGAAGATGAACAGGGTCAGCAGGTTGGCCGAAAAGGCGATGCCGGCGGCGGCTCCCAGGGCAATGGCGTAACAGGCAAAAAATCGCGCCAGGTGCGGGTAATTGAGCGTCTTCATGTAGCTCTGGGCATACAGGGTCGCGACCAGCCACAGGGTCGAGGCCACCAGCGCGAACAGCAGGCCCAGCGGCTCGATGCGAAAGGCGATATCCAGACCTGGCAGGATTTCCCACAGGACCTGCTCGCGGCCTTCGCCACGTAAAGTCGGCCCGACTTGCTGGATCACGCCAATGAAGAACGCAATCGCCGCCGCCCAGCCGAAACCATCGCGCAATCGCGGGTGGCGGTGGGCCAGGGCAATGGCCAGGGCGCCGACAAAAGGAATCAGGATGACGGTCATTGGACTCATGGTGACAATCCAAAGCCGGTGGGGCCGAGCAGGGCTTCAGCCGCGGCTGTGGCGCCACCCACGGTCAGGCGTGTATCGATGCCGAAGTAGAAGTTGAGAAACACCAGCAACCAGACCGGTATCAGCAAGGTCAGTGGCGCTTCGCCAACGGCCGGCGCATCGGCAGGGCGGGGCTGAAACCAGGCCGCTTCGATCACCCGCCAGATGTAGTAGACCGCCATCAATGAGGTGATCAGTATCAGCATGACCAGCCACCACAGTCCAGCCTCCATCGAGGCCAGGATCAGATACCACTTGCTGATGAAGCCGACGGTCGTCGGCACGCCGATCAGCGACAGGCCGGCCAGGGCGAACGCGGTCATGGTCCATGGCATCTGGCGACCCAGGCCGCGCAAGGCTTCGATTCGTGCTGAGCCAATCTGATAGATCACGGTGCCCAGCGCCATGAACAGTGCCGACTTGATCAGGGCGTGGTTGAACAGATGCAGGAACGAAGCCGTCAAACCACCCAGGCTCACCAGCGAGACC
>JBGTLI010000252.1:0-7031 GCA_041744195.1 Wenzhouxiangella sp. | reverse complement strand
GATCCATAAAGACTTTGACCTGTTGCTGAGTGGCCGCCATTCAAAATCCCTTCCCGGGAATGAGCAAGCGGCAAGCTTAGTGGCAACCGGACAAAATAGTTGTCGTCAACCGGCCAAAGTAATTGTCGTCGAATACCCGACGTTCAGATTGGCTACCGGAGCCGTGGTCTGGTGATTTTGCAAGTCACAATCGGTGTGGCTCTATTGAGCGTTGCGGGTCACCTACTGGGAGCGCTGAATCAGGCATCGCGGGTTGATTCGGGATTCGAAACCCAGGGGATTTATAGTTTCGAACTTCGTCCGCAGGATCGAATCAAGCAGACAGGCGAGCAGATTCTTGACGAGTTGCGTGCCTTGCCGGGCGTTCGTAACGCCACTTTTGGCACAAACCTTCCGGTCGGCGCTCCGCTCAACTATCCTTTGCGCCTGCCAGGAAAGGAGATGAGCAGTCTGGAGTTCCGTGGCGTTGATGCGGGCTATTTCAATACGCTTGGCATTTCCGTCGACGCAGGCCGGGCACTGCGCGATTCGGACCGCGAATCCGGTTTGCCGGTGGCCGTGGTCAACCGTGCCTTCATAAAGCTTATGTTCGACGCAAAGCAGTCTAGCCCAGACTTGCAGGCTGGGTTGGGTCAGACGCTGTTGATGCCGATGCTTGACCAAAGCGAGCGTGAACTACGAATTGTTGGAGTGGTAGGCGATACCCGCCAGTATGGACCAGAGCAACCGGCCCCGGCGATCGTTTATATGCCATTTGACCAAATTCCCGGCGATTTAGTGGAAGTCATCGCGCAGTTCGCGCCGCTGCGCTTTGCCGTGGCTAGTGAAGTTCCGACCGAGGCAATTGCTGGTGCAATTCGAGCGATTGCCGGTCGATTTGTTCCGAACCAACCGGTCCAGATCGAATCGCTGGAAGATGCGCTCAGGGCCACGACACGCCAGACCCGGGCCAATCTGATGCTCATTGCCGTGTTTGCCGGGCTTGGCCTGATTCTTTCCACTGTCGGTCTGTATTCAGTGGTCGCGGTCGCAGCCGGTACCCGGACGCGCGAATTCGCGATTCGCGCAGTGGTTGGCGCCACAGCTTTACAGCTATTTCAACGTGTTATGCGCGACGGCATGCTTCAGGGAGCGATTGGCCTGGTCCTTGGACTATTGATCGGCTGGTGGGGGATGCGAACCTTGGGCTCGGTTCTGCCGGGTGAAGTGCCATTTGATCCGGCAGTTGCTTGCGTAGTGGCCCTCATCAGTATGACGACGACTGTGATCGCCAGCACGCATCCCGCCATTCGGTCGGCGCGAGTAAATTTGGCATCACACTTGCGCGCTTCGTAATTCTCAAGCCGCTGATGCTTATTGTGGCTCTGATCTTCGGAATTGAATGATCAGGGCCCCAAGAAGGCACACTAATTCCCATTCGCAACCGTTTCTGTGGTGATTGACAAGTTGCCCAAATTTTCGTACGATGCAGTTCGTTCTAAATCCTGTCCTCTGAAACATGTTGAAATTCACTACTATTGCTCTGGTCATCGCTGTTGCCATGTTGGCGGGTTGCGCCAATACTTCCCAGCAGCGTATCTCGCCTGAGGAGCCACTTGCGGTCAGTGTTGAGGAGTTTCGCGCTGAGATGCGTGAATTGAAAGCCAATCTGGAATCCGGTACGCCGCGCGAGCTGGTCACCAGCGAATGGCGCGAATTCAACCGCATCCAACAAGGCTTCGAGCGAGTTTTGGCCGATGTCGGTTCTGTAGGCGAGCTCTCGGTCGATGATCGCCTGATGGTTTACAACCTCCAGAAGGAGTTGGCTTTGCTGCTGGGCAACTCCAGTCGCAGTGATCGAGCTGAGTGTTCCCGTAACACCGGCAGCCGATTGCCTTGCTGAGGGCAGTGACCTATAGCAAGATGTTGGTTGGTCCTCGCATTTGATCTGGAGCAAATCCGTGACGGGGCGCGGGCGTTATCCTCAGCGGTATTGTTGGTAAAGCTTAAGGAGCCAGGATGGTTAGTTTCATTCCGGCGAACGTGGCAAAAAACTTACCCGCTGATCACCAGACAATCCTGACCCTGATCCTTCAGGCTTGTGCACAGGTTCCGGGCTGCATCGGCAGCGAGTAGCGAGGTACGCAGACGAAAAAAGCTACTGCTCTGATCCGGCGGGAGGATCTCGATCCTGATGCCCTCAAGCAGGGATTCGTGGCGCGCCTCGATCTGTTGTGCTGCAGACCGGGCTTGATCCTCGGATCGAAACGCAGCAAGCTGGACCCGGGCCCCACCGGTCGCCGCTAATTCGGCTGCTTGGGCCGCTTCGGTCTCTTCCCGGGCGCGGGCTTCGGCTTCTTCCCTGGCGCGGGCCTCTGCTTGCAATTCGGCATCCAACTGATCAATACGCTCGCGCGCAAGATCCGCTTCCGTGCTATCGGGATAGCGGCGAACGAATGCTTCCAGTTCACTGGCTTCTCTGGAACCCTGGAGCCGCGACCAGCTCTCGGCCCGCTCCAGTTCGCTGATCCGGGAAATGGCCTGAGCCGCGTGTGTGCTGTCGGGATAGTCGTCGACAAACGTCTGGTAGGCCTCAATGGTGTCACGATCGCGTGCTGTTTCCCAGGCGTCCTGCTCGCGAATCTCGACGATCCGTTGGCGAGCCGCCTCGGTATGCTCACCGTCTGGATATTGCTCCAGAAATTCCTGATAGGCGCTCAATGAGTCCGCCTGCCTGGCTTCTTCCCAATCCCGCTGTCGCGTATCGCAACCGGCGATAACAACCACCGCAACCAGGAGTGCTGCAGTAAGAGTGAAAAAACGTTTCATGCCGCCACCTCGCAAATTCCCATACCAACCAGCCAAGTATAGACCAAAAGGCGGACGGGTGACCTAACCGGGGCGCAGCGGTGCTTCCCCGGCTCGGATCATGCATCAAAGCTTTGATCTGGTCTCAGTGGCGGTTACGATGAACACGCCAGCCGAACCAGGACAGGATAAGCACCAGCCAGGCCGAAAATCCGACCCAGGCCCAGACCGGCGGTGCAGCGCCCGGCCCGCTGGTTGGAGCCGTCGCGGCCTGTAGACCCTCGCGAATGTCGCCGATGCCCGCAATGACCGGATCCATCGCTTCGACGATGTGGCGAGCGCCCCATTCCAGGCGTGGCATTTCCGGATCCACCCCCAGTTGCTCGTCCAACCCATCTCTGAACGCTTTCCAGTCCAGTTGGAGTTGGGCCAGAGGCAATCCATTTTCAATGCGGTCTGGAGATGAGTTTCGACTGGCTATCGTTTCGGTTCCTGCATCGATCAGGGTCTGCATGCCAAGATCTAGTGTGGTCAGGTCGGTTTGCAAATGTGAATGGGTGATGACAGAGTCGCGGAAATAGGCATCGTATCCGCGCGGGGCGTGCTCAAGGTAATGGGCCGCTTTGCTAAGCAAGCCCTGGACCTGATGCCCCAGGAGGCTGGTTTGGGCAAGCAGTTGGGCAGCCTCTGTCTGGTGCGTATTGCTCTCCGCTACGGGCGGTCGGGCAAATCCAAGCCAGATAATGAGGGTCAGTGCGCCAAGTAGAACAACCAGTTCCACCCAGGTCGCTGTTTTTGAAGAAGTTGTCGTTTTGATCATGGGTCTAGAGCTCTCAAGGTTGACAGGTAGCCGTTCACTCTCGATCAGCGATCAGCTCGATATTGATGCGCATCGGCCGGGTGCGTTGTGCAATCGGCTGCGTGTTGGGGCTTTGGTGGTAGTAGAGTTGGCCGGCGTAGCTCGCAGAAAGGTAGGCTTTATCGGCCTTGATCTCCAGTGAATTCAAGGTCAGTTGCCCTGTGCCGTGATCGTCGCCGAAGCTGAAGCGTGGGTAACGGGGGGCAAACGGAAAATAGAGCAACTGGGCAGAAGTGAGTTCGGTGTCGCGAATCACCAGTTCCAGATACAGGGAGTTCTCGCGATGAAACCGGTCGTTTTCGTAGGCGTGAATGCGGAACTGGTGAACACCAGGCGTGATGTTGGAAAAGACTGCCGAGGGTGACAAACGGTCTTTCTTGACGATCCAGGCGTATTCATTCCCATCGACCCAGCCTGTAATACCTGCTTGCTCCCCATCTTCGGCAAAGGCCTTTTTCGAATCGAATAACCCGATGCTGAAAACCACTCCGACCAATAAGGCCAGTCTGAACCAATTCATGTGTTGCTCCCTCTCTGCGTGACGACGGATAGCCGAGGTCATCGCAAGACTAATTTAGAATGTCAGAATATGAAGCACGGCGGGAATCGCTGGCAATGCAGGCCGGGGCACCTCAGATGCTTCCAAGACAGACCGGTCTCCGCCGTCTTTTATTGCATCATACGCAAATTTTCAAACAGGTCCAGTGCTGACGTTCGGAACCAGAGTCCAAGGGCTTGCGCAAAGGGCTTGACCGTTTACGCGGGTGTCCTGGTATCAGTTCGCTTTCGAGCGGGCCAGCATGTAGTCAATGGCCAGGCTGGCCAAAGCGCGCACGCCGGTGGTCATACCGGACTCGTCGATGTAGAAGTCCGGCGTATGGTGCGGCGCTGCCTGCTCGGGATCGGCATCCGGCGGCATGCCACCGGTGAAAAAATAAAACCCCGGAACCTGTTGCTGGAAAAAGGAAAAATCCTCGGCCCCGGTGATTGCGTGGATGACCCGGGCCTGATCCCCAGCGACCCGTTGCAGGCTGGGCGCCATCATCGCGGTCAGTTCCGGATCGTTGAAGGTGACCGGGTAACCGCGGGTGATTTCAATGTCGGCGGTTGCGCCCTGGCTGGCGGCAATGTGTTCGACGGTGCGGCGGATGTCGGCGTGGATCTTGTCCTGCATTTCGGTATCGAGCGTGCGAATGGTGCCGATCAGTTCGGCTGACTCGGGAATGATGTTGTTGCGCACGCCGGAACGAATACGACCGACCGAAATCACCGCTGCCTCCCGGGTCAGCTCGGTCTGACGGCTGACCACGAGATTGAGTCCAAGGATGACCTGGGCCGCTACGGCAATCGGATCAACGCCGGTCCATGGGGTCGAGCCGTGTGTCTGGCGACCATGAATGGTGATTGTGAACTGGTCGGAGGCGGCCATGATGCCACCAGAGCGGTAGCCGATCTGGCCGACCGGCGCCAGCGACCAGATGTGCTGGCCGAATATGACCTCCAAATCGGGGTCTTTGAGCACCCCCTCGGCAACCATCATTTCGGCGCCACCATCCTCGCCTGGCGGCGTGCCTTCCTCGGCTGGCTGGAAAATAAATTTGATAGTGCCTGGCAGTTGATCACGACGCTGAGCGAAGATCTCGGCGACGCCCATCAGCATGGCCATATGGGTGTCATGACCACAGGCGTGCGAAACCGGCACATCGTCACCCAGGTACTCTCCGATCACATTGGGTGAAAATGGCAATCCTGCGCGGGAGGGCACAGGCAGGGCATCCATATCCGCGCGCAGCCCCACCACCGGGCCGGGCTGCCCGCCACGCAGCACACCGACCACGCCGGTATGAGCGATGCCGGTTTGGACCTCCATGCCCAGGTCGCGCAGGAAGTCGGCAATGAAGGCGGCGGTTTCGAACTCGCGGTTGGACAGTTCAGGATTGGCGTGAAAGTGACGACGCCACTCGACGATGCGTTCGAACAGGGTCTCGGAGCGCTCGTCAATGTAGGCATGCCAGTCGTCATGCTCAGCGGTCGCCAACATGCTCAGGCTCAGCAACAATACGGTGATGGGCAACAATTTCACAGGGGCGCTCCCACTGGATCTCAGACAGATTGGTAAAGACATTCTTGCCGTACCCGGGCCGGTTTGCAAGCCACAGGGTTCGCGACCGACCGCGAGCCCGGCTTTTCCTCGAATCAGGGCGACGTTGTGGAGTGCCGGCTGAGCTGTTTTGCATTTGTTAAACTCTGCTCTCCTTCGAATGGGGGCAAACAAATGAACAAGAACAAGAAGGTCATGCCGGTAGACAAATTCACCGGGGTGATGCTGTGAATCCTTTTGTCAGCCACCTGAGCTGCAGCCTTGAGGGCACCCGGTATGCGGCTGGCCAGGTGCGTCGCCTGTCCGATGCCAACCGTCCGCTGCTGGTCGAGTATGACCTTGAATCCATCGGCGCTGAAGTTGATCGCGACGCTGTGGCCGCCCGCCAGGGCGGTTTTTGGAAATGGCGCGAGTTGCTGCCGTTTGGCGATGCAGAGAAGGTGCCGCGCCTGGGGGAGGTCGACACGCCGTTGATCGACCTGGCCCAGGCCGTTGGGCTTCAGGTCAAGGACGAAGGTCGCTTGCCCACAGGTTCGTTCAAGGCCCGCGGCCTGGCCATGGCAGTGGCGATGGCGCGCGAGTTCGGGCTGGACAAGTTATGTCTGCCTTCCAATGGCAATGCCGGGGCTGCGCTGGCCGCTTATGCCACGCGGGCGGGGCTGCGGTCGCTGGTCTACTGTCCGGCCGACACGCCACGCATCAACATCGACGAGACCCGGATGGCCGGCGCGGAAGTGGTCGAGATCGACGGCTACATTGATGATTGCGGGCGCCTGCTCGGAGAACGCGCCGCTGTCGAAGGCTGGTTTGACGTCTCCACGCTCAAAGAGCCTTACCGACTGGAAGGGAAGAAGACCATGGGTCTGGAGCTGGCCGAGCAGTTTGGCTGGGTACTGCCGGACGCGATTTTCTATCCCACGGGCGGCGGCACTGGCCTGATCGGCATGTGGAAGGCATTTGCGGAGATGCGAGCTTTGGGCTGGATCGACGGGCCGCTTCCGCAGATGTACGCGGTCCAGGCCGAGGGCTGCGCGCCAATCGTGCGCGCATTTGACCAGGGTGAACGTTTCGCCCGGCGCTGGGAGCATGCCGAGACTCGGGCCGCCGGTATTCGTGTGCCGCAGGCGGTGGGTGATTTCCTAATCCTAGTGTAGTGTAATGAATTGTTTGTTGATATGGTATAATTCAGCCCGCCTTTATGCAAACAATGAACGATGCCAGCGCCCACGCCTATCAAGCTCTCACCCGACGAAGAAGCCATCCTGAAGAAAAGCCTTGCGAGTG
>JBGTLI010000251.1:0-14955 GCA_041744195.1 Wenzhouxiangella sp. | reverse complement strand
AGCTTCCTTGAACTCGACGTTGACCGCGCCAGCTTGCGTTCCGCCTTGCGTGGATTCAAACGGAATTTCCACACCTTGTTGAATATAGGCTTCGGCCTGGTTGGCCGTGATCACCCGCGGCGTTGAAATCACCTCGCCATGGCCTTCGGTTTCCAGCGCGCTCAGTTCCAGGTCAAGCAGGTAGTCAGCCGCCAGCAGACTGAAGCCCAGCCGGCCCGCCGGGTTGGATACCGGCAAATTGACATTGAGGCGATCATCCAGGGTCGGCGCCAGGCGGCGGTTGCCCGGGGCGCGGATCATGGCGTCGTTCGCCTCACCGGAACCGGAAGTTGTAAATACTCTGTTGCCGGATTCGCGCTCGTGGGTCACACCGAATCGCACACCCAGTTCATGGTTGAAATCATGCCGGGCAATCACGATCCGGGACTCAATCAGCACCTGACGGACCGGACGATCAAGCTCGGCTACCAGTTCACGAATCTCGTCAATATGTTCAACGGTGTCAGAGACCAACAAGGTGTTGGTGCGGCGATCCACCGAAACCGAACCGCGGGCAGACAACAGCCCCTGCTCACCGACATCGTCAGCCGAGGCCGAGCTAATCAGGGTGGCGAGTTCGCCAGCATTGGCATAGCTGACTGCAATCATTGCTGTTCGCAGTGGTTCGAGTGTCTGGCGCTCGGCCCGGGCGCGCAGAATCTGCTGCTCGCGATCAGCGATTTCATTGGCTGGCGCAATCCAGATCACGTTGCCGGAACGACGCATGTCGAGGTTCTTGGTCTCGAGAACAATATCCAGCGCCTGATCCCAGGGCACGTTGGTCAGCCGAAGTGTCAATGCGCCCGTAACCGAGTCGGAGACCACCACGTTGAGTTCGGAAACGTCGGCGATCAACTGAAGTACCGACCGGACCTGGATGTCCTGGAAGTTAAGGGTGATTCGGCTGCCTTCGTATTCGCGTTCTTCAAAAAAGCGAAGTTCACGATCCTGCTCCACTCGGGCGGCCGGGCGGGCCACCTCGATCACGAGCCGATCGGATGTCTGGTAGGCCATGTGCTGATAAGCGCCAGCCACGTCAACCTGGAGCCGGACGTTGTCGCCACGCTGTTCCGGCGTGATGAACTGCACCGGCGTCGCAAAATCCGATACGTCCAGACGCTCCCTCAGATGGGAAGGCAAGCGGGTTCCAAACAGGTCTACCCTGAGGCCGCCTGCGCGCTCGTTCACGGTCATTGAAACACCGGGCTGATTGAGGTCGACAATGACACGACTCTCACCGTCGTCTCCGCGTCGAAAATCGATGCCCCGCAACTCAAAACCCTGACCGCTTCCCAGTGCCGCCCGGCCACTTGTGCTGGCTGTCGTCGCGCCACTTGCGCCGACAGCCAGAGTCGTTACATTGCCGGCGATACTGACTTCGTATGGCGCTGAGCGCGACAGGTCGATCACGAGCCGGGTTCGACCTCCGGCGCTTAGCGCGGTGTAGCTTTGCGCCGGACCAACCCCGACCGGTACGCGATCACCGCGCAAGCGGGTCGAGGTGTCCTGCATTTCCAGCACGATCCGCGGAGGTTGTTCGGTCAGAAAAACCGTGGGGGTGGGAGGCGGGGAGTCGGTTGTGATAATGAACCGGACTTCACCGTCACCCGATTCAACCCGGACATCGGTAACCTCTGTTCCCTGGGCCGAAGAAACCAGCCAGAACAGCCCGAAAAGAAGCATTGCCGTCTTGACACCGCTGTTCATCTCATTTCTCCCATTGGCCTTGCATTGAATCATTCTGTTCATTTCCTTCCGAATCCTTGTTGTTCTGCCACTCATTCTTCAGGCATCACGATTTGCGAGCGACGCTCAGCCCAGCCACCGCGCGCATCTTCAAACAGCTCGATCAGATCAACCCGATTTGAGCCCACGTTGACAACCCGACCGTGATTTGTCCCCACGTAATTACCTTCACTGACTCGATGGATCACGCTTTCATTGTCCCGAACCAGAGCAAAATTCACGCCGTCCAACTCAAGCGTACCGACCATTTCAAGCGTGTCCAACGGAAAAGCCTCCAGAAACTCACGCCGTCGGTCAGGATCGGGCCTGATGCCATTGGCGGCAATACCCTCGTCGGAATCATCATCAGGGCGCGCTACCCTGCGCTGAAACGGGTCCCGCAAGTCGTAGGCGGCATACGCCACGGTTTCCACCGTGGCGATCGGCGGTATGGGCTCGATCTCCCCACCAGGCTGTTGCAGTGTCTGATTCACCCATTGCTCCAGGTCGCGGGTACCTGGCTCGCAGCCTGTCGCCAAAACCAGCGCCGTCAGGCAAAGTGCGGCTGTCTGAACGTATTTGCCCATAGTCATGGTCTCCCGGCCTGGCTGACGCTGTTCTCGCTGGCGTCCAGGTAGCGATATGTGGTGATGGTCCCCTCCAGGCGCAGTCTGCCGCCTTCAATCGGTTGCAGCGAAATGTCGCGCATGGTCAGGATCACCACGCGCGAGAGCGATGCCACCGAGCTGACGAAGGTACCAAACTCATGGTAAGTGCCGACCATGCGTACGCTGATGGGTTGCTCGGCGTAGAAATCCCGCATGATCTCAGGTCGCGGCTCGAACAGTTCGTTGTTGATGCCCGAGCCCTGGGCCGTTCTGGAGATGTCCACCAGCAAGGCCGGCATTTCGGTCCTGGAGGGCAATTGCTGGAGCATGTTGGCCAGCAGTTCCTCCATTTCTTCGAGCTGCCGCTCGTACTTTTCCAGATTGGCCGCTTTTTGCTGGTTCTCCCGGAACTCCTGCTTGAGTGTGTTTTCGACCTGCGTTCGGCTGGCCAGGTCAGCCCGCTTGTCCTTGATCATGAACCAGTAGCCGGCACCCAGCAGGGCGACCACCACGAAGGTAATGATGACGGCCTTGGCGCCGCTTGAAGCGCCGCCAAGGTTGTTGAAATCCAGATCTCTCAGTTCAGAAACATCCATCGCCTCAATACTCCTCCTCGATGGCCTCAGGGGCAGAAATGCGGGCGCCTAGCTCAAACCGATAAGGCTGACCCGGACGCGCATCACGGTCCACTCGCTCGACAATTCGCAGGGTTGGCCGATGCAGCCACGCGGCGCCTTCGATATTGCGCATGTAGTCCGACACCCGTGTTTCCGACTCGCTGGTACCGACAATGGTCAATTGTTCGCTGGCCTGACGTACCGAGTTCAGCGTGACGCCCTCGGGCGCAGTCTGTGCCATCTGGTTGAACAAATGCACCATCATCGAGCGGTTCACCTGGAGACGTTCGATGACGTCTTTCCGGGCGATCAGGTTATCGCGAACCACTTCAAGTTCTTCGATGCGCTTGATGTCGCGTTCGAGCTTGCGGATTTCCGAGCGCAGGTAATTGTTGCGTTCGTCCTGACCGGAGATCAGCTGATTGAAGGTGTGGTTTGCCAGCAGCACAACGCCAACGGCAATCGCAACCGCGACGCCAAGAGCCATCATGAAGTTCCTCTGGCGTTGCTGGCGAAGGTTCTCGCGCCAGGGAAGTAAATTGATCTTCGCCATCAGTCAAAACCCCGCAAGGCGAGCCCGCAGGCTGTGGTCAGGGCCGGACGAGCCTGATCGAGCGCCCGGGCATTTATTCTAGGCGACAGCCTCAGATCCTTGAGCGGATCGGCGACTTCGCAGGAGATTCCGACCTCGTTGCCCACCGCTTCAGCCAGGCCGGGAATGGATGCACCGCCACCTGTGACGAACAATGTGCTGATGCTACTGTAATCGCTGGACGAGGAATAAAACTGCAGCGCCCGACTGATCTGCTGGATGACATTCTGGCGGAATGGCTCCAGCACCTCATCCTCAAATCCGGCCGGTGGCTCTTCCCCGCGCTGAAGAAAGCTGGCCTGGCCGGCGTCCATGCCGTAACGGCGCATGCATTCTTCAACCAACTGATGCCCGCCGAAAGAATGTTCGCGATTGTAGGTGGTGCGATTGCCGCGCAGAACGATCATGGTCGATACAGTCGAGCCGATGTTCAGCACGGCGATGGTTTCGGCCTCGTCGATACCGGCCCGCTTGCGGACCAGATCAAAGGCGTTGGCAATCGCGTAGGACTCGACATCGATAACTCTGATTGTCAATCCGGAAAGTTCGGCCACTTCGCGCCGGGCATCCACATGTTCCGTTTTCGATGCCGCCAGCAGAATTTCCAACAGGTCGGCGTTGCGCGGAGATGGGCCGAGCACCTCGAAATCCAGGCTGACTTCTTCGCGTGGATACGGAATGTACTGACCAGCCTCGACCTCAATCTGGCCCTCGACATCATCTTCCGACAGATCAGCCGGCAAATTGATGATCTTTGTGATCACGGCCGAGCCGGTCACCGCCATGGCGCAGGTTTTTGCCTTGAAACCACCGCGCTTGAGCGCACGCTTGATGGCTTCGGCCACCTGGGCGGGCTCGGAAATGCCGCCCTCGCTGACAGCGCCTTCCGGCACCGGTTCGACAGCAAACGCCTCTACCCGGTAGCTGGACCCGGTCGGTGCTAGCTGGATCAGCTTGACGCTGCTCGTCCCGATGTCCACGCCGACAAGGGGCGGTGGAGCAGAGCGAAAAAGCTTGTTCAATGTGTTCATATTGTTGTCATGACCCTCTGGTCGCCATCTAGGCATCGCCTCAAATCGGCCTGCACTTAGTCAGATAATCAAACCGACTTGTGCGAGACCCTTGGTCTTGCTGTGCTAATCTCTGGCTGATGCTTCCGCGCCACTTTTTTAGGGCACTTTTTGCCGGAGTCTGCGTCCAAGACACGGGTTTTTCATTCTCCAGACGTACATTTACCATATCTCATGGTCCGAATAAAGCCTTTAATAGTTTTTTCTATCCGACTGTTTTTCCTGATTTTCGCCTTGGCTGCAATCGGAGTGGGAGTGATGTGGCTCATTATCGCGCCATCGCTGCCTTCTGTGGACACGCTTCGGGATATTCGCCTGCAGGTGCCACTGCGAATTTATTCGGCCGACGAGCAATTGATCCTCGAAGTTGGCGAGCAGCGTCGAATACCCGCCACGATCGACGAAATCCCGAAAGAATTGCGGCTGGCCTTTCTGGCCGCAGAAGATGACCGCTTCTATCGCCACCCGGGAATTGACTGGCGCGGCACGACTCGCGGCGTCTGGCTTTATTCCAGATCCATGGGCCGCGGACGCGTGGCGGGCGGCAGCACGATTACCCAGCAGGTTGCGCGACGCTTCTTCCTGTCCACGGAATACTCTCTGACCCGAAAGCTCAGGGAAATCCTGCTGGCGCTGAAGATTGAGCGCGAAATGAGCAAGGACGAGATTTTCGAGCTTTATCTCAACAAGGAATTTCTGGGTCACCGCGCCTATGGTGTCGGCGCTGCCGCCCAGGTTTACTACGGCAAGACCCTGGATGAACTGACCCTGGCCGAGCAGGCGATGATCGCCGCCCTGCCCAAAGCCCCCTCTCGCGATAACCCCATCTCCGGACCAACCAGGGCGATGATTCGGCGCAACTGGGTCCTCGATCGGATGCTGCACCTTGACTATATCGATGCTGAGGAGCACGCCCAGGCGCGGGCTGAACCCAATATTGCCCGCTTCCATGGGCCGGTACGGCAACTACATGCAGACTGGGTAGCCGAAATGACCCGCCAGGCCGTGGTTGACCAACTGGGCGCCGAAGAGGCCTATTCGGGCGGCTACCGGGCTTATACAACCATTGAGTCGCGCCTGCAAAGAGCCGGGGACCAGGCCATTCGCGACGGCCTTCAGGCCTATGACCGCCGCCATGGCTGGCGCGGCCCCGAGCAACAACTGCCTGCAGAGGAACTGGTCGACATGGCGGCCGTCGAGGCCCGTCTGACCCAGATTCGACAGGTTGCCGACCTGGTTCCTGCTGTGGTTGTGGAAAGCGGGGAGGCGAGCGCGCGGCTGATTGTTCGCAACGGCGCCGAAGTGATTATCGAGCTTGAGGATCTGTCCTGGGCTCGCGCCCACCTGGCCTTGAACGCGCTGGGCCCTCGCCCCGGCAAAGTCAGCGATGTGCTGGCAGTGGGAGATGTGGTGCGGCTGCGTCAGGTTGACGATCAATGGCGACTGGCTCAGGTACCGCTGGCCGAGGCTGCGCTGGTTTCCATGGATGCTGAAACTGGCGCGATCCTGGCCCTGGTCGGCGGCCTGGACTTTGGACGCAGCCAGTTCAATCGGGTCACCCAGAGCAAGCGCCAGCCCGGCTCCGCATTTAAACCCTTCATCTACGCGGCAGCATTTGATTATGGCTATACCCCGGCTTCCGTGGTCAATGATGCGCCGGTGGTGATTGACGATCCATCCATGGAACGCGCCTGGCGCCCGACCAATTTCAGCCGCCAGTTCCATGGCCCGACCCGCCTGCGTGAAGCCATGGTTCATTCCCGCAATCTGGTCAGTGTCCGGCTGCTGATGGGGATGGGGCTGGATTATGCCCGCAGTTACATCACTGATTTTGGCTTCGAACGTTCCGAGTTGCCCGACGGCCACTCCATGGCCCTGGGTTCAGCCACGATTACGCCTTTGAGCCTGACGAGCGCCTACGCCGTATTTGCCAACCAGGGCCATGCGGTCCGGCCACAGTTTCTCTATCGGGTTGACGATGGCAATGGCAGGACTGTAATGGAGCCGGAGTGGCGCATGGTCTGCGCCAGTTGCCCCGAACCGATTGACCGGCCGGCGCCGGATGTCGCCGCCGACAATGGCATCGTCCTGCCCGGCGGGCCTCGACGGGTCAGTATCGGCGCCAGTGAGCCCGAGACCACAAATGAGCCACTCCATGGGCCAACCATCCCGGCGGCCGCAGAGCAAGTGCTTCCGGCGACTACGGCATGGCTGATTCGCTCCATGCTGGCCGAGGTGATCACCGCTGGCACCGGTCGACGCGCCCTGGCGCTGGGTCGATCGGATCTGGCCGGAAAAACAGGAACCACCAACGATCTTCGCGATACCTGGTTTGCCGGATTCGGCGGCGGTATCGTGACGACCGTCTGGGTGGGCATGGACGACAACCAGAGCCTTGGCCAGCGGGAGCAGGGCGGCACGACCGCCTTGCCCTTATGGGTGGATTTCATGGCTGTCGCCCTGCAAGGACGACCGGAAACCCCGGCCACGGTGCCGGTAGGCCTGGCACAGGTTCTGATCAACCCCGAAAACGGCTTGCGGGCCCGGCCCGGGCTTCCGGGCGCCGTTCAGGAGTGGTTTCATGCGGACAATCTTCCACCGCTTGAATCAGCCGAGCAAAACAGCAGCGACGATGACCACTACGATATTTTCTAGCCGCGTGTTTCATCTGTCTGCGCGATAGTCGCGCAGAATAGGGTTCGGAGATTCGAAGTAGTCACCAGCAACCGCAGGTAGGTGATCGTCATGGGTGCAAAAAAGCAGACGCGCAGCAACCGCCATCGGCTGGAGGTCGCCGCCGAGGCCGCTCGCATCATCGCGACCGAGGGCCAGCCGAACTACCTCCTGGCCAAGCAGAAAGCGGCTGAGCGGCTGGGCACCTCCACCCGCAAAGGCCTGCCCTCCAACAGCGAGGTCGAGCAGGAACTCAAGGCATGGCAACAGGTTTATGGTGGGCAGTCCCACAAGAACCAATTGCACCGCTTGCGTGCAGGAGCGGCCGCCGCCATGCGCTTCCTTAAGCCATTCAGACCGCGTCTGGTCGGTCCGGTGCTGGAAGGCACCGCCGACCAGCATTCCCGCATCAGCCTGCATGTTTTTTCCGAAGATCCAGATGCCGTGGTGCGCTTTTTAATGGAGCATCGAGTGCCGTTCAGCCAGGAGCGTCGCCGCGTCCGTTGGCATGACGGGGACAACCGGCAGCTTGATGTCCTGGTGGTCGAGGATGGGGATCAGACAGTGGAAATGGTACTGATGGTCGGCCGTGACGCGATACAGCCGCCGCCCAGCCCGATCGACGGGAAGCCGCAGCGACGAATGTCGCTGGACGAAGTCGAAGTCCTGGTCAGTCAGGCTTCATCGTGATTGTCACCGCGGCTGTCACCGTCATCGAGATCGTCATTTTCCGCCTTCGGGCGCGGCATTGAGCGCCCGCACCAGCATTTGACGTTCCATGGTCGCCTCTGCCCTGGTTGGCAGCTTCACGGTCAGGCGGACATCACCGCCCATGCGGATATTGAACTGCCATCCTTCGCTGTTTTCGGCTTCAAATACCGCAGAAAGCAGGACTACCTTGTCCAGGCAGATTGAAAACCCCTGGATATCATAAGTTCTATTCATTGTGGCCGGCTTCCTTCGCCATCGCCGGCTCTGGCTGACTGGGGGTTTCTGCTTTTTTCACCGCAGACTTTTTACCACCGGCTTTCTTTTTGCCCGTCTTTTTCTTGCTGGTCTTCTTGCTGATCTTTTTTTGGCCAGTCTTTTTCGCGGATTTCTTTTTACTTGACGTCTGAGCACCGCCTGCCGTCGGTCCACTCGACGCTGCGAGCGGCGCACCGGCGGACCGCGTCTTGAAGGCAGCAGGGCCGGCCCCCGGCCGGTCCGGCTCGTCGGTTGGACAATCCAGATCCTCGAACGGAAAGGGGCGCCGGCGGGCGCCGCCGGTCAGATAGCGTGCCGTCTGTTCGTACCAGGCTGCCAGATTTCTGCCAAGATCGGAGACTTCATCGGGTACCCGCCCGCGAATCAACAGGGCGAACCAGCCAACGACGCTGACCAGAACCAGCACCGGCGTGACCAGAACCAGCAGCAGGTAAAACAGCAACAGGACCGGCGCCCTGAGCCAGGTGTCGCGATCTGAAAGCGCTTTTGGTATTCCGTCCATGGTGTTAACCCCCGGTTCCTTATGTCCGATCCAGGCTGCTCAATCAAGCGCAGCGTTCAGGTTCAGTTTACCTGCTTGGCGTAGCATACGCAGATGTAAACCCCTCAGGGTGAGACATGCTGCATCATCGACTGCCAAAACTGATCGCGCTGCTGACCGTACTGGTTTTGTCCGGCTGTGCAACCCAGCAGCCAAGGTATGGCCACGACGGCGTCTATTACGAACAGCCAGGCTTTCATCACTCGTCCGCCCATGTCAGAGTAGCTGGCCCTACGCTTTATCCCTACTGGTCGCTGGACTATTTCTATTTTAGTCGCTACTACCATCCCTATTCCGTCATTTTCCACGCCTACGACCCGTGGTATTACCCTTACCCCGGTTGGTACTACGGCTACCGCCCCGGACCTCGGACCCGCCTATCGCTGAGCTTGGGCCATTACTATCCATGGCATGGTTTCGGGGGCTGGTATCACACCTATCAACCTTGGCGGCCGCAGTACGTCAGTTACCCCCGTCACCATCATCCTGCCAGCGGTCAGCCACGGGTACGCCAGCTGGACGAGCGCCTGCGCGAAGCCGAACGTCGTCAGCGCACGGTTGCGGCCCGTCAGCAACCGGATCGGGATCCGGCCGGCGCTGGCTGGACTGGCAGCTCAATTGGTTCTGGCCGTCCCCCCAATCGGCGGGCCTCGGAGCAAGGTGTTACCGAGCGACGTGGTATTGAGCGACGCAGCGAAAGAACGCGCACTCAGCATGAGCCATTCATGCCCCGACAAGAGCGCTCCGTTCGGCCACCGCCGGCAGGCACAATCCGGTCACGTGAACAGCGACCCGTCGAGCGACGCCAACCACCGGTTGGTGACCGAAGACCATCCCCGCCACCGGCAACGACAGCCCCTGCAAGGCAGCCCTCGGTACCGCCGAATCGAACCAGGGAACCGACACCACGTCAGTCGGCGCCCCAGCCTCAACGTGATCGAGACAGCAGCCAGCCACGCCGGGAACCCAGCCGCCAGCGTCAGCTTTGATGCAGGACAACGTAATCCGGATGACCGCACATTGCCTGCGGTAAACTATCGCCCTGCTTTCAAGCTCTTGCGTACAGGTTGACATGCGTTACCCAGATCCTTTCGAGGTCATCGTCATCGGTGGTGGCCATGCTGGCACCGAGGCCGCCCTGGCCGCTGCGCGGACGGGCGCGCGCACCCTGCTGATCACCCACAGCATCGAAACGATCGGCCAGATGAGCTGCAATCCGGCGATTGGCGGAATCGGCAAAGGGCATCTGGTGAGGGAAATCGATGCCCTGGGTGGCATCATGGCCCGTGCTGCCGACCAAGCCGGCATCCAGTGGCGCACGCTCAACGCGCGCAAGGGACCAGCCGTTCGCGCCACCCGCGCCCAATGCGACCGGGCTCTTTATCGCACAGCCATTCGGCAGGCGGTCGAAGGCCAGTCGTTTGTGACCGTTTTCCAGCAAAGCGTGGACGACCTGATCGTAGAAGATGGGCGAGTCGTCGGCGTGCGTACCGGCATGGGCCTGCAATTTCACGCTCCTGCCGTAGTGCTCACCACCGGCACGTTTCTCGGCGGCCGCATCCATATAGGTGAAACGAGCCTGGCCGGCGGCCGCGCCGGCGACGCCCCTGCCAATGCCCTGGCGGCCCGCCTGCGGGAAATGCCCTTTGCAGTCGATCGTCTCAAGACCGGCACCCCACCGCGCCTGGATGGCCGAACGATCGACTTTTCACGCCTTGATGAACAACCCGGGGATGACCCGAGACCGGTCTTTTCCCTGCTGGGAAGCCACGACGACCACCCGGCCCAGGTCTCGTGCTTTATTACCCGCACGGCCGAGGCGACTCACGACATCATTCGCTCCAGCCTTGACCGCTCGCCGATGTATTCCGGCGCTATCGAAAGCTCCGGCCCTCGCTATTGCCCATCGATCGAAGACAAGGTGGTTCGCTTTGCCGACAAGCAATCGCACCAGATCTTTCTCGAGCCGGAAGGCCTCGGCATCAACGAGTGGTACCCGAACGGGATTTCGACCAGCCTGCCGTTCGATGCCCAGATCAATTTTGTCCGGACCATTCCCGGCCTTGAAAAGGTTCATATCACCCGACCGGGCTATGCGATCGAGTACGACTTCTTCGATCCGCGTGATCTCAAGCCCAGCCTGGAAACCCGGCATTTGGGAGGCTTGTTCTTTGCCGGCCAGATCAACGGCACCACCGGTTACGAGGAAGCCGCCGCGCAAGGTCTGCTGGCCGGGCTCAACGCATCCCGCCTGGTCCGCGGTGAAGCCGCCTGGACGCCCGGTCGCGACCAAGCCTACCTTGGCGTGCTGGTTGACGACCTGATCACCCAGGGCGCGCCGGAACCGTATCGCATGTTCACCAGCCGGGCCGAATTCCGACTCCACCTGCGCGAAGACAACGCCGACCTGCGCCTGACCGAGTGCGGCCGGCAACTCGGCCTGGTCGATGATGTGCGCTGGGAACGGTACTGCCGCCGACGTGACGCCATCGACCTTGAGTTGAACCGCTTGAAAAACCTGCGCATTGCCGCCGGATCAAGCCTGGCGCTGGCCACCAGCCAGGTACTGGATGTGGCGATCAATAAGGATGTGACCGCCGAAGAGCTGTTGCGGCGGCCCGAAGTCGAGTATCCGGCCCTGATGCAGGTCGACGGGATTGGCCCTGCTGTCGAAGGCGATGCGGTCGCCGAACAGGTTGCCATCCAAATCCGCTACGCCGGCTACCTTGGCCGGCAGCAGGCCGAGATCGATCGCCAGCGCCGCGAGGCCGGCCAGGCCATTCCCGAGGACTTTGACTTCAAAGCGGTCCGGGGCCTGTCATCGGAGTTGCTGGAAAAGCTCGAACGGGTGCGCCCGCACTCCATCGACCAGGCCAACCGCATCGCCGGCATGACCCCGGCTGCCATTTCCCAGTTGCTGGTCTACCTCAAACGCCACCGCAGCGCCGCCTGAAAAGGCGAAAAACTGTTCACCACAGAGTGTCCAACCCCGTAACCGGGCCCGCTGTCGTGGAAGGAACAAAGACAAGCTCACCACAGAGGCACAGAGGCCACAGAGGTTAAAAGAATTACTTTTTTCTTATAATTCAATTAGTTGTTTTTCCTCTGTGCTCTCTGTGTCTCCGTGGTAAATCTGGTGTTTTGTTCCATGAGAGGCACAGAGGTCACAGAGAAGAGCACTTAAATTATTGGTTTTATAGTTCATTTCCTCTGTGTTCTCTGTGCCTCTGTGGTGAACCTTATTTATTTTGGACGTTTCGTACCCTCGGGGTCGGACCAGGCTTCGTGGTCGATATTCAGGTCGGCGAACTTTCTCGAGTCGAACACCGGCCGCAATCCTGCCCGGGACTGATCGTCGTAATCGCGCATCAGGCGGAAGCAGACCTTCAGCATCAGTGCCAGGGCCAACAGGTTGACCAGTGCCAGCAGGGCCATGGTCAGATCAGCGAAGCCGAAGATGGTACTCAGGTCCTGCATCGACCCCCAAAGTATCAGCACCAGCATCAGCAGCCGGAAGACGATGAACATCACCCGGTTGTCCGGCTTGATCCAGTTGGTCGCGTTTTCGCCGAGGTAGAAGTTGTACAGGATGGAACTGAACACGAACAGCAGCAGGATCACGCTGACGAAGGTCTGCCCCCAGGGGCCGACATGATGAGCCAGTGCCAGCTGGGTCAGCACGACACCGTCGCCGATGCCAGGCTCGTGGATGCCGGCGAGCAGGATGATGAAGGCGGTGGCGGTACAGATCACCGCGGTGTCGATAAAAACGCTGAACGATTGGACGATGCCTTGGTTGACCGGGTGCGGCACGGCCGCCACCGCCGCGACGTTGGGAGCGCTGCCGAGACCGGCCTCGTTGGAAAACAGGCCGCGTCTGACCCCCATCATGATCGCCGCGCCGATGCCGCCGCCGATGGCCTGTTCAAGACCGAAAGCGCTCTGGATGATGATATTCAGCACCGCCGGGACCTGGCTCACGTTGAGCCCGATCACCACGATGGCGACCATGACATAGAGCACGGCCATGATCGGCACCACCCACTCGGTCACCCGTGAAATGCGCTGCACGCCGCCGAAAATGGTGACCCCGACCAACAGGGTCAGCGCGATGCCAGTGATGTGCGTTGGCACCCCAAACGCTTCTTCCAGCGATGAGGAGGCGACAAACGACTGCAGTGCGACGAAGGCCAGGCCGAACGTGACCAGCAGCAAGACCGAAAACACGACACCCAGCCAGCGCTTGCCCAGCCCTCGCTCGATGTAATACATCGGCCCGCCGCGAAACGCCCCTGTCTTGCTGTCGCGCGTCTTGTAGGCCTGGGCGAGGGTGGATTCGAAGAAGCTGGTCGCCATGCCAATCAGGCCGACCATCCACATCCAGAACACCGCGCCGGGGCCACCGAGGGTGATTGCCACCGCCACTCCGGCGATATTGCCGGCACCGACCCGACCGGCCACGCTGAGGGTCAGGGCCTGAAAGGAAGAGACCTGCCCGGGCTGGTGCTTGAACGCCTGGCCGAGCACACGGAACATCTCGACAAAGTAGCGCAATTGCACAAAACGCGAGCCGATCGTGAAGATCAAACCCATGGTCACCAGCACGGCAACCAGTACGTAGGACCATAAAAAATCGGTTAGCGTCGCGAGCATCCCTTCCTCTCCTGATTCAATGGTTGAATATCACGCAGGGGCTCACTGGCCGAGCAGGCGTGACAGATAACTTTCGCGCTCTTCTTCGGTGACGCGGCGCGGGGTAGTGTACCGCGCACGGGATTCGGGATCATCGGGTTCGAAAAGAACACCCCAGAGCGGGCGCTGACTGGCCGGGTCAATGGCGTAGCGAAAATCGCCGACAAACCACTGATCATCCTCATCGTAGGCCGGATAGCGAAACAGCCAGCGGGACGAAAAGTGGTCGAAGCGCTCCAAATCATGACCCAGGCGGGTATCAACGTCAAAGGGCCCAGGATCGAAGGCCCTGACCGCGCCTCCGGGCCAGAATACAGTTTCGGTACCGGGCAGGTTACGCACGGCAACCAGGTGAAAATGATCGCCATCATCAACCAGCGCACGCCACAGGATGATGTTGGCAAAGGCCGGCTTGGCTACCGCGCGCTCGATCTCGATGCCTTCCCGCAGCGCCCATTGTTCCAGCGCCTGCTCGGCGCGATGATTCTGAACGGCGGCAAGGCCCATGTACAACAGAATCCAGCACCATGCCACCGCCAGCGGCCAGCGCCGCCGCTGCCAGAATGCCAGCACCAGCAGCCCGAACAGCGGCAGGGTGTATATCGGATCAATCACGCTGATCCAGTTCCAGGCAACACGAGTATCTGAAAACGGCCAGAACAGATAGGTGCCATAGGAGGTACAGGCATCGAGCAGGCCATGCGAGGCGTAGCCCAGGAAGCACCACAAGTAGAGCAAGCCAAATGGCGTCTTGCGGCGAAAAAATGGCCACAGCGCCAAAGCGACGACCAACCCGCCCACGGGAATAAAGACCAGCGAATGGGTGAAATGGCGGTGGTATTCGATCGCGAGCAGCGAATCCTGGCTGGAACGAATCAGGATATCCAGGTCGGGCGCCATGCCGCCCAGCCAGCCGGCAACGGTAGCCTGTCGCATGCGCTCGCGCCGTGCCGCCGGCAGGGCCCAGAGGCTGCCGAAAACACCCTGAGTGAATGGATCCATAAATCGGTTATGCTGGAAAACTACAAACCCAAGTGTAACCAACCCGACCATGTACCGACAAATACTGACCGGCGCGGCCTTGCTGGGTCTGCTGGGCGCGTGCTCAAGCGTTCCCGATTGTTCCCCCCAGGCTGGCTTTGATCTGGGCAAAAAAGGCGTTGAGCCGCCGGCTGGTTGTCAGGAAGCGGCTTTCACCGGCGCCTGGAACCTGGGCCAAAGCCTGGCCGAACTGAAATCAGAACGTGAAGTCTTGCGCACCAGACAGGCCGACCTGGACCCGACCGAGCGCATGCGCCTGCGCGTACTCGAACGCGACATCCCCGAACTGGAAACCATTGCCCGGATCCACGGCTTTATCGAGCCGGCGACGGTCGAACAATAAGGGCACGGGAGAACCGTGCCCCAATGG
>JBGTLI010000250.1:0-4077 GCA_041744195.1 Wenzhouxiangella sp. | reverse complement strand
CCAGGAGGTTCATGTGCCCACGACAAGTCCTGAACAGTTACGCGCTGATGCTGAAGGTCGATTGAAGGACGGTGCAGCCCCATTAAGCGCCGGGTGGACGATCAGCGCCGAAGCTCTGTCACTGCTGTACCGCCTGTCCAGCGATCCTGAAAGCTCTGCCGATGCCTTGAAGCTGCTGCACGAGCTGCAAACCTATCAGGTCGAACTGGATTTACAACAAGGCCAGCGCGCAGAGAATGAGCAGGAGCTGATTGCGCAATTGACCTATTATCAGGCCCTTTACGAAATGGCTCCGGTGGGCTATCTGGTACTCGGTCGCGACAGTCGCATACATCAGTGCAATCAGGAGGCATCCAGATTGTTCGGATTGGATGGGAATTCCCTGACCAATCAGTTGTTGGCCAGTCTGCTGAGCCCCAATAGCAGGCCGGCGCTCATGGCGATGCTCCAGGAACCTGACCAGGCCAGCGGCAAACAGTCTGTCCGGGTTCAGGGACTGTATTCTCGCCCCTTTCGGCTGGTGCCCGGCATTGCGCCGCAGGAAGATGCCGTTCTGGTGATGCTTTTTTCGGAAGCCCCGACCTCGGGCAGTTGACCGCCCGCTGGGGTTACTAAGACATGCATCAGTGTGTCGACAGATGAGTTCCTGAAGTGACTGACCAGTCAGCCATCCAGATCGTTTGCATCGGCGCTTCGGCCGGCGGGCTGGCGGCTCTGGAGCAGTTCCTGTCGCACGCGCCGGCTGACAGTGGCCTGGCCTATATCGTCGTTCAGCACCTTGCCCCTTCCAGCAAAGCCATGCTGTCGGAGCTGCTGCAACGAGTCACTGCCATGAGCGTCCATGAGGCGCGGCACGATGAGCTGATCAAACCAGACAACGTGTACGTCATTCCCCCGAACACCGAGCTTCGGGTAGTCGAGGATCGCCTCAACCTGGCCAGACCGTCCGAACCCAGGGGTTTGCGATTACCGGTCAATGTCCTGTTCTCGTCATTGGCCAGTGCCCGGGGGGAAAACGCCATTGCCGTCGTTCTGTCAGGTATGGGATCAGACGGTACCCTCGGGATGCAGGCGGTCAAGGCGGTCGGCGGCCTGACAGTGGTGCAATCACCGGAGACCGCCGAGTTCGATTCGATGCCGAAAAGCGCAATTGCAGCCGACTGCGCCGACATTCAAGACACGGCCGAGGCCCTGCCCCTGCGAATCCTGGCCTTTATCAATAAGCTGGAATCGGCCCCGAGCGAATCGGCACCGGCCAGTTCAAAACCCGCGACATCGATCCCAGAGGCTGACGCTCTGGAGCCCATCGTCAGGTTGCTGCAAAATCAAACCCGGCATGACTTCTCTCTGTACCGCTCCAGCACCCTGCAACGTCGTGTTGATCGACGCCTGGCTATTCACGGTCTCGATTCGCTGGCCGACTATGCCGACTTTCTTGAACACAATCCACAGGAAGTGGAATTGCTGTTCAATGAAATCCTGATTGGCGTGACCGGCTTTTTTCGCGATCCTGAAGTCTGGCAGCACCTGATTGACAAGACCTTGCCGAAACTTCTGGCAAAGAAAACGAATGCTGCGGATTTCCGCGTTTGGTGTGTCGGCTGCTCGACCGGCGAGGAGGCCTACTCCCTGGTCATGGCGATCACGGAAGCCATGAACGACCGGCTCAAATCGTTCAAACTGCAAGTATTTGCCTCGGACATCAACCCTGATGCGATTGCTAGCCCGCGGCGCGGACAGTATCCCTTGACCATTGAGGCTGATGTTTCTCCGCGGCGCCTGAGCAGATTTTTCAGCCGATATGACAACCATTACCAGATCAACAAGTCGATTCGTGACCAGGTGCTTTTTACCCGGCATGACGTGATCCTGGACCCCCCATTCACCAGGCTCGAACTGATTTCCTGCCGCAATCTGTTTATCTATTTTGACCCAAAGTTGCAGCAGCGGCTGTTACCCTTGTTCCACTACAGCCTGAAACCGGACGGTCTGCTGCTGCTTGGCAGTGCCGAAGGCGTGGGTCCGCTCAGCAACTTGTTTGTGCCCGAGCACCCCAAGCTGAAACTGTTCCGACGGCAGAACCATGCCTTTGGCAGAGGGGCTGATTTTTTGCTCAAGTCCTATCCTCCGATATCAGGAAGACTCAGGGAGATCGACGTGAAGACGCCCATCGCATCCGACCAATCCACCGACAATCTGCAAGCGGCAGCCGATCGGCTTTTATTGCAAGTTTATGCCCCCGCCGCGGTGGTGCTGAACCGTGATGCCGATATCGTTTACATCAGTGGCCGTACAGGCAAGTATCTCGAACCGGCAGCCGGCAAGAACAACTGGAATATTCATGCCATGGCCCGCGAAGGGCTGAGGCGGCCTTTGGAAAAAGCAATCAAACAGGCCGCCGTCGAGACCGCTCCGATTAACCTGCAAGGCCTGGAAGTCAGAACCAATGGTGGCCTGCAACGGGTGGATGTGACCGTCCAGTCGCTGAACGAGCCCGCAAATCTTCGCGGTCTGACCATCGTTGTGTTCCGCGACCTGACGGACCCTGCCGGTCCGCCGGGATCGAAAAAGCACAAAGGGTCGCAGGCAAAGGCTTTCGACCCACAGCATTATCAAAACGAGATCCAGGCCCTGCGCGAGGAGTCTAGAACTCACCGTGAAGAAGCCCAGGCGGCACAGGAGGAGCTGCAATCGGCCAACGAGGAACTGCAGTCGGCCAACGAGGAACTAACGACATCGAAAGAAGAGATGCAGTCGATGAACGAGGAACTGCAGACCATCAACAGTGAGCTGGAGACCAAGCTGGATGACCTGATGCTCGCCCAGAGCGACATGCAGAATGTTTTGAACAGCGTTGAAATCGCGATTTTGTTCCTGGACAAGGATTTGAACGTGCGCCGCTTCACCGATCGAGCGACCGGCATCATCAGCCTTCGAGACAGCGATGTCGGCCGTCCGTTGAGTGACCTGAACACTAGCCTTCAGTATCCTGACCTTAAGCGCGACGCCACGGAAACCCTGCGCAATCTCAAGTCAACCGAAAGGCAAGTCCAGTCTTCGGACAATCGCTGGTTCGATATCCGAATCATGCCCTACCGTCGCCTTGATGATGTGATTGACGGGGTGGTGATCACCCTGGTTGATATTACCCAGGCCAAGCAACTGGAGCAGTCCTTGCGTGACCATGAACAATGATCGTCAATTTTTCACGTGGCTCCCTAGTCGGCCAGGCAGCAAATTAGCGCATTCTCCGGACTTGCAGCCGCTCGGTCTCATTCTTGACCACCAGATAACACTCGCAGCTCAGCTTCTCGAGTTTGGTACGATCCAACACCGTGATGCGCCCGCGCCGACATTCGATAATCCCCAACTTCTGCAGCTTGCCCGCGGCTTCGGTCACCCCTTCGCGCCGAACCCCTAACAAGTCTGCGATCAGCTGATGGGTTATGTTCAGTTCAGTCCCGGCCCGGCGATCCAGCGATACCAATAACCAGCGACAAAACTGCTGGTCGATCAAGTGAAGTCGGTTGCATACAGCAGTCTGGGCCATTTGCGTGATCAGGGCCTGGGTATAGCGCAACATTTGCGTCCGAGTGCTGGCGTCATTGTTGAACTCACGCTGCAAGTCGCGCGCAGACAGGCAATATGCTGTGCCAGCGCTTTGCACAACCGCCCGGCTTGGCGTGCTGGCCCCACCCATGAAAACAGCGATGCCGACCATCCCTTCATTGCCAACGACGGAAATTTCCGACGAAGCACCATCGAGCATGACATTCAGAAATGAAATTATGCAACTGGTCGGAAAATAAACTTTTTTGAAATCCTGATCAGCCTCATAAACCACTCGGCCCAATTCGAGTTTCACTTCTACCAATAACGGGAAAACACGTTCCTGCACATTGTCCGGCAAGTTTGCCAACAAGAAATTGTCGTTTGGATGAAACTGCGTTTTCGAGCTTTGCATTTTCTCCCTCACAAGCCACCCCACCGGTTTCCGCCATGAAGGAACTAACCACGCGAAAAGCATAACCCCACGCCCAAGACTAGCACACAGTCAAGACATTAGTGCACATTACT
>JBGTLI010000249.1:0-1878 GCA_041744195.1 Wenzhouxiangella sp. | reverse complement strand
GGTCTTCGATCGAGCGCTGATGGGGAAACAGGCCCTCTTCCAGCCCAGCCATGAACACCAGCGGAAATTCCAGGCCCTTGGCCGAATGCAGGGTCATCAACTGCACGCAATCCTGCCAGCGCTCGCCCTGGTGCTCGCCGGCCTCCAGCGCGGCCTGGGCCAGAAAGGACGCCGCCGGGGTCAAGCCGGCCTGCTCGTCTTCGAACGGCTGGCTGAACGTATCGGCGGCGCGGACCAGTTCGGCCAGGTTTTCTTCCCTGGCCTCGGCCCGGTCGGCGGGTTCGCGACTCTGGTACCACGCAATCAACTCGGCCTTGCGAACAACCGCATCGACCGCCGGACCCAGGGCGCCTTCGCGGTGCTTTTCCGCCAACTCGTCAATCAGGCTCAGGAATCCGCGCACGGCGTTGCCGGCCCGAGGCGAAAACCCGCCGTTGCCGGCCAACTCGGATGCGGCCTGGTAGAGCGACTGCCCACGACTGCGGGCATGATCGCGCATCAGCGCGACCGTGCGCTCGCCGATGCCGCGCGAAGGCAGGTTGATCACGCGTTCGAAAGCCGGGTCATCATGGCAGTTGTGGATCAGGCGCAGGTAGGCCATGGCATCCTTGACCTCGGCGCGTTCGAAAAACCGCAGTCCGCCATAGACCCGGTAGGGAATATCCTCGCGCAGCAGGGCCTGTTCGAACAGGCGCGACTGGGCGTTGGAGCGATACAGCACGGCGGCATCGGAAGCGCGGCCACCCTGTTCGATCCAGTCCTGAATCCGGGCAATGACGAAATCAGCCTCCTCCTCGGCGTTGTAGGCGGAGAAGATCCGGATCGCCTCGCCCTTCTCGCCATCCGTCCACAGGTTTTTGCCCATGCGCTCGGCGTTGTGGTCAATGACCTTGTTGGCCGCCTCCAGAATGGTCGCGGTGGAGCGATAGTTCTGCTCCAGGCGAATCACCTCGGGCGAGAAGTGCTTGCCGAACAGAGCGACGTTTTCAACCTTGGCGCCGCGCCAGCCATAGATCGACTGGTCATCGTCGCCGACCACGAACAGGCGGTTGCGTTCTCCGGCCAGCAGGCGGACCAGCGCGTATTGCAAAGCGTTGGTGTCCTGGAATTCATCGATCAGGAGATGGCCGAAACGGTCCTGGTAATGCTGACGCCGGGCGTCGTTGTCACGCAGCAATTCCAGGGTGCGTAGCAGCAACTCGGCGAAATCGACCAGGCCGGAGCGCTCGCAGTAAGCCTGGTAATGACGGTAGATCGCCACCTGCTGGGCCTGAAAGGCGTGGTCGAAACACTCGATGTTATCCGGGCGCCGGCCTTCGTCCTTGTGGTGGTTGATGAAACCCTGCATCTGGCGGGCAGGAAACTCGCCCTCGTCGATCTCCATCTCGCGAATGACGCGCCGGATCAGGCGGTACTGATCGTCGGAATCCAGAATCTGGAAAGTGTCCGGCAGTCCAACCTCGGTTGCGTGCATGCGCAGCAAACGATGGCAAATACCGTGAAAGGTGCCGATCCACAGGCCATCCGGCCGCAGGTTCAGCAGCCGGCCGACGCGGTTGCGCATCTCGCCGGCGGCCTTGTTGGTGAAGGTCACCGCCAGCAGTCCCATCGGTGACACATGGTTGACCTGGATCAGCCAGGCGATGCGGTGAACCAGCACTCGCGTTTTACCCGACCCGGCGCCGGCCAGCACCAGCACATGGCTGTCATCGACCGTTACCGCCTGGCGCTGCGGGTCGTTGAGGTCATCCAGGAGGTGGGAAACGTCCATTCAGGCTCGGGATCCAGAGCCCATCAGATCGAACCCGTGTCCCGCCGCTCGATCGCCCGGAATCCGATATCGCTGCGAAAGAATGCGTCTTCAAAGCCGACGTGGGC
>JBGTLI010000248.1:0-2233 GCA_041744195.1 Wenzhouxiangella sp. | reverse complement strand
CCGAAGACCTTCCGCACTTTAATCTGGATTTGCCATGACCCTTGACAGCGCCGTTCGCGACCGAATCGAACAGCAGATTGCCGCCCACGATGTCGTGCTCTACATGAAAGGCACGCCGAAAATGCCGCAGTGCGGATTTTCAGCCAAGACCGCGGGGATGCTCGATAACCTGCTGTCCGGAGACTACGTCTCCTACAACGTGCTTGAGGATGAGTCGATTCGCGAAGGCATCAAGGTTTTTGGCAACTGGCCCACCATCCCCCAGCTTTATATCAAGGGCGAGCTGGTTGGCGGCTGCGACATCATCACCGAGATGTACAACGCAGGCGAACTGCATGACATGCTGGGTATGGACAAGCCAGACCGCACACCGCCTGAAATCGAGATCACCGACAAGGCCGCCGGCAAGATCCGGGAGTTTCTCGATGCCTACCCGGGCCAGCACCTGCATTTCGCTATTGGGTCGGACTGGGACGCCCAATTTCATGTTGGCCCCAAGCAGGGTCAGGAAATCGAGGCCACCAGCGCCGGCATCACCGTTCTGATGGACCTGGCCTCGGCAAGCCGCGCCAAGGGCGCGCGCATCGACTGGGTGGAATCAGTGCAGGGCGAAGGCCTGGCCCTTGAGCTGCCCGGCGCCCCGGCGCCGGTCAAGACCATGACCCCGGCCGAGTTGCAAAACCGCATGAACGATGGTGAGCGTATTCTGGTTGTTGACACCCGCGCTGAAGCTGATCGCCAGGCTGCACCGCTGGAGTTCGCACGGATTCTGGATGCCGAGCTGATGGCCGAGCTGAAAGACGCCGACCAGCAAATGCCGCTGGTGTTCGTCTGCAATTCGGGCGTATCAAGCCAGGCCGTCGCCGAACACTACCGCAAGCAGGGCTTTACCCAGGTCTACAACCTCGAAGGCGGCGTAGCCGCGCTGTCGGGCTAACCAACTCAGCCGCTGTCGCGCAAGGCACAAGAAAAGCTCACCACAGAGGCACAGAGGTCACAGAGGTTAAAAAGGTAAAACACAAAGAATCAGAATTGGGATGACCTGTTTTGCATTTAACAACAAGTAATTCCTCAGGTTTTTCCTCTGTGCGCTCTGTGCCTCTGTGGTTCAATCGTTTTTCTCTATAAGTCGACCAGGTTGAACTCGGCCACGGCCGGAGCATGATCTGAAGGCCGTTCGAGCTTGCGCGGTTCCTTGTCGACATAACTGGCCGTGCAGGCCGGCTTGAGGGCGTCGGAGCATAGCACCAGGTCGATTCGCAGGCCCATGCCGCGGCGAAAGGCCACTGCGCGGTAATCCCACCAGGAATAAATTGCCTCGGGCTGGTCGAGCAGGCGGAAGGTGTCGTGCAGCCCCAGGTCGATCATTCGCTTGAATGCGTTGCGTTCCGGCGTCGAGCAAAGAATTCTTTCATGCCAGGCTTCGGGATCGTAAACATCACGGTCGTCGGGTGCGATGTTGAAGTCGCCCATCACCACCAGCTTCTCGTGCTTTTGCAGTTCGGTTTCTATCCAGCGGGTGACCGCATCGAGCCAGCGCAGCTTGTATTCGAACTTGTCGGAGCCGACTTCCTTGCCGTTGACCACGTACAGGTTGATCACCCGCACATCATCAATGGTTGCCGCGATGACCCGCTTCTGGTCGTCTTCGAAGCCAGGAATAGCGGAGACCGGGTCGCCCAGCGCCGAATCGGCAATCAAGGCCACCCCGTTGTAGGTGCGCTGCCCGGAAAAAATGACCTGGTAACCCATTTCAGCAAGCGCGTCGGAGGGAAACTTGTCGTCGGTCAGCTTGGTTTCCTGCAGGCCAAGTACCGTCGGGCGATGCTGATCCAGCCAGGCCAGCACGTGATCGAGCCGGACCTTTAAAGAGTTCACGTTCCAGCTGGCGATTTTCATTCCGCTACTCCCTAGCATTTATCATTAGCGCTCATGTTATCAATCCTCAAGGGTACAAGATTGCACTGCTCCGGGGGACAACGGCGTGGCGTTGCCAAGTGGTTTATCCTGCTGCAAAACAAGCAAGGGATCGTTCCCATGTACAAAAGAGCAATGTCTATCCTGATTCTGGGGCTGGCGGTGGCCGGTTTACTGTCAGCTTGCGGCAAGGACGATACGAGCGAGCCCAGCCAGGATCTGGAGTCGCTGTCCAGCATCTGGTTTGGCGACCTTGACGGCATGATCGAACGTCGCCAGGTCCGGGTGCTCGTGCCATACAGCCGCGCCTTCTATT
>JBGTLI010000247.1:0-8568 GCA_041744195.1 Wenzhouxiangella sp. | reverse complement strand
CAACGCCTTCCGCTACGGCCTGCTTGGCATCAGCGATGTTTCGCTGTGGCTGGCCTACGCCATCATTGTCGGCTTTGGCGCTGTACTGTTCGCCGTCTGCATGACTCTGCTGAGTCGGGGCGTGGGGCTGCGCAGCTAAGGAAGTCTATAACTCTGCCGCAAGCTGGAGCGCCGTCAATCGTGTGAACAATCTGCGCTCTCTTTAGCGAGAATGCGCGCCGTGCAGACTTGTTTGGATGCTACAGGCCTCAGCTTGACGTCAGAAGTGTGATGGGATACTGTTCGGCGACCGATCACGTATGATCCGGTAAGGAAATAAAATAATCCAGGCTCGACCACGGGCCAGATTGACATTCCAACTACAAGATTTTCATAAAGGCAATTGGGGTAAAGCTGGTCATCGGCTTTGAGCCGATCGCCGCAGTGGGACAGTTGGGCTCAATTGAATTGAGCCCTGTTGTGAGTAAACCTGGGAGGTTTCATGAACAGCGCACGTCTTTTTCGTACGATCCTTTTTCTCTTTATTCTTGCCCTGGCATCTGCGCCAGCACTGGCCCAATCGCCAGCGAATTCAGCTGACAACCGTGTCTTTGTCGAGGACGAGTTGCTCAGTTCACTCAAGGGTCGCGGGCAGGCCAACATTTTTGTGTACTTGCGCGAGCGTCCGGATCTTTCGCCAGCTTCTGCCATGAGTTGGGATGCGCGTGGCCGCTTCGTCCATGAACAGCTTGCCGCCACCGCGGCCCGTTCGCAGGAACCGGTGTTGCGTGAACTTCGCGAAATGGGAGCGTCAACCAGAAGCTTCTGGATTGCCAACGTGATCGCCATTGAGCAAGGAACAATGCCGATGGTCGAAATGCTGGCAGGCCGCAATGACATTGCAGCCATCATCAGTGAACCGATCGGCTTCATTCCCGAGCCAGATCTGGTCGATGACGACAATCAACTGCTTGCACCCATTTCCAGCATCGTTCAGATCAAGGCGCCAGCGGTGTGGGATATGGGTTTTACCGGTCAGGGGATCACCGTCGGTATCATCGATTCCGGTACCCGCTACACGCATCAGGCGCTGGTCAACCAGTACCGTGGCAATCAGGGCGGCGGTACCTTCAATCACAATTACAACTGGTTCGATATCGGCGGCTCGACCGCCCCGACCTGGCCCAATCCGCACGGCACGCATGTGACCGGAACAGCGATTGGCGACGACGGCGGCACAAACCAGGTCGGCGTTGCCCCCGGCGCTGAATGGGTATCCTGCCTTGGCTGCACCAGCACGAGTTGCCCGGGCGCCAACCTCTTGGCCTGTGCCGAGTTCATGGCCGCCCCGACCGATCTGGCCGGCAACAATCCGGATCCTGACCGCCGGGCTCACGTGGTCAACAACTCCTGGGGTGATTGTGGGCAAAGCTACAACAACTGGTATCAGGGTGTCGTAGACGCCTGGATCGCGGCCGGAATCGTGCCGGTGTTTGCCAATGGCAACGCCGGCAACTGTGGTTACTCGTCACCACCGGGCCTGAATACTGTCGGCAACCCCGCACGCTACGGCAACGTGCTTGGCATTGGCTCCAGCGGCAACGCCAACGGCCAGTACGCAAACCATTCCAATTGGGGGCCGACCGACAATGCCAACGATGGTACCGATCCGGCCCTGCCGGATCCGATGGGTTTCTTCGACCTCAAGCCCAACGTGATTGCCCCGGGCGTGAATGTCTTCTCCTCGGTCTCATCCAGTGATACTGCCTATGCCAGCACTGGCTGGACCGGCACCTCGATGTCAGCACCTGCCGCGGCCGGTCTGGTCGCCCTGATGTGGTCCGCCGCGCCCGCACTGATCGGAGACTATGCGACCACCGGCACGCTGATCATGCAGACGGCCAACCCGATTCCCTTCGCTTCCGGCGGACCAAATCCCGGCCCCGGCAACGTGCCCAACTATGCCTCTGGCTGGGGCGAAATCGATGCCCTGGCGGCCGTTGATGCCGCCCTGGCTTTCGCCGGTCCGCGTGGCACAGTCAGCGGCCAGGTCACCGACCAGGATAGCGGCCTCCCGATCGAGGGTGCGAACGTGTTTGTCGAGAACACTGATCCGGATGGTGCGCCGGCTTCCTGGTCGACGACCACCGATGCATCCGGCAACTATTCACTGACCCTGTCCGAAGGGTTCCGTGATTTCGAATTTTCCGCTTTCGGTTACATCACCCAGACGGAATTGACTGTCGAGATCATCGAGGACCAGACCACCTCCCTCGATGCTCAACTGATTCAGGCCGCCAGTATCGAGATCACCGGCTCGGTCACAGACAGTGTGACGGGCTGGCCGTTGCATGCACGACTGAGCATTGACGGCTTCCCCGGTAGCCCGGTGTTTACCGATCCGGCCGATGGCAGCTACGCCGTCACCCTGCCCTCGGGAGCCACTTATGATTTTGATGTTCATGTCCTCAGTGGCGGCTATGTCGCCGCCAGCCGCGTGGTCGATACTTCGGCTGGCACGGACCTAACGGAGAATTTCGCGATCGACGCCGATCTGCTCGCCTGTTCGGCCCCCGGCTACCGCGATATCTCTCCGGTTGCTTACTTCGAGGATTTCGAAGCCGGCAATGGCGGATTCACGGAGACCGTGGTCGCTGGCACACCCATGTGGCAGTGGGGCACACCAACTACCTGGCCAGGAAGCTGTGTCGGCGGCAACAACTGCTGGGGCACCAACCTGAGCGGTAACTATCCCAACAACAGCCAGGCCTATATCATCTCGCCGGTCATCGACCTGCAGTCGGCCACGCCCCCGCTGACCCTGACCTGGGATCAGGCCAACCACATTGAAACCTTCACTTTTGATCAGGGCCTGGTCGAAGTCAGTATTAATGGCGGTGCATGGACCGTGATTTGGCAGAATCCGGGCAGCACAGTTCAGACCGGCTGGCGGCAGCTCAGCCAGGATTTGAGTAATGCAGCCGGTGAAACCATCCAGCTGCGCTGGCGCCTGACCACAGACGGCAGCGTAAATCACCCCGGCCTTTATGTCGACAATCTCCGTATTCAGGAAGCGCCAGACTGCGTTTCGGTACCCGGGGAACTGGTCAGTGGCCGGGTCAC
Organism: Wenzhouxiangella sp.; assembly: GCA_041744195.1. GTDB lineage: Bacteria > Pseudomonadota > Gammaproteobacteria > Xanthomonadales > Wenzhouxiangellaceae > Wenzhouxiangella. Next base: position 5,466 of record JBGTLI010000247.1, on the reverse strand, counting down.
CGATTCCAATACCGGCGAAGCTCTCAATGGCGCCGAGATCAGCGTTGATGGAGTGCCTTCCGGTATCACGCAAACTTCCGAGGATCCGGCTCTTGGTGAAGGCGCCTACATCGTGTTTGTGGGCGAAGGCAATCGCGACATGGCCGCTGCCTACCCGGATTACGAGACGGCTCAATTCAATGCCAACTTTGTTGATGGGCAGGCCCGCCGCGTTGATTTTGCTCTTGCTGCGGGACGGTTGATGGCTGATCCCGTGCCGTTGACCATGACGGTTACCTTTGGCGCGACTGACGACAGAATTCTGGATCTGATCAACGTTGGCACGGCCGATATCGAGGTCAATGTCGAAGCGCTGTTTGTGCTGCGCGAAGACTTCGAGGCTTCGTTCCCGCCGTCTGGCTGGACAGTCGAGAACCTTGGCGGCGCCTGTACCTGGAGTCGCAACGATGAGGTCGGGCGTACAAACCTTGCCGGCGGTGACGGCTTCTCGGCTGCTGCCGACAGTGATGCCTGTGGTAGCGGAACCACCATGGACACGGCCCTGGTTTCATCACCGTTCCGGCCTGGTGTCTCTTCGACCCTTGATTTCGTGCTGTCCTATCGACACCTGGGCAGCAGCCGACTGGATGTTGATGTCAGCACCGATGGCGGTGACAGCTGGACGACGATTCAGAGCTATGCGGCTGACCAGAGCCCGCAGGGCCCCGGCACGTCGGTCAGCCTGCCGCTGGGCGCCTTTTCCGGTCAGGACATTCAGACCCGCTTCCGTTACGTCGCTCCCGGTTGGGACTGGTGGGCGCAGGTTGACCAGGTCGAGATCTCGGCGCCGGTCGACTGGCTCGAGCTGACGCCCGGGAATGCAACCTTCGGGGTAACAACCCTGCCGGTGACCGCCACGTTCGATGCTGGTGCACCCTCGATTCCGGGGCCGGGCGAATACTCAGCCAACGTGGTGATCGAGAACAATTCACCGTACGGTACGCTGGTCGTTCCAGTGACCATGTTCGTAGAGCCGGGCGAAACACAGGCGCTGCTGACCGGCCAGGTGTCGGGACTCGGTTATTGTGATGACAGCCCGTCTCCGGCCGCCGGGGCGACCGTTGAGGTGACCGGCCAGAATGGCGCCTATACCTTGACCACCGATGCCAACGGTATCTATCAGATCTGGCTGGAAACGGCCGAAGCGCCCCTGACCATTGAGGCCAGCGCAGCGGGTCATTTGCCCGAGACTGCCAATGGGGTTGCCCTGACCGGTCAGGAAACCACCGAGCAGGACTTTGGCCTGCGGCTTGATGCGGCTTGCGCCAGCGCATCACCGGAGTCGTTTTCCAGCAGCCTGATCCAGGGCGAAACCGAGAGTTTTGATCTGGACCTGATCAACAGCGGTGCAGCTGAACTGGTGTGGTCGACGGGTTCCGCCTTGCCTGCCAATGTAATCAGTGGTCTTCGTCCCACAGCAGGTCATTCGCCGGCTGGCAATCCCGCCTACACCAGCGATTTGCAAGCCCTGTATGGATCTGAGCTGTTCGCTGGCGCTGGCCAGCCTGTTCCAATGGGCACGTTCGATTGCCAGGGCGCTCCGGGCCTGGTCATTCATGATGATGGCACGATCGAGAATGGCATTTCCGGGAACCCGGCTGCTGGCGTCACCGAAGTGCGCTTCGTTGAATTCTACGAGCCGGCGGTTTATCCGGCCCAGATTGGCAACGTGTGCGTCAGTTTCCTGACCCAGGGCTCGACCAGCCTGAATTTCGACTTGATCATCTATGCTGCCGATGGGCCCTCCGGCGCGCCGGGGACCGAGCTGGCCTCGGTCCCGGCGACCGCGACCGGCATCCCGGTCGTCCCGCCGCTGCCGGAGGCGCCTGCCTGGGCGAGTGTGGATCTGAGCGCCCAGAACCTGATCCTGGAATCTGGCGGCGTCTATGTGGGCGTGCGGTTCCAGCCACAGTCGCCGAACTTTTTCCTGTCCATCGATCAGTCCACAGTGACACCGCTGCAAACGGGTTACAGTTGGTTCGATACTGATGCACAGTGGGCGACCATCCAGTCAAGTTTTGCCAACTACCGGGCGCTTACGGTTCGTCCGCAGATGGATGTGGCCGGGGGCTGCGCCGATCCCGATGGCGTGTCCTGGCTGGAGGTAACCCCGGCCAACGGCACGACCGGGCCGGATTCCAGCAGTTCGCTACAGGTCGTACTTGATTCCGCCGGACTGGTGCCGGGTGACTATGAAGCGCTGGTCTGCATCAGCACCACCGATACAGTCGTTCCCATCATCAGTGTTCCGGTTTCGCTGACAGTCGGTGCAGCACAGGGGACTGGCGTTCTCGAAGGCACCATCGGGAGCCTGGGCTACTGTTCGGAGAACCCGGCTGCGGCGGCAGGTGCATCGATCCAGATCGTCGGTCAGATTGGTACCTACAACGTGACCGCCAACAGCAATGGTGTGTTCAGCATCGCACTCGATATGGCCGAGAGCCCGGTGACGGTCAACGCCACGGCGGCTGATCATCTGCCCGGTTCTGTTGCCGACATCGCTCTGATGGATCAGGAGGTAGTCGAGATGTCTCATGATCTGGTGCTCGAGGCCGCATGTGCCAGCGCGGCTCCGGGCTCGTTGGACGCGCAGATGGCCGCCAATGGAATCGAGTCTCAAGTGCTGACCTTGATCAATGACGGTGCTGCCGCATTCACATGGACCATCGAGTTCGATGAGGCCACTTCCAGTGACCTGTTCGGCACCATTGATGTGGTTGCGGACGGGGGCTTCGAACTGGGTACGCCTAACAGCGCCTGGGATGAAGCATCCACTGCTTTCGGTACACCGATTTGTGATGTAGCCGGGTGTGGTGCCGGTGGTGGTACCGGCCCCAATTCGGGTAGTTGGTGGACCTGGTTCGGTGGAATTGCGGGCGGAGATACGGGGTCGGTCTCGCAGGCTGTGACCATTCCGGTCGGCAGCGCTGCGGAACTGAGATTTTTCCTGGAGATTCCGGCTGCCGCGCAGCCTGGGTTCACGAACGTTTCACTCGGCGGGGATGTGCTGTTCAGCGTGACCGAAGCGGATGCAGGTTCCTACCCGACCTATCAGGAAGTCGTTCTGGATGTCAGCCAGTATGCAGATGGCGGTACCTATGACCTGGTCTTCGCCAGCCAGACGACCTCGGATTCGGCAGTGACCAACTTTTTCATTGATGATGTGTCCCTGGTGGTGCAGCCCGGGGCGCTGGTTTGTGCCGATCCGCAAGGCGTGGCCTGGGTTTCGGTTGACCAGGCCAGCGGCAGTGTCGATGCGGAATCGTCCGAGGACGTGAACGTGATCTTCGACAGCACTGGTCTTGCCAGCGGTACCTACCAGGCATCGATCTGTGTCGCTACAAGTGATTCGGAGAATGAGCTGATCATTGTGCCGATCTCGCTGGAGGTGACTGATGACCAGGTGTTCGGGGATCGTTTCGAGCAGTCTGGATTGCTTGGAGCTCCGCGTGGCGGGGATGTCAGTCGCAAGCTGCCAGAGTGATGTTGTACAGACAGTAATCGTCTCTTGGAGACGCATTCAACAATAAGGTGAGCACTGGCCCGACCGAACTTCCGGTCGGGCCTTTTTTATGCGGGCCTGGTCATGCGGGTCAGGTTTGGGGCTGGCGTTCGCTTCGACTCAGAGCTGGAAACCCCCGCCGGGTGGCATGCCGCCGGGCCGGCCTTTCTGGCCAGGCACCATGATCGACGACTGCTGCTCGCGCTGCATTTTCTTCAGTTCTTCAACGGCCTCTTCGATCGCGCCGTTGGCGGCCTGCGGAAATTGCTCGATGGCTGCCGCCAGGTCGTTGCCGTCAAGCTCGAAGCTGATCGGCAGCGGGCCGGCCGGGGTCATGATCTGCGACTGGCCGATGAACTGAATTTGCCGAGCCGGGTCGGGCTCGCCATCGGCCTTGATCGGAATCAGTTTTCGAATGCTGCCGACCTTGCGGTCGGTGATAATCTGTTCAATCACCAGTTCATTGGTGTCGAGACGAAGTTGATCGAGTTGATCGTTGCTGGACATACTTGTCTGGTCCGTAGTGAATCAGGTTCCTAGTGTAACTCGGTCATTGATTTTCCCGTGCCAAATTCCTGAAGCTTGGAGCCGATCACGGTTTTTTGTTTGCACAGTGAAGCCGTCGGGGTGTTATCGACAGGCCAGAGGCAGTACGATAGACGCACAAGATTTGATTGATTACATCTTCTCTTCTCTCGTAGATTGAGCACCCAACAAAGAAGGTGACTTCAAGCCCGGCCGGGCTTCCCGGCCGGGCTTTTTAATGCCCGACCATAGGCTCACATGTTGCCCTGCGGCATCTTTGGCTTTACTGTGTTCGTATGAACAGGAATGGTCTGGCAACATCAGCAACATCGCTGCCCTGGCGCTACTTCGGGTTGACGCTCATCTTGTTGAGCCTGGCATTGCTGACCCTGCCCGTCCCCCGTGCCTCCGAGCGTTCCGCCTACGTGCTTGAGATCCAGGGCGCCATCGGTCCGGCGACCCGGGATTATGTCATTCGCGGCATCGAACAGGCCGAGCGAGATGACGCGCAGATTGTCGTTTTACGCATGGACACCCCGGGCGGACTCGATGCGTCCATGCGCGACATGATCAGCAAAATTCTCAACGCCGATGTTGCGATAGCGACCTGGGTTGGTCCGCCAGGCGCCCGGGCCGCCAGTGCCGGCACCTATATTCTTTATGCCAGCCATATCGCGGCCATGGCGCCCTCGACCAATCTCGGCGCGGCCACCCCAGTCCAGATTGGCGGCGGCGAGCAGACCGATCGCGCTTCCACGCCTGCGCAGCGGACAGGCGATGCCGTCATCGATAACGAGGATGGCGAGATGGAGGAACAGCCGGCCGAAGAAGTGCCGGGCACGGCAACAGAACGTAAGGTCGTCGAGGACGCGGTGGCCTATATCCGCGGACTGGCCGAACGTCACGACCGGAATGCCGAGTGGGCCGAACGGGCGGTTCGCGAAGCGGTGAGCCTGACCTCGACCGATGCTCTGGAATTGAACGTGATCGATTTTCGCGTCGACAGCATCCAGGCGCTGCTCGAAGCCGTTGATGGACAGGAAGTTCAGTTGGCGACGCGGTCAATCACGCTTGAAACAAGCAATCTTCGCATCGAAGAAATGGAGCCGGACTGGCGCAATCAGCTCCTTGCCGTCATCACCAACCCGTCACTGGCCTATATCCTGATGATCATCGGAATCTACGGCCTGATCCTGGAAGGTTATAACCCCGGCGCATTGGTGCCGGGTGTGGTTGGCGGCATCTGCCTGTTGCTGGCCCTGTATGCGTTTCAGATTCTGCCGGTCAATTTCGCCGGCCTGGCGCTGATCATCCTGGGCTTTGCCCTGATCGCCGTGGAATTGTTTGTGCCCTCGTTCGGCATCCTGGGCATTGGCGGCGTGCTGGCCGTCACCTTCGGA
>JBGTLI010000246.1:0-13439 GCA_041744195.1 Wenzhouxiangella sp. | reverse complement strand
CGAGGCCAGGTAGTTGGTCTTGATTTCCGGGTGGATACGGCCTTCGAAGTTGCGGTTGCCGGACAGCACCGAGCAGACAACCAGGTCATGGTCGTTGATCGCCTTGTCGATTGCTTCGGGCAGCGGCCCGGAGTTGCCGATACAGGTGGTGCAGCCATAGCCCACGGTAAAGAAACCCAGGGCTTCGAGATCATCGAGCAGGCCGGCTGACTGCAGGTAGTCGGTCACCACCTTCGAGCCAGGCGCCAGTGAGGTTTTGACCCACGGCTTGACGGTCAGCCCGCGCGCGCGCGCATTGCGGGCCAGCAGGCCAGCGCCAAGCATGACCGCCGGGTTGGACGTGTTGGTGCAGGAAGTGATCGCGGCAATGACCACGGCTCCGTCGGTCAGGGTGAAGGTCTGGTCCTTGTAGGTCACTTCCGCCGCACCAGGGGCCTCCAAGGCACCAACGGCGGTGCTGCCACCTTCGCTCTTGAACCGGGCGATATCGTCATTTTTGCCGGCATCGCGTTCGGCAGTCATTTTGGCGCATTCGGCCAAAAAGGCGTTCTTGGCGTTGTCAAGTCGCACGCGATCCTGCGGTCTTTTGGGTCCGGCCAGGCTGGGGACGACTTCACCGAGGTCCAATTCGATCACATCGCTGAACACGGGGTCGGCATCGCCATCTTCACGCCACATGCCCTGGGCGCGGGCGTAGGCTTCAACCAGAGCCAGGCGATCGGCGGAGCGGCCCGAGAGTTCCAGGTAGCGGATGGTCTCGGCGTCGATCGGGAAAATGGCGCAGGTCGAACCAAACTCGGGTGACATGTTGCCAATGGTGGCGCGGTCGGCCAGGGGCAGGTGGCTCAGGCCGTCGCCGTAGAACTCGACGAACTTGCTGACCACGCCCTTCTTGCGCAGCATCTCGGTAATGGTCAATACCAGATCTGTGGCGGTGGTGCCTTCAGGCAGTTTGCCGACCAGTTTAAAACCGATCACTTGCGGTACCAGCATCGAAATCGGCTGGCCGAGCATGGCCGCTTCTGCCTCAATGCCGCCCACGCCCCAACCAAGAATGCCAAGGCCGTTGATCATGGTGGTATGCGAATCGGTGCCGACAACGGTATCGGGCCAGGCCATCAGTTCGCCATTGACCTCTTCGCCAAAGATTACGCGCGACAGGTGCTCCAGATTGACCTGGTGGACGATGCCGGTGTTGGGCGGGACGACCTTGAAGTTGTCGAACGCGCCCTGGCCCCAGCGCAGGAAGGCATAGCGTTCCTTGTTGCGCTGGAATTCAATTTTGTTGTTCAGGTCAAGCGCTTCGGCGCGGCCATAGTTGTCAACCTGGACCGAGTGATCGATAACCAGTTCGGCCGGTGAGAGCGGGTTGATGCGGTTCGCCTTGCCGCCCAACGCCTTCATGGCATCGCGCATGGCGGCCAGATCGACGATGGCGGGTACCCCGGTAAAGTCCTGCAACACGACCCGTGCCGGAGTGAAGGCGATTTCCTGGTCCGGTTCGGCTGCCGGATCCCAGTTGGCCAGCGATGCGATGTCGTTGTCGGTGATATTGACCCCGTCTTCATGACGAAGCAGGTTTTCGAGGAGAATCTTGAGTGAAAACGGCAGCCGGTCGACGCTGCTGTGTTTCTCGGCGAGTTTTTTCAGGCTGTAAAAGCCGAACGATTTGCCGTTGGCGGTTACGGTGTCACGGCAGCCGAGTTCATCACGCATGGTGGATTCTCCAGTCAAAATTTGTTGGACGGGCAGTCGCATGCAACTGCCCGGAGTCAGCCCCGTATTTTAGCATGTGGCTGCCAGCACACTTGCGCACATCAACACCCAACCAAATCCTTGTTTCTAGAGCGAACAGGTGACCAAAGCTGCTGAAGCCGCGGAGTGCCAGTCGGTTGAAGGAGTCGGGATGACCAACACACGGCGATCATTTGTAGCCCAGCACGCAATATGGTCCGGCGCGCCAGGTTCGGCAGGCTCTAACAACCTGGCCAGCGCTTCGTCGTCAAGGGTAGCCGGTGGCAGTTGCGTCAGTCGGGTGGCCAGGCCGGCAGCAAGTTGCTGTTGGCGGGCATCCATCTCGTGGGGCAGGGTGGGGAGCATCCGGTGCAGCATTGGTTGGTCTTGCAGAGGCGGCATCACGATGCCACCCTGGGCGTTGCGAAAAGCCACCACAAAACCGACGGTATCGGGCACCAGCAGCAGGGTCAGCCCTGGATGCTGGCGCAAATGTTCTGGCACCTCAGCGACCAGGTCGCGCACGCTGTCCTGTACTGCGCGATAGGAACCGATTTGCTGGGCGGTTAGGATGGCGCCCAAAAGAACCGTCAAGGCCATGCAGGCTGAAATAGTTAATCGCCAAGTCCGGGGGTCTTGCCGGGGCAGGGCTGCGAGTCCAACGCCAAGCCCGGTCATCATCCAGGCGACCGGACCGTAAGCCAATCGGCCGCCTTCGCCACTGGCTTCCAGGCCCCCCAGGTTGAGCAGGGTGGCGAGGGCCAGCCCGACCCCGGCGGCAACCAGCCCAAGAGCCAGTTTGATTTGTTGTCCGCGGCAAACTGCCGGGATCACAACGAATAGCAGGGCCAGGCTGATAAGCCAGCCAAGTGCCATTAACTCGTTCCCCCCGAACAGGGATGACCACCAGACTGGCAGGGAAGTCAAAACCCCCGCGTCGCCTGAGGTCGGGAAGACCACTTGCGGGTTGTGAAGAATCTGAACGCGCAACCCCATGAAGGCCGCAGCGATCAAGCCGGAAAGTACTAATGCTCCAAGGCGGTGACGCCCGAGCGGTCCGGGCCAGACCAGAGCCAGGCAGAGAATCTGCAAAGGCAGGATGACGGCCGATTCCTTGAAGCCCAAAGCCGGGATGAGCAGCAAAGGCAGCGCCCAGGGCAACCAGCGGGAATGCGAACCAGGCCGACCGGCCCAGAGCCAGGCAGCGGCCAGGCTGAATAGAGTGACTGCCGGGTCGGACCTGGCGGAAACCCAGGCTACGCCTTCCATGATTAGCGGGTTCAGGCCGAACAGGAGCGCGGCAAGCGCTGGCACGACGTTTGGCACGACGATTGGCACGACGTTTGGCACGACGTTTGGCGCAACAATTGGAACCCGAGCCGGACCGACATGATCCGCTCCCGCCTCCGACCAGGCCAGCAAGCGGCGGACCAGCAGCGCAATCAGGCAAACGTTGGCCAGGTGCAGCAACAGGCTGGCTGCCGCCCAGCCTGGATACCAGTCACCGAATGCCAGAAACAGCAGTGCGATGCTGGTCATCATTGCCGGTCGGTAGAAGTTGCCGACGGCATCGACCGGGTTGTGGAAAAAGGCCAGCGTGCCGCTCCAGAGCTCACTGTTGGCGGCCTGGATGTAGGCCCGGTACAGGTTGGGCACATCGTCGCTGAGCCAGAAGCCACCCAGGAGCGGCCAGAGAAATGCAAAAGTCAGGGCCAGGGTCGGCAGCAGGGTCAGGGCCAGGTCGATGCGGTTTGGATGTTTCGGGTCGAGCAGGCTGGCATTGAGGACAAAACTGATTGGCACGACCACCATCAGGGCCATCGCCTGTCCGGTCCGCGGCCCGATGTTGTGGACGATAACCAGCCATTCCAGCAGCCCGGCATTGATCAGCCAGGTGGTCAGGTAGATCAGTGGGTAAACGCCGGCCTGCAGCCAGTTGGGCCGGGATTGGAATACCCAGCGACTGTTTCCAAGCCAGGCGACAACGATGCCGAGCAGGTAAGCCAGAATCAGCGCACCCTGATGGGGCAGCCAGATGACCAGAAGCGCGAAGAACAACCAGGTCAGCAGGGTATTGGCGGCACCGACGGCCAGAAAGCGAATCGGGGGATGCTTGAGCAGCGGTATGGCCTGCATGGTAATCAGGTCAGGCCTCGGAATGAAGAGGCAACGTGGCCCGGTCCGGCGCTTGACGTGCAAACCGGCTCATGAGTGGCCGGAGCAGGACTTGAGTTCAGCCAGGAATTGGCCGTAGTCGCGTATGTAATCGTCCGGGTCGTAGGGCGCGGAGGCGAGTACCAGCAAGACCGCATCCGGTGTGTAGCGAAATTGCGAAGCCCAGATCAGCGGTGGGACATGCAGGCCGATTTCCGGTGAATCGAGGCGGTACTCCTCGCGCTGTTCGCCATCGTCGACCATCACGGTTACCGCCCCATGGACGCACATCAACAACTGATGGCACTGTCGATGGGCATGCTCGCCGCGGACTTCGGCGCTGGGAACCTGGAACACCAGAAAGCTGCGCTGCGGCGTAAAGGGCAAGTCTCTGAACTCGGTGGCGGCAAGATGACCACGCATATCCGCCACCCGGTTCATCACCAGGCTGCGCACCCCGCGGACCCGGCTTTCGCCAGGTGAGGCGGGCGTGGGCCCGGAGGCCGGCTCACCGCGGTGCGAGTCCACGTAACCGGTGATGCGGGCGGGGTTGCCACTGACGATGGCGTGCGCCGGCACCGATCGGGTGACAACCGCGCCTGCGCCGACCATCGCCCCGGTGCCAATGGTCAGGCCGGACAGAATGGTGGCGTTGGCGCCGACCGACGCGCCCTGCTGGACCCGGGTTTCCGGGTAAACTGCCAGATGCTGGCCGCTGCGCGGAAACGGGTCATTGCAGAAGGTGGCGTTGGGGCCGACAAAGACGTCATCCTCCAGCACGATTCCGTCCCACAACTGCACCCCGCTCTTGATCGTGACCCGGTCACCGATAACGACCTGATTCTCGACAAATACCGAATCGCACAGGTTGCAGTCCCGACCGATCCGGGCGCCGGGCAGAATATGGACAAAGGCCCAGATGCGGGTGCCTTCGCCAACCTGGTTGCTTTCACACAGCGCCTGGGGGTGGATCATGACGAGGCTCCCTTGAATTGCTGTTGACGCATGACCACGGCCAGCGGGCGTTGCTTGGTGTTCTCGTAGACCCGCCAGACGTAACTGCCGATCACGCCCAGCCCGAACAGGTTCAGGCCGGAGAAAAACACGATGGTCACCACCGTGGCGGTGTAGCCGGGTACCTCAATGAGTCCGCTCAAACGCGCCGCCAGTACACCGAAACCCAGCAGAACGCTGCTGATCAATCCCACCAGGCCCAGCAGGATAAAGGCACGGATTGGCAGGTCGGTAAAGGCGAACAGGCTGTCGAGGAAGTACTTGCGTTTGGCCTTGAACGACCACCCGCTGGCCCCGGACAGGCGCGGTGCGCGGTCATAGGCGATTTCCCGGCGTCGAAAGCCGAGCCAGAACAACTGGCCGATCAGTGAGCTGTGAGTTTCGTTCAGATCCAGCAGTTGTTTGCGAAAAGCGCGATTACAACCGAACACATCGACCCCGCCGCGCGGAATGGCGGGCTCAACCAGGCGGCGGCTCAAGCCCCAGAATGCACCGGCTGCCAGGCGTGAGAACAGCGGGTCGCGTCGTGAGGCACGAGTGCCGATCACAACGTCCGCTTTATCACGTTGCAGCAGGTCGAGCATTTCCACAACCAGGTCCGCGGGCTCTTGCAGGTCGGCCGCCATCACCGCGAAAAAGCGGCCTCGAGCAACCTGCAGGCCGGTCCGGATCGCAGCGAACGAACCAAAGTTTCTCGACAAGGCCAGTAACTGCGACGGGAAAGGAGCGCCAGACAGTCCGTCGGTCAATTGCTGGTAGCAGTCGTCCGGGCTGCCGTCGACCACCAGCACGGCTTCGATGCCACCTGGCACATCCTCGTGCAATCGACCGAGGCGTTCCAGCAAGGCTGGAATATGTTCGGCATTGCGGTAAACCGGCACAACGACGGCGCAATCAGGCACGCAAGACCTCGACGGATCAGGGCTGGAATCGGTTGCAGGTGGCGATGACATGGTCAATTTCCTGTTCGCTCAGGGCCGGATGACAGGGGAGGCTGAGGATTTCCCGGGCTCGCTGGTCAGTGACTGGCAACGCATGATCAGGGACCAGGCCTCGCCAGGCGGGTTGAGCATAATCCGGGCAAGGGTAGTGCACGGCCGACTGGATATCGCTGGAAGCCAGGTGGTCTGCCAGTGCCTGGCGTCGAGTGCTGGTCACGGGGAAGAGGTGAAAAACATCGGCATCGATATCCGGCCGGTCAGGCAGGCTGATCCACTTGTTGTCGATTTGTTCAAGGTAGCGCCGGGCGATTCTGCGTCGCCTGAGGTTGGCGGCTGGCAGGTGAGGGAGCCGGGCGCGCAGGCAGGCCGCCTGGATTTCATCCAGCCGGCTGTTGCGACCGCCGGGCATTGAGTTGGTGTATTTGTCGGTCCAGCCATACTGGCGCAGTGCATGCACCCGTTCGATCAGCGCCTGGTTGCGCGCAAAAACGGCGCCGCCGTCACCCAGTGCGCCGAGGTTCTTGGTCGGGTAAAAGCTGAAGCATCCCAGATCGCCCCAGGTGCCGGCCGGGTTGCCCTCCAGGCTGGCGCCATGGGCCTGGGCGCAATCTTCGACGATCAGCAGGTCGGCTTCGCGTGCCTGATCCATCAGCGCCCGCATCGGCGCCATGCGGCCATACAGATGGGTAATGATCAGGGCGCGGGCGCCGCTTTTCCTGGCCAGGGGCAGCAGCCGTTCCGGATCAAGCAGGCCGCTGTCGGCGTCAACTTCGGCATATACGGGTTGGGCGCCGCAAGCGAGAATTGCAGTGGTGGCGTAACCGCCGGCATTGGCCGCTGTCACTACAGTATCGCCGGGCCCCAGTTCCAGCGCACGCAGGGCCAGTTCAAGTGCATCAGTCCCGTTGCCGACGCCGGCCACATGCCCGCCGCCCAGGAATTCAGAAAAGGCCTGCTCGAATGCCTCGACTTCCCGGCCGAGGGCAAACCAGCCAGACTCCAGCACCCGGGTCAACGCCGCATGCAATGCGGGCCTGCTGGGTTCAAGCTCCCGTTTGAGGTTATTCATGGTGATCACGCCCGGTATGCTACCCGAAAGCGTGAACAGCATCTATTTTGTATTATCCCGCCTTATTCACCACCCTTCCGTAGCGAGACGCCGCCAGGTGCTGTGGCTGGGGCATTTTGCGACCGAACGGGCCGGAGGCGTACTCGCCTGTACGGTGAGGACACGTGACCGAGCGAAACACGCACGGTCGGCCTCTGGCCAGGCGCTTCTTGCTTTCAGCAAACCGCACCAGGCCGCCGGCCTGTGCTCCAGACGCGGTGCCTGGCGGTGTCGCAGTAGGCAGGGTAAGGCGGGTTTATCTAGTGTACCCCGTCGTTAATTCTGTAACTTTCAGCGAGTCGGAAAGCGCTTAGCTGCAAGGCAGCGCTCGCAGGGAGTGCTTATTGCGTTTCCAAGAGCGATAACACGCGCTACGGCACTCCGGCTTCGCTTCTTCGAGCAAGCTCGAAACCGCGAAGCCTACGTTGCCTGCGCTGCAGATGAGCGCTTTCCGGCTCGCCCTTCGGGAGTGCGTCTGAGCCGACAACTCGGGGCAGGCGAAGCCGCATGGCGATTTTCGCGCAGCGAATAAAGCCTTGCGAGCGTAGCCGTCGCCCGTGTTGCGAACCTTGTAAAGGGCTGGCCATTCACTGCGGTTCGCGCCTTTATTTGTCGACTCAGTCACACTCTGAAAGTTACAGAATTAACGACGGGGTACACTAGTAATGTACCTGGACAAGAATATTCGCGAACATACCCTGCTGCAGGCTATCGCTCGAACCAACCGGGTGCTGTAGGGCAAGCAGCGCGGATACGTTGTTGATTACGTCGGCCTGACCCACCGCCTGACCGATGCACTGAAGCTCTATGCAGCCACCGACGAACAGCAAGAACTGACCAGCGGCCTGAGAGCATCACATCCGAGGTGCCGGTGCTGGAGGAGCGCTACCAGCGCCTGCTGCAGCTGTTCAAGGAGCTCAAGGTGACCGGCATCCAGGATTTAATCGAGGGCAAGCTGGATTCGGTCGAGGCCTATGCCGCCGTAGTCCACGAAGGTTTCAATCTGCCCAAGGACGAAAAGCGACGGGCGGATTTCGACGTCTACCTGAAGAAATTCCTGAGCAGCCTGGATATCATTCTGCCGCATCAGGAGGGCCAGCCTTACCGGGTGCCGGCCAAGCGCCTGGGCTACATCCAGCGGGTGGCCAAGGAACGTTACAAGGACGACACGCTGAACTTGAGCGACGCTGGTCAGGATGTGGATCTACCGCAACCTGGCCGAGTGGAAGGACCTGAATGCTGCCGCCGTGGCCCGCCAGTGGGTGGCCACTTTATGCTTCCCAAACCAATAGCAAACAGGGGGAGGGGAAAATGGTGGGCCCTGTAGGACTTGAACCTACGACCTACCGATTATGAGTCGGCTGCTCTAACCAACTGAGCTAAGGGCCCGGGTGAGTTCAGGGTGTATTCGGTCCCGGCTGGGCCTCGGCGACGGGTCTTGGCTCCAGGCCCTGGGCTTCCAGCTCGGTCTTTTTTCGTTCCTGGATGTAGGTCAGGTTTTTCTTGTAGAGCTCGGCTACGCGTTCGACGCCGTTTGGAGCCAGAAAGCCCTGGTTGCCAGCGGCCATGAAGGTGGCGTAGACACCGGAGGCGGCCATGAGGGCGGCGGAAATCATTTTGATGTCCTGGCCTTCGTCATTGGCCATCTGGTTGGCCAGTTGAATGAACTGCTCGGTGGCCTTGTTATGGGCCTCGATCTGCTTCTGTTTTTCGGACATGAACCAACCTGGGTGTCAATTTGCATGGGCGCTGCGACCGCTGGTGGGCAGCATTCAATGGCCTTAGAATACCATGGTCCCGCGATCCGGGACGCGTCGGCATCGGACCTTATTTGACATTCGCCTTCTATAAGAGCATTGTTATAGACGGGATTCGGTAGGGAGGTTTAGTTGATGAAAAACCAGATCATGCCTTTTTGACCCACCGGCCCTGGACGGGTCTTTGGTTATGTGTGCTGGTGCTGCCGACCTTGTCGATGGCTGCAGGAGGTGTCCGTTTCGAATCTGTTCCTATGGAACAGGGCCTGTCGCAGTCATCCATTCTGGCGATTGCCCAGTGTGGTGATAGTTTTATCTGGTTCGGGACCCAGTACGGGCTTGACCGCTACGATGGTCATGACTTTCGGACCTGGCGTCACGAGCCAGGCAACCCATCGAGCCTGAGCAACAGCAATGTCAGTGATCTGCTGTGGTCTGGCTTGGGTCACCTGTGGGTGGCAACCGCCAAAGGCCTGGATCGGTTTGATACCCGTGCCGGTCGTGCCGAACGTTTTCCCCTTCCCCCGATGGCTGTTGCCAGGACGCATGAACAAGGCGCCCTGACGATAGTTGGTGAAGGTCAAGACGGCACAGTCTACCTGAAATATCTTGACCAGGTTGTCATTTTGCGTCCGGAACGCAGCCAACTTGAAATGGTCCCTTTTCAGCAGCCACTGTCGATAGACTCAGAGTTCGGCAGTTCGGCATTACTGGACGGAGAGGGTCGTCTCTGGCTTTACAATGGCGCCGGGCTGTGGCGTCTGAACCTTGATCAGTTACACATGGAACGGGTTCGGCCCCATGTGAGTGCCCGGGCATCGCCCTTGTACCAGTCCCTGGCCCTGACCGCCGACGGTCTGCTCGCAATTGCCGCCGATGACCAACTAAAGTTGCTGGATCCGGATTCACTGGATGTCGTTCGCCAGATTTCTCTGACCGACATGGGTTCGGGCGAAGCACAATTCAACGCGATCATGGCGGCTTCGGATGGCAGTTTGTGGCTGGCCACAGCAACCAGACTGGTTCGTTATGATCCGGCCAGTCACGACTGGCAGGTCAAGTTCCAAAATAGCCAGTTACGAATGCCTGAAAATACCCGCAAGACGCTGATCATGGCTGAGCACCCCAACGGCGACCTGTGGTTCGCCGGCCAGCATGGAGTAGCGCGCTGGGATGCGAACTCGGACACGGTTTCGCTGTTTCGTCACGATCCCCGAGATACCTACTCGATTCCCCCAACTTCGCTGGGCACCGGCTATAGCCTGTTTATCGATTACAACCAGTCTGTCTGGGTCGGAAGCAGGCTTGGCGGGCTGGCGCGTTATTCGCCAATGGACAGTCTTTTCGAACATCTTCTTGATGCGGGTAGCATTGCGGATCTTCCCTATGCTGGGTTGAACGTCGTGCGTGGTGTTGCCGAGCAGATGGTGGACGACCACGAATACCTCTGGCTGGCGCTCGATTACGGCGGAGTGCTTCGGTTTCTTCGCCGCGATGTCAATGATTACACCTGGATCAGCAGCTTCCATTCGCTCGCGGAGCAGGGGCACACCTTGCCTGGCGACATGGTTTTGGACATTGTGGCTGATCCGCAGAGCGAGACGGTCTGGGTGCTTGAGTCCAGTCATCTGGTTGCCATCGATGCACGCAGCGATCAGGTGGTGGGCAAGATTGAGGTCGCGGGAGACGCGGATGTCAGAGTGAACAGCACATCGCTGGCGATTTCGGAAGATGGCTCGGCCCTGTTGGTCGGCACCCGGTCCGGCGTCTACGTGTTTTACATCAATGAAGATCGAGTCAGCTTGTCACCCGATCATGGACATCCATTTCTGCCTGATCGATGGGTGACAAATCTGATGACGCTGGAACGGCAAAGGGTAATGGTTGGCGACCTGGACGGATTTGCAATCTTCGATTTTGCGAGTCCGTCGAAAGAGCCGTTGCTTGAACAAAGTCTCGATGACGCCGTTTTTGGACTCGCCAGGCATCATGAAAACGGCTGGTGGATTGGCACCCGTGAGTCAGGCCTGGTGCATGCCTGGCCAACTGGGGACGAAAACGGCAGAATCAATGTTGACACGGAACGTTACGGAATGGGCGACGGCCTGGTCGACGAAACCATTTATGCCATCCTCCCGCAGGACGACGGGCAGCTTTGGATGAGCAGCAATCGCGGACTGATGCGATGGAACCCAATCGACCGGCAAGTCAGGCACTTTACCCCGGCAGACGGAGCCCAGTCGTTCGAATTCAATAGCGCCGTGGCTACGAAAGGCGCTTCGGGCCGCTTCTATTTTGGCGGAATCAACGGGGTCAATATTTTTCGACCGGGCCAGATCAGGGAGCTCGGCAGCCCGCCAAGGGTTCATCTACAGGAAGTGGTCGTTGGCGATGAACAGATCCCCGGTGTTCCCGGCGTCGCAACCCGGTTGAAGCTCCGTCATGACCAGAATAATTTGCAGCTTCAATTCGTCGGCCTGGATTTTGTCGATCCGAACCGGGTCAGGTACGCCTACCGGCTGGAGGGACTGGACACCGATTGGGTTGACGCAGGCATTCAGCGCCAGGTGCGCTTTGCCGGGCTGGCTCCGGGTCACTACCGGTTTTTTGTCCGTGCTGCCAAAAGCGACGGGGTCTGGTCGGAGGAGACGCTGTTGCTTTCGGCGGTCATTCATCCAACGTTGTGGAAAACCGGTTGGGCGTATCTGGCTTATGTGATCCTGGTGCTGGCTGTGGCGTCGCTGGCCTACGGCCTGCATCTTGACCGTCGCAAATTGCTTGAATCCGAGGTCCGTCTGCGAACGGCGGAACTGGTCGAGAAACAGGCTATCGTGCGCCGCCAGGCCATCCAACTGGAGCAGGCCCTGGCAGCACGTACGCTGTTTTTCGCCAACATCTCTCACGAGTTCCGAACGCCGCTGACCCTGATTGAGGCCAGTATCGCGAAATTGGGGGATGAGGGTGGTGACAGCAGCGCTGTAGAGCGCGGCCAGCGCTACCTGCGCCAGCTGTTGCAGCTTGTCGATCAGTTACTCGAACATGCTCACCTGGGAACCAGCGAGGATCTGATCGACGGACCATCCTGGCCCCTGGCGCCCGTGGTGGGTTCGACGGTCGATTCCTTTCAAGCGTTGGCTGAGCAGAATAAGATAGTGTTGGAAGCCGAAATTGAGTCGGGATGGTTGACCAAATGCAGCCAGGCGCATGTAGACCAGGTGCTGCACAACCTCCTGACCAACGCGCTGAAGTTCTCACCGCCAGGCAGTAAAGTCGATGTCTCCCTAACCGGTGGCGTTGAAGAGGTCATGCTGGAAGTGGCTGACAATGGGCCAGGGATTCCCTCTCCGGACCAGGCGTTGATCTTTCGCCGTTTTTACCGATCCGAAGCCAGCGCGGGGGTCAGCGGTGCTGGAATTGGCCTCGCCCTGGTTCACGATACTGTCAGGGCCATGGGCGGACGCATTGAGTTAAAAAGCGAGCCTGGCCGGGGTAGTCGGTTCACGGTTTACCTGCCAGCATGGACCAAAGGAAGCGAAAGCGCCCCCGCACCAAGCGCTGGCCAGTCGACGGCGGTCGAGGGAATTGACCGGGTTCACGAGCAACATGGCTGTGTGCTGGTGGTCGACAATAACACTGAAATGCGCCAGTACCTGCGCGAAATCCTGTCCGAGCAGTGGCACGTTCTGGAGGCTAATAGCGGGGAGGCTGCCCTGGAATTGGCCCGTACGGATGCACCAGATGTGATTGTCAGCGACCTGATGATGCCGGGGATGGATGGCTTCGAACTGCTGGCGGCAATTCGCGAGGACATTGAGACCAGCCATATTCCGTTGTTGCTGCTAACGGCCAGACAGGACCGGGCTACGAGGTTGAAGGGGTTGAGTCTGAGTGTCGATGATTTCCTTCCCAAGCCGTTTGATCCTCGCGAGCTTCGGCTGCGCCTGGTGCGCATGTTGGACAATCGGCTGAGACTGAGGCAGCGCCTATCGGGAGAGGCACGCAAGGACGACAGCCTCAGTCAGAGTGCCGCATCAGATCTTTCGGCGTGCGATCGAAAATTGCTCGGCGCGGTCAACGATTCACTCAACAAGTATGCCAGTGACCCGGATTTTACGGTCGAGGCGCTGGCCGAATCGGTTTTGCTGGAACGTCGAACGCTGCAACGCAAGCTCAAGACGCTGACCGGCCTGACGCCAGCCGACTACCTTCGCCAGCACCGCTTTTACCAGGCGCGGCAGATGATGCTTGAGACCGAGCTGTCGGTCAATGAAATCGCGTTTTCATGCGGTTTCGGCAGTGCTCAGCACTTCAGTCGGACATTTCGAAAGCATTATGGCCTGCCGCCGGACAAGTGGCGTCAGAATCAAAAAGCTGACCTAAAATTTTGAAAAAGCGCGATTTGTCGCAAGATGTCAACCAATTGTCGCAACTGGCTAATGCGAGTTTGATCTCATTTTCGCTAGTCTGAAGGCCAAGCTACTGGCAGTAGTTGGGACCAGGTTGCCAAAGAGTTGTTGGTCATTCGGGCCAGCGGGACGATGGTGACAGGGGCCAGGGGTCGGCTTCGGGGGCGAGGCCGGCCCTTTTTTGTTCTAGTGTACCCCGTCAAACACTCTGTAACTTATTCAGGGTCTGACGCCCTCGTTTCACTTTTTCGAGGATATCTTGCGCGGACTTCGTCCAGATAAATGGCGCCGGTGCCTGATTGTGCTTCTCGATATAGCTCATGAC
>JBGTLI010000245.1:0-1935 GCA_041744195.1 Wenzhouxiangella sp. | reverse complement strand
GTCATGAGCTATATCGAGAAGCACAATCAGGCACCGGCGCCATTTATCTGGACGAAGTCCGCGCAAGATATCCTCGAAAAAGTGAAACGAGGGCGTCAGACCCTGAATAAGTTACAGAGTGTTTGACGGGGTACACTAGCTAGTCATAAACCGAACGCAAGAATGTCACAAAATCAAGCGAAGTTGCACAGGCTCCAATGCCAAGGCTTTTTATTACACCGTGGGCGGCCGGTGACTACGTTTAAACCATCAGCGTTGTTCAGCCTGGCCTTGATCACGCTGTTGTTGGCGCTCCCGGTCGAAATAGCCATGCAGTTCATCGGCTCCCCCCTTGACCGGTTTCTGAACTTGCTCGGCGCGTTCCTGTTCGCTGCGGCTCTGGTCATGGCAGGCAGCCTGGGAGCAGGACGTTGGTCAGCCCTGTTCCTGGTTCCCCTGTTCCTCGTGCAGGGAGCAATTCAGGACAGGCTTTAATTGAAGGAAGCCAGCGACCCCAGCTACGGTCGTTTTCGCGGCAGGCAACAGCTTCTTTGCTTTGAATTGATACGAAATTCGTGAATCTGGCGTCTGAGGCGACGCTTGGGTAGAGGAGCCAATTCGGGACAGGCATTATTTGGAGGAAGCCAGGGCAATTCGGGGGCAATTCGGGACAGGCATCAATGACAAGAAGCCAGCGAACGCCGCCGAGCCCAATTTCGTGATCAGCAGAAGCTCGTTTGCTCAGAATCGATCCGAAACCCGTGGAATCTGGCGTCGCAAGCGCAACATTGGTCAAAATCCTTGGATTCCAGGCACGCCGAAAGCCGGCGCGAGGCCGGTTTCTCTAGTTCGGGGGTTTGAGCTCGGTCAGGTAGGTCGTTCGCGCAGGATCTGGAGGGCCCGTTCGCCAGCCACGCCTTTCATCGAGGTCTGGAGGAGTTCGGCAGCTTTAGCCATCAATGCCTCGGCCGAACCGATGGCGCGGTAGTAGCGTGATTCAGTGCCTTGCACTTGGCGCATCCAGGCCCGCGGAGTCCCAGCCAACTTCTGAATCACCTCCGGCGGTCTGATCTGACTTTTTCTAGTTTCCCGCGTTTGTTTGGATGGGCATACTCGCCGGTCCATTGCACCAGGTCGATTTAGGGCACGGCAGTACGGGACACCCAGGATCCGGCAGTACGGGACACCCAGGATCTGGCCATGACGCTGGATTTCGGCTTGTCTCGTTGAAAATTGCAATTTCAAAAGGCAGCCGGCGTCGACAGTTGAAGCTGGGCGGCGGAATTTGGGCAGTTTTGATGCGGAATTCCAGTAGGGTGGGCAATTCCGTGGGCAATTCGGTGGGCAATTCGGGACAGGCATCAATCGGTAGTGGAGTAAACTATAAAACAATACTTTATCGTGCTTTTTTCTGTGACCTCCGTGCCTCTGTGGTGAGCTTTTCTTGTTCCCTTCGCGACAGCGGGTTCAGAGACGGACTCGATCACTCTGTGGTTTAGTCTCTTGATCTGCAAGGTCGTGGATTCAGTCCTTGTTTGGCCACGGATTGACCAGCGGGATTCCGCACTTTTCGAAATCGCTGGTGTTACGTGTTGCCAGCGCGGCCTCGGTGGTTTGCACGATTGCCGCGATCATCATGTCGACTGCATCCGCGTGCAGTCCTTTTCGCTCGCGCGCCGCCGATACCTCGCCACAGGCATAGGCGGCATCCCGATCAAAACCGAGCAGTCGGCCTGGGAATGCGTCTTCGACAAAGTTTGTAAATCGCTGCTGCAGGCTTTTGCGCCGCTTGCCGGTCGGCAGGCGAACGATGCCGCGCTGTATTTCCGCGATCGTGATGGTGGTGGTGGCAAGGTCCAGCGGATCCTGGGCATCGAGCCACGCCGTGACATCGGCATCGGGTGCCGGCCGCATGAGTTCCGAAATGACGTTCGTATCAAGAACAATCATTTCAGG
>JBGTLI010000244.1:0-2647 GCA_041744195.1 Wenzhouxiangella sp. | reverse complement strand
GCCTTTATTATTGCTGTTCCCCGCCGAACTCCGGACCGCATGCTGGTCGGGCTCAACGACCGCGACCCGGCCCTGCATGACGTCTATGCCCTGACCATCAGCACCGGTGAGCGCGAGTTGCTGATCCGGAACGAACAGAATGTCGCCGGCTGGAGCGCCGACCTGCAGGGCAACGTCCGGCTGGCGCTGCGCCAGGACACCGAGGGCGGCACCGAAGTCATCAGGGTCATAGACGGGCAATTGGGAGAGACCATCTTCCAGTGCACCTGGGAGGAAAGCTGCGGCCCCATGCGCTTTCATCCAGATGGCGACAAGGTCTGGTTTCAGAGCAACAAGGGTGAGGACGTCGATCTGACCGGTCTGTACCTGATGGACATGGCTAGCGGAGAGCTGACGCTTTTCGAGCGCGATCCGGAAGGTGAAGTCGATTTTGGCGGCGCTATCTTCGCACCTGATACCGACCAATTGCTGGCGACTGTCTACGTCGGCGATCGTCCACGCATTTATCCGCATGACGACGATTTTGCCGCCGACCTGGCGTTCTTGCGCGAACAACTGCCCGAGGGCGAAATCAGCCTGCCTTCGCAAACCACCGACCGCAGCCTGGCGCTGGTCAGCCTGTCGCGCGACGTTGACCCGGGCACCGTCTATCTGTTCAATCGCAGCGAACGCAAAGTCGAGGAACTCTATCGCTCGCGCCCGGAAATTCCGGTCGAGCACATGGCTGAAATGCAGCCGATTCGCTACACGGCCCGCGACGGGCTTGAAATTCCGGCTTACCTGTCCCTGCCCAATGGCGTGACACCGGAGAACCTGGCCGTCGTCGTGTTGGTTCACGGTGGCCCGTGGGCGCGTGACACCTGGGGTTATCGCTCCGAGGTGCAGTTTCTCGCCAACCGCGGGTATGCCGTACTGCAACCCAACTTCCGCGCCTCGACCGGCTTTGGCAAATCTTTCCTCAACGCCGGCAACAACGAGTGGGGAGACGCCATGCAGGATGACATCACCGACGGCGTGCAATACCTGATCGACCAGGGTATCGCCGATCCGGAGCGGGTGTGCATCATGGGGGGCTCCTACGGCGGCTACGCGACCCTGGCCGGCATGACCTTCACCCCTGAACTCTACGCCTGCGGGGTCAATATCGTCGGTGTTTCCAACCTGATCAGCCTGCTCAACTCGATCCCGGCCTACTGGGGGCCGGCGCGCATGATTTTCACGCTGCGCATGGGTGACCCGGATACCGACGAAGGGCGCGCCCAGCTCGAACGTCAGTCGCCGATCAACCACGTCGACAAGATCCAGCGACCGCTGCTGGTGATCCATGGGGCCAACGATCCGCGGGTTCGCCAGGCCGAGGCCGACCAGATTGTCGTGGCCATGCGTGAAGCCGAGCTGCCGGTTGAATACATTGTGGCGCCGGACGAAGGTCATGGCTTCCGCGGTCGCGAGAATCGCCTGGCCATGTTCGCGCGGACCGAGCAATTCCTCGACGAGCACCTCGGTGGCCGTCACCAGGAGTCGATGAATAACGAGATCGCCGAACGCCTGGCCAGCATCACCGTGGATATCGACTCCGTCGAGGTCACCGATCTGGCCGATGAACTGGCCGCGGCCCGTACCCGACCGCTGCCGGTGGTCGATGCTTCCCGGATCGCTGCCGGACAATTTGTCTACCTGACTGAGCTTTCGATCCAGGGCAACCAGTTGGAGATCCAGGCCAACCGCCAGATCAGCCGCACCGAGGTTGACGGTCATGGCCGTCTCGAGCTGACCAGCGAGAGCACCTCGCCGATGGGCGAAATCAGTGATCGCTACGTTCTCGATGGCAATACCCTGCGCCCCATCGAGCGCAAGGTCCGACAGGGGCCGGTCAGCATTGATGTCGAATACGTCAGCCGCCAGGTCACTGGCCAGATCGACGCCGGTGCCCAGCAAATGCCGATCGATATCAGCCTGGATGCCCCGGCTTTCGGGGGCGATGCCGGACTTGAAGCGGCATTGATGGCGCTGCCGCTCCAGGCCGACTATCGCACGCCGCTGCGTTTCATTGAGGTCGGGATGAATCAGCGCGTACGTTTCTTCCATGTGGAGGTCCACGAGGTCGAAACCATCAAAGTGCCGGCCGGCACTTTCGAGGCCTGGCGCATTGAGTTGTCACCGCTGGATGATGAAGGCGGCCGGCAGACAGTCTGGATCAGTAGCGACTCGCCGCGCATGGTCATCCGGGTCGAAGGTCAGCTACCGGCGCAGATGGGGGGTGGGGCCTATACGACCAGCCTGAGGTCGGTCGGCCAATGATCGCCTGAAATCAGGCTTGACAAGCGAACGAAACGGGCCCGATTCGGGCCCGTTTTTTTGGCCACAGAATGTACAAGCCGCTTCCAGGCCCGCTGTCGCGATAGGAACAATAAAAGCTCACCACAGAGGCACGGAGTCACAGAGAAAAGCAAGATAAAATATTGGTTTTTCAGTTTATTCCCTCTGTGCTCTCTGTGCCTCCGTGGTGAAATCCGGTTTTGTTCGATGAGAGGGTCCTCCGCCAACCCTGTACACTCGTGTACCCCAGTTATCCGAGGCCGGCATGCCCGAACTGCCTGAAGTCGAAACCACCCGCCGCGGGCTGGCACCGCTGGCCGAAGGCCTC
>JBGTLI010000243.1:0-17769 GCA_041744195.1 Wenzhouxiangella sp. | reverse complement strand
AGGCTCAAGGCTCAAGGCTCAAGGCTCAAGGCTCAAGGCTCAAGGCTCAAGGCTCAAGGCTCAAGGCTCAAGGCTCAAGGCTCAAGGCTCAAGGCTCAAGGCTCAAGGCTCAAGGCTCAAGGCTCAAGGCTCAAGGATTTGCGAGAACGCCGGTCTCCGCTTTCCCTTTCCCTTTCCCCTTTTCCGTTTTCCCTTTTCCGTTTAGCCGTCGGCAACCGCCGAAAAGTCGATAACACCAAACAGAATCAACGCCGCCATCAGCCACACATAGAAAGCAAAGATTTTCAGTTGGGCGCGGTAGAGGGTCCAGACGACGATTTTCAGCGACACGATGCCGACTACGGCGGCGACGATAAAGCCGACGCCCAGCGCGGTCCAGGTGATATCGCCCAGGCCGCCGAGTCTGAAGACATCACGGCTTTGCACCAGGGTGGCGGCCAGGATGGTGGGGATGGCGAGGAAGAAGCTGTACTCGGCCGCCCAGCGTCGCTTGAGGCCGCAGAACAGGGCAAAGACGATCGTCATGGCGCTGCGCGACAGGCCCGGCGCCAGGGCAAAGCCCTGGGCGATGCCGATCACCGCGGCGGTCCCTAAGCCGGTGTTCTTCAGGCCACGCTTGCGCGGTTTGAGCTTGTCGGTCCAGAACAGCACCAGGCCGGTGAAGATCAGGGTCACGGCAATCACCATCGGGGTGGCGAAGACCCATTCGAAGCTGGCCTTGAGGGCCAGGCCCAGCAGGCCGGTACACAGTACTGAAAACATGCCCAGCAGAAACAGGCGCAGGTAAAGCGGCACTCTGTCGCGGCCGCCTCGCCCGGCCCAAGTCAGTGAGTCAGTCAGTACATTGCCGACAAAGCGGCTCAAGGATTGCCAGAACACCACCACGATCGAGACCAGGGTGCCGACATGGACCACCAGGTTGAACAGGATCATTTCCGGGCTGGCCGGATCCGGCATGGGATGGCCCTGCCGAATCAACCAGTGTTCGGCCAGCACCATGTGGGCGGTCGAGGAGACTGGCAGGAACATGAAAATGCCCTGGATGATGCCCAGGATTGCCGCGATCCAGATAGCCATGGTAGCCCGGTGGTCAGGAGTTAGGGACGGGCAAGATAACCCGGAAACCGTAAACCGTAAACCGTCCCTACTTCTTCTTCGCCCGCGGATGGGTTTCGTCATAGACCTTGGCCAGATGCACGAAATCGAGATGGGTATAGATCTGGGTGGTCGAGAGGTTGGCGTGACCGAGCAATTCCTGCACCGCGCGCAGATCGCCGGAGGACTCCAGAATGTGGGAGGCAAACGAATGGCGCAATTGGTGCGGGTGCACGCGCTGGTCAAGCCCTTGGCGCCCGGACCAGTAGGCGACTCGTTTCTGGATGGCGCGCACACCCAGCGGCCGGCTCTTGAGGCTGGTGAAGATGTGCGGTTGATCGGCATCGGAGAGGGCACGCTGAACCGTGCGCCAACGGCCCAGGGCGGCAAGCGCATGGCGGCCGACAGGAACCAGACGTTCGCGTTTGCCCTTGCCCATGACGCGCACCAGCCCTTCGGTCAGGTCAAGTCGTGCCCAGGTCAGCCCGGCCAGTTCGCTCACGCGCAGGCCCGAGGAATAAAACAGTTCCAGCATCGCGCGGTCGCGGGTGGCCAATTCGTCTTCCTCCGGTATGTTCAGCAGCGCCAGCACCTGGTCAATGTCGAGCGGACGCGGCAGACGTCGACGGACCTTGGGCGCGCGCACGCCCTGGCCGGGATCGTGCTGCATGACGTGTTCACGGCGAAGATACTTGAACAGGCGGCGCAGGGCCGACAAACTGCGCTGGATGCTGCGGGGGTTCAGGCCGCGCCGGTGTTCGGTTGCCGCATAGGCGCGAATGTCGGCTTCGGTCAATTGGCCGGGTTCGTTGATTTCGCTTTTCCTGCACCAGGCCATGAAGCGGCGCAGGTCACGGCTGTAGGCATCAAGGGTGGCCGGGCTGAAGCCGACTTCGTTTGCGGCGTGGTTGAGAAAGGCCGCGACCGCGGATTCCAGCGGCCGGTCGGAGATGCTGTCAGGCGCGCTTGCGATGTTCGGCCCCCGGCTGCCGCAGCCGGTAGCGGACGGTGGCGCCAAGCAGTTCAAGGAACAAGGTGCCCATGCCCGGATAGAAGCGCTCGACCGCTTGAGAGCCGATGGCCAGCACGCCGACGTCGGCGATCGGCACCAGTGCCACCGAGCCCAGGTCCGCGGACTGATCGCCAAACAGCAAATCCAGCTTCTCACGGGTCAGACGGCCACACTCGGTGCGGCCATGTTCCAGAATCTGGTCCAACCAGGCCGGGCGCTCTTTGGCCAATTGGTTGACCTCGTCCATTGAGTCGAGGTCGGGGCAGGTGGTGAGCAAGTGCAGGCGTACGCTGTCGGCCTGGAAATCGCTGGCCAGTTTTTCCAGCAGTTGCTCGATAAACGCGCGGGTCGAGTTGGCCGTCATCAGTTCCAGAGTGAACTGGTGCAGGCGCTGCATCAGCCGTTCATTTTGGCCGGCGATACCGGCCAGCGCCTTAAGCTTTTTGTTCAGAACGCCATTTTCCTCGCGCAGGCGCTCGACCTGGCGCTCGATCAGCGAGACGGCGCCGGCCTGGTGCGGCAGGTTCATGTGGTCGAGCAGTTCAGGCTGGCGGGTGAACAGGTCCGGGTGGGCTTTGAGCCAGTCGATGACTTCGTTTTTCTTGGTCATGCGGAATTTTTCGATTCCATCAGTTTTTCGTCCAACAATCCTTCGAAAACCCGGCGCGCCGGGCCAGCCATGGAAATGGGCTGATTCGGATCAGGCCAATGTATCACAAGCTCCCCGCCCGGCTGGGCTACGGTGACCAGCGAATCGACCAGACCCTGTCTGATCATAACCGCCGCCGTGGCACAGGCCCCACTGCCACAGGCCAGGGTTGGGCCTGCCCCGCGCTCGAACACGGCCAGGTCGATGCGCTGCCGGTTTCTGACCGAGGCCAGGCTGATATTGGCGCCGCCCGAGAGCTTATTGTGACTGCTGAACAGCGCGCCCAGGCGCAATACATCGGCCTCGGCAGGCAGGCCTGGCCATGGCACCACCAGGTGGGGGTTGCCGATGGATACACCGTGCAGGACAATTTCCCTGCCATCGACCAATTCGGTCCACGGAGCTCGGTCCGACGGTCCTCCCCAGGACTGCGGGTTGAAATCGGGCGGGCTGAGGCTCGCGGCATAGACATCGTTTCCGTCGGCACTGATTGCCACCTTGCCCCCGGCGGTTTCGATCCGGGCCGATGCGTCAAATGCCGCTGCCTCGTGCAGCCAAAGTGCGATCGCCCGCATGCCGTTGCCACATTGCTCGGCCGGGCTGCCATCGCAGTTGAAGATTCTGACCCGGCAAAGCGTGTCCGAACCCTGCGGAGAATCGAGGATCAGCAACTGATCAAAGCCGATGCCCCGACGGCGATCGCCCATGGCCCGGATCAGCGCCGTGCCGGGCTGAAAAATCTGTTGTCGAGCATCGACAAGCACGAAGTCATTGCCCAGCGCCTCGAGCTTGGTAAAGGGCAATGGCGGCCGGTCAGGCATGTCCGCCCTCGATCTTGCCGTGGACCAGCCAGTGGATATCGGTCGGGCGGACCAGGGTCAGGCCCCTGAGGGCGGAGGCCTCGATCTGGGCTTCGACTTCCTCACCGGTGTAGGCGGCCAGCAGGCTGTTGTAGAAGTCCTGGCGCAGCACATCAGGAGCGTCCGCGGCATGCTGGTCGACTATGGCCATGGCCGCATCATGGCTGGCGGGGCGATGCAGATCCATCACCTGAATCACGCAGCCCGGCGCGGCTAGACGCACGATCGAGCGCCACAGGGTCGCCGGGTCCGGCAGGTGATGCAGCAGGCTGTTGGAGGTGATCGCATCGAAGCGACCTTGCGGTGCCTCGGCTGGCAGGCGGGCCAGCATCAGCTCGATCTGCCCGTCAAGATTTTCGCGCCGGACCGCTTCGGCCGCCAGCGAAAGCATGTTCGCACCAGCATCCAGGCCCACGATCTGCCATCGTGGCAGGCGCCGGGCCAGGCGTATGCAGATATCGGCAGGGCCACAGCCCAGGTCGATCAGCCGGCCACCCCCGTTACTGTCGAGCAGTGGCAGCACCAGGTCGACGAACAACTGGTTGGGGTTGTTGAAATCCGCATCGGCGTAGGCGCGCGCCTGTTCCGGGGCGTCCATCAGTTCGGGTTCAGGTGTCCTCTTCATTGTCTCGCTCACGCGGTCGCTCCTGCTGGGTGGTCTGGTCTGGCGCCTGGCCCGACGGGTCGGGCAGGTACAGATCGTCCTTGAGTCCGCAGCCGCAAAGCAGCAACAGGGTGATGACAACGGGTAGAATTGCGCGCATGAATGATTCCACTACAGTAAAACTTGAGTGCGTGATTCGCGAAACCGGCCCGAACCCGCAACATGCCATTGTCTGGCTGCACGGGCTGGGGGCCGACGGTCATGATTTCGAGCCGATTGTACCGCAGCTCACCACCGCCGCAGCCCGGCCGGTGCGGTTCATTTTTCCGCACGCGCCGGTGCGCCCGGTTACGATCAATAATGGCATGGCCATGCGCGCCTGGTACGACATTCTCGGCATGCAGATCGACCGTGACCAGGATCAGGCCGGCATTCACGCCTCCGTTGCCGCGATCGGCGCGCTGCTGAACGAACAGGTCGAGTCCGGCATTCCTGCGGCGAATATCATCCTGGCCGGGTTTTCCCAGGGTGGGGCGATTGCCCTTCGTTGCGGGCTGGCTCGATCAGCGCCCCTGGCAGGCATTATCGCCTTGTCGTGCTATTTGCTCGAAGGCGCCCGACTGGCCGAATGGGCCAGTCCGGCCTCGGCCACGGTGCCGATCTTCATCGGCCATGGCAGTCAGGATCCGGTGGTGCCGGCCTCCCTGGGTGAGGCTTCGGCCAATGCCCTGACCAGCGCCGGCTACCCGGTGCGGTGGTTGACCTGGCCAATGCCACATTCGGTTTGTCTTGACGAAGTTCGTGCCATTGATCAGTGGCTGGAAGAGACCTGGGCGTGAACCCCGGGTTGCGCGTTTACCTTGTCGACGATGAAGTACCGGCCGTGCAGCGCCTGGAGCGCCTGCTGGCCGAAATTGGCGGCTGTGAAGTGGTCGGCTCCACCACCCGGCCGGAGTCAGCCGAGGCCGACTGCGCGCGTCTTTTGCCCCATGTGGTCCTGCTGGATGTCGAAATGCCTGGCATGGACGGGGTCAGACTCGGTCGAAAGCTGTCCGCTTTGCCCAAGAGCCCGGCCCTGGTGTTCGTGACCGCTTACGAGGGCTACGCGCTCGATGCATTCGACCTGGCCGCGGTCGATTATCTGGTCAAGCCGGTGCGACGGGAGCGCCTGGAGCAGGCGCTGAGCCGAGTCAATCCTGCAAGCCACGCGAGTGAGCGCGAGCCCTCGCTGACTGCGCGCCTGGGCGAGCGCATCATGACGATTCCTGTCCGGACAATCCGGGTACTGCTGGCTGACGAGAAGTACACCTGCGTCCACCATATGGGTGGCGTCGCCCTCGTGGACGATTCTCTGGTCAGTCTCGAAGAGCGCTTCCCGGGCTATTTCCTGCGTGTCCATCGCAATGCACTCGTTGCTCGTCGCCACCTGAGGGCGCTGGCCCGCGACGGCAAAGGCCGGGATCACGTGGAAGTCGAGGGCGTTGATTGCCGCCCGGAAGTCAGCCGCCGTAATCTACCGGCGGTGCGTCGCGAGCTGCATTCCTGAAACTCGTCCACCAGCCGATTGGAAACCGTCATGCGAATTGCTACCCGAAAGTCCCGTCTCGCCCTGTGGCAGAGCGAGCATGTCGCTGCCGGTCTGCGCGCTGCCCATCCCGGCCTGTCTGTTGAGCTGTTGCCGATGAGCACGCGCGGCGATGAGGTGCTGGATCGGTCGCTGGCCGAAATTGGCGGCAAGGGCCTGTTCCTCAAGGAGCTGGAAAAAGCACTGCTGGATGGCCGGGCCGATATCGCCGTTCACTCCCTTAAGGATGTGCCTGCCGAATCAGCGCCGGGCCTGCACCTGGCCGCCGTGTTACCGCGCGCCAACTGGGCCGATCTGTGGCTGAGTAAGGATGGGCGCCTACCGGGCGAACTGCCGCCGGGCAGCCGGGTTGGAACCTCGAGCCTGCGCCGTCAAAGCCAGCTTTTGCGTCTGTATCCGGAGCTTGTCGTGGTGCCGATCCGGGGCAATGTGGAAACCCGCCTCGGCCTGATCGACAGCGGTCAGGTTGACGCGGTCATCCTGGCCGCGGCCGGCATCGAGAGACTTGAGCTTGCCCCGCCTCATCGTCAGTCGATGTTGCCACCGGACTTTCTGCCGGCCCCGGGGCAGGGCGTGATCGTGATTCAGTGCCGGGACGATGATCAGTCTGTCCTGAAGCGGCTGGAAGCCTTGCATTGCCGAGAAACCAGCGTGCAAGTGGAGGCCGAACGGGCGGTGGTCGCCGCCCTGGGGGGGGACTGCCGCATGCCATTGGCGGCGCTGGCAACCGTTGAAAAGGGCCAGGTTTACCTGCGGGCCCGGCTTGCCAGCCCGGATGGTCGAGCGTGTTTGGATGCGGAAATTCGAGGCCCTGTTGGGTCGGCGCGAAGGCTCGGTGAAGAGGTGGCGGCCTCAATCATGGCCCAGGACGGAATGAGAATCCTGTCACAAATTTAAAAAAAATCTGCTTTTTTCTCAACCAACTCTGGACAAAGTGCTTCGGCTGTGAGAAAGTTAATCCACGGTTTCAAATACAGGGGAGTCCCAGAACAATTTAAATTTCCGGGCGCCAACCACGGTTCAACTAGTTGAGGTGCGTCCCCCTACTGCCAACGCCAACACGCAAGCCCCCAGCACTTTAGCGAGTTGTGCTAGGCGCCCGGAATCTCAACGAAAATCCCGCCATTTGGCGGGATTTTTTTATTGCGCCCCGGCAGCCTCCCTATCCCGATACACGCATGATTTGACTGCCGAATTCAGCGCCGGTCGTGGATAATCTCTGCTCAATGAACGCGCGACATCCAGTCCTGGTCACCCGAACGCCCCCGGAAGGCGAGCGACTGGCTGCTCGCTTGCGTCAACTCGGTTTCGATGTACTGAACTGGTCGCCGCTTCGTCTGGCCGGCCCGGCAGAGCCCAGTCGAATCGCCGGTCGCCTGCAAGGGTTGCTGCCGGCCGACTGCGTCATCATGACCAGCCCCGAAAGCATTCGCCAGGCGGTCGGCCTGGTCGGCGCCGCGGCATTTGCCGGCAGCCGGATTGTCGTGCCGGGGTCGGGCAGCGCCCGGCAGGCCGAACAATTGGGGCTTTCCGATATCGCTTTTCCCGTCTGCGGGGGCAACAGCGAAACCATGCTTGAGTTACCCGAATTGCGCCAGGTGGCAGACAAGAGTGTGCTGATCCTGGCCGCGGCAGGTGGCCGGCGCTTGCTCGAAAAATCCCTTGCCGCGCGCGGCGCCAGGGTTGAACGTCTGCATGTCTATCAACGCCTGAAAGCGCCGCTGCCGCCCGACCTGGAAGACCGCCTGGTACAGACGCCACAACTCACCACGCTCATCAGCAGCGGCGGCGCACTGAAGGCTCTGCACGATCAGTTGTCGACTCAGGCCTGGCAACGGGTTGCGGCCGGAAGGCTTCTGGCGCCCTCGGAGCGGGTCGCTGACATGGCCCGGGCATTGGGCTGTCTGCAGGCTGAAAATGCCGGAGGCGCTGATGACCTGACCATGATCGCCTGTCTGCCTGGTCTCACATCAGGGCCGCATTTGCGTTAATCTGACCCATACTATTGTTGAGCAAATGGAAGGGCTTCATGAGCGCACAGGACACCTCGTCCGACGGCGAGTCCGCCTCACAGGATTCCACTGAAAACAGACCCGATTCGCCCAGGCTGGCGTCGCCCAGGTCGCCGTCGCGACCGTTCCCGCTTTTAGCCTTGATCGCACTGCTGCTCTCGCTGGTCGCCCTGGCCGCCTCAGCCTGGCTTTGGTACGACCTGGCCGACCCCGACCCTGAACTCGATCCCGTACTGGCCGAACTGGAGCAGCAGGGTGAACGCACCATCACGCTCGCGCAGCGCATCGAAGCGCTGGCCGGGCAAGTCGCCACGGCCGGGCAACAGGCTGACCGTGCACTTGAGCGCCAGGAGACCCTGGAAAACCAATTGCAGGAGACCCGGCAATTGATCAGCCAGGCCGGCGATGAGGTCGGCGGGCTGGCCTCCCGACAGCGTGAACTTGCCGAAGAGCTGCGCGGGCAGATGCAGGAGTTGTGGCAACGCGAAGGCCGGGAGCGACAGATCGATCGCGAACTGGAGCTTCGGCTGTTGCTGCTTGAGGCCGCCTCGCTGTTGCGAATTGGCCAGGAGCGAGCCGAATTGACCGACGATCTTGTCGGCGCCCGCACCGCCTACCGCCGTGCCGCAACCCTGGTACAGCAGGCCGACGATCCGCGCCTGGGCAACGTGCGCCGCCACATCGCGCGCGAACTCGATGCGCTGGAAACCGCCGTGGCACCCGACTGGCTGCGGGCTCAGGTTCAACTGGAGCGGCTGGCTGAAACCGTTGAGCACTGGCCCATGGCAAACCCCGGCAATACCGAAGCCGAGCCGGATCAACCGGCCGAAGCGACAGGCTGGATGGGCAGCATGCGAAACGCACTGGGCCAACTGGTCAGGGTGCGCCCGCGCGACGAAGTCGAACTTTCCGATGAACAGATCAACGCGGCCCGCGAACAGATGCGCATGCGCCTGACCGCCGCTGAACTGGCCATTGCCCGGCGCGATACGCTGGAACTCGACCATCACCTGCGCGCAGCCATGCGCGACTTGCAAGACTGGTTCGATGGCAGCGCGCCCGAAATTCAGTCAGCCCGGGCTTTGATGGAGCAACTGACTGGCCTTGAAACCGCGACCCTGCCGGTCGAGTTCGGACAGGCGTTGACTGCATTGAAAGCGCACCTGGAGCAGCTGTGAAGCGAATCCTGCTGATCGTCCTGATCCTGGTCGCGCTGCTCGCCGCAGCACTGCTGGCCCCGCGGCTATTGGAAGACCCAGGCTACGTCATGATCGATCTGGGTCAGTGGCGCCTGGAAATGTCCGTGCTGACCCTGGTCGGCGCCGTATTGCTGGCCTGGATTCTCATTTCGCTGGTCATGGGCCTGCTCAGAATGCCTGGCCGGATCTGGCAACGCGGCCGCGAGGCCCGCGCCCGGCGTCAACTGGAAAACGGCCTGCTGGCGCTGACCGAAGGCGACTGGCAGCGCGCCGAACGTGAACTGGGACGATCGCTCGAGTATCGTGGCACCACAGCAGGCTACCTGGCCGCCGCGCGTGCCGCCCAGGGCCAGTCTGATCGCCCCCGACGAGATCAGTGGCTGCAATTGGCCGATGCGCGCTTCGGGCGGCGTCATTTCGTCACCGGCCTGGCGCGCGCCCGTCTGCTGGCCGGCGAAGGCCGGGTCGATGAAGCCGTCCCGGTACTGGAAGAGTTGCATCTGCGCAAACCCCGCCATACCGGCGTGCTGCGCCTGCTGCTGCAGGCCTACCAGGATCTTGATCGCTGGCATGAAGTGCGCCTGCTCACCCCGGCCCTGCACAAGGCCGGCATCGTCGTCCGCGAACGCGCCGACGAACTGGCCACCCTGGCGGCCACCCGTGAACTTGAAACCAGCCCCGACATCGAAACGCTGCAGTCGTCCTGGAAGGCTTTGAAGCGCGCCGAGCGCCGCCAACGAGATCTGGCCATGGCCTACGCCCGCCGCGCCGTCGAACTGGGCCGACCGCAACTGGCCGGCCCGCCCCTGAAAGGCCTGCTCAACGAACGCCTCGACCGCGAAGCGCTGCGTTTATACGCCAACGTCGATGAAGCCGAACGCGCCGGCCGCATCGCCGACTGCGAACACTGGCTCATGGAACAACCCGAACACGGCGGCCTGCACCTCGCCCTCGGCACCCTCTACCTCGACGACCGCCAATACGAAAAAGCCCGCGTCTGCCTCGAAAAAGCCGTCGCCGACCACCCCGACGGCGAAGCCTACGCCGCCCTCGGCCGCATCCTCGACCGCTCCGGCAGCCTGGAGGCCGCCACCCAGTGCTACCGTAATGCGCTCAGATTAAAGCAGGGCCGCGGGGCGGAACCGCTGCCGCCACCGTCGGGTTGATGATCCAGCACCTGCAAAACGCCCAATCTCTGGGCATTCCTACCCCGATCGATCTGCGCGGAGAGGCTCCCTAACTCTGGAAGCCCATCAGGACCCAGCGTCGTTCTTGGCGTCCGTCGGGTCGAAAAAGCCGAAAAAGATTGTCTTTCTGCCCAGGTGCGGCTAGGGTAGGAAAAGGCTGGGAGCCAGGTACTGCCACCGAGGGTGGCGAATGTCTTGATCGACAACCTATACAACCTATCTATAAAAATCGCTAGGCAGGGTCACTCAAGACGTTGGCGTTTTTCGCTATTGGCATCAGCTTGCCTGAGCGCCAGTTCCCTAACGTCTCGTTGGACTTCTTGGCAAATATTGATTTGAGGAGAAGTCAGGGATGTTATTCGGGCAGAGGGTTTTGCTGTGGGTTTGCGTATTGTGTTTTGGTGCCGGTCTGGTTGGACCGCTGGCAATGGCGGCGACGGCGGTAGAATCTGTCGTTCCCCGTACCACTGATGGCGCCCTGATCAGACAGGGTCAATGCAGCGCCGACGACTGTCGGGCTATGTGGAATCAACCACCTGATGCCGGGCAGACGGTCCGTGCCGTCACCGATGTCCGAGTGCTCAGTATTCCGTCAACCGAGCAGAACGCCGGATCCCTGAGCCTTTCATGGCATCCACCCGAGCGTCCAGGACGCTCAGGCCGCTTCTTCGACACCGAACGCTACGAGATCATGATCATCGAAGACAGCGCGTACCGTGTCTTCGCCGTCAGCGAGCAGGAGTTGTTTGGCGCTGTTCCTTCAAACCGGGGCCAGCAGTACGAGATACGTGATGGCCAGCCGGTTCCCGTCGAATCAGCAGGTACGCGCCAGCGTCCGCGAAGGGTAAGGCAGTCGTTTCATCTGGCGGAACCGGTTGGAGCCGTCACCATTCGTGTGCGCGCTGTCTATAGCGGCAGCGGTCAGCCTGACCAGAAAAAGGCGCTGACACACACCAACGATGGTGGCGATTCAGACGTTTTGGGTAGCGACGGGGTCATTCAATATGAACCCACCTCGCAGACTCTGGGTGAGATCGAGTTTCTTGATTCAGCGCTGGCACACTGCCTGGTGGACCAGGCAGAATTTGGCCAGATGACCCCGGTTGCGGATATCAAAGAGGCCTACTGTGCGAGTAAGGGCATCGGGTCTCTCTGGGGGATCGAGCACCTGTACGCCCTTGAAGTACTGGTTCTGCTTGACAATCCCATATCATCCATCGCTTCGATAGCTGATCTGGGCATGCTTCAGCGTGTCAATATTGGCAGGACAAATGTCCGCAATATTTCCTATCTCTCGGGCCTTTCACAGCTTCGTGATCTGAGGATTCAGGACAGCGCTGTGAACTCACTGGCTTCCTTGGTGAACCTTTTCAATCTGGAAAGGCTCAATGCTGAGAGGACAGATATTTGGACAATCCCAGACCTTTCGGCTACAAGCTTAAGGTGGCTCAGCCTCAGCGGCGCGCCCATTCGGGACCTTTCAGGGCTGCAGGATGTTCTTGCTCTGGAGTGGGTCAACTTGAACCCGGATGCGCCGACGTTTGATTCCGACGAATCTGGAGAAGTGCCTGGAGACCCGATCCCAGGCGATCCGATCTACAAAGCAAGTGGATCAAAGTCTTTCGATATTGTCGAGCTGCAATCTTCAACGTATAAAAGCTTGGTTGATGGCGGCAATATCAATCTGGATTTCGGCGATATCATGCCGCTCATAACGAATGCCAGTGCCGAGTTCAGCAATTTGCACACTGTGGATTTGAGGGGCAACGAGGATTTGTTTTGTCCCCAGCTTGACACGCTGGAAACTTTACTGCCCGGCGACTCGCAAACA
This sequence comes from Wenzhouxiangella sp., assembly GCA_041744195.1. Taxonomy (GTDB): domain Bacteria; phylum Pseudomonadota; class Gammaproteobacteria; order Xanthomonadales; family Wenzhouxiangellaceae; genus Wenzhouxiangella. The sequence continues at coordinate 5,735 of JBGTLI010000243.1, read as the reverse complement.
GCGGGCCTGGGGCGACCTGCGGTATGCAACAACATCGGAATTCCAACCGCTTTGGGCAGCACCGACAACCCGAGTGTGGGCAATGCTTACAGTTTGGTGTGGCAAAGCAACGCAGTCAGCGGCATGCACTTCGAGGTTGAAGAGCAACGCGTCTTTGGTTCCTCGGGAACGGATGGTGACCTTGCGTACCTCGTAACCACCGATCACAGCTACAACTTTGACGATGGCAGTCACAAGCATGCCGGAACCTACTTATACCGTGTGCGCATCTGTTACGAAGACGGCGTGAGCGATGGTTGCGGTGGCTGGAGCACCTCCATCGAGCAAGTGGTGATGGGCGACCCGGGGGTGCCTGGCGACATTGCCCTCGAAGAGGTTTCGGATACAAATCTGGCGGCATGCCTTGCCGAGCACCTGATTTATGATGACGAAAACGGACGTCCACAATTCAAACTCAGCGGCGAATTGAATTCTCTGTCATGTTCGAATCGAAAAATCCAGGGCCTTTTCGGAATCAGCGGCTTTCCGAACCTGTCCGGCTTATACCTTAGTGGCAACCAGATCACTCTTCTTTATCCGCTGGAGCCCCTTTTGGCAGGGCACGCGCAGGCCGACGAAGTTGTCGATTTGAATTTGCATGGAAACCAGGTTAATGCCGCCCAACTACAGTATCTGGTCAACTTCCCGGTACGCTGGTCGCTTTTGGAGCTTAGTTCAAACGGCCTTGATTCAATCGATGCGCTTCAAAATCTCCAGCCCTTGGCAAACCTGAACCTTAGCAACAATAATCTGACCGATATTTCCGCCCTTTCGGGTGTCAATGTCGAGACCCTGAATGTGATCAACAACCAAATCCAGGCGCTTCCGGCCATAACGGGGCTGGCTTCCGTTTACGCAGGTGGTAATCTCCTCAATGATGTTGAAGGCCTGACTCACAGCGCTGATAGCCTGATTCGATTATTTCTTGACTCCAATCCCCTTGCCAGCAACGAACTCACAGTCAGCACCCAACTGGCAGGCTTGACCAGGGTCCAATTGCTGACTCTTGCCAATTCGGGCTTGACGACCGCATCATTTATCACCCATATGCCGGACTTGTGGCTACTGCACTTGACTGGTAACCAGATTGAAGCAATTGATTTGCCAGGGCCTCATGCGAATCTGCGAACTTTGCTGGTTGGCCAGACTCCGTTGCAGGATCTTTCGTTTGTAACCCACCTTCCCGCCTTGGAGTATCTGTTTGCAGCCAGCACCAATATTTCCGACCTGGGGCCGTTAGCCGGCAGCAGTATAAGCAACCTGACGATCGGCCACGGCGATCTTTCTGAACCATCCGCACTTTCGCCGCTTGCTGACATGTTGCAGCTGAACGTGGCAAGTTTTTCACACAATGGCATTACCGATATTAGCGCGCTGCTGGATCTGGCGAGCAATCCGGAAAGCGCACTTTTTGACCCTGATCCCAATAGTAAATTGGCCCTTTTCGCGGAAAATGAGATTTCATGCCGTGATTTGCGCACCCTGCATGACCGGGGCTTGCTACGTTTACCAAATCAAGGACAGGCTGTAGAGGTTCCAGAGTGTGTACCCGACCAGCCCGGCGAATTCCAGACCCTGGTCCAGGAAAATTTGCAAAACTACGAGTTCCTGTGGGATGCCGTGCCGCCACCACCCGCCTATCACGGAACGGCCCGATATGAAATCCACTACCAGCGAACTGATGGCAGCGGGGGAGGCCAGGCTGTGGTTGATGATGCGACGGTCTCAAGTTTCGGGCTGACTTTGGACAATCCGGCTTCCGACGTTTTCTGGCAGTTCAAGATACGCTCGTGCCGAGATGACGGGCTTTGTAGTGACTGGAGTGAAAACCACTTTGCCCAGTATCCGCCGGTGCAGCCGCAGGACTTGTCGATTGAGTATGTTGGGGACAATGTGGCATTGAGTTGGGGTTACGTTGTCCCGCCCGGGCAGCCTGTGATTGAGTTTGAAATCTCGGCGTTGTTTCCCGTGGTGGAACCGGTGTACGTACCTTGGGGATCTGGAGGCCCCTGGAGCCAGACGCTGTCTTCGTTTGATGAATGGCCAGGTGGAATTGTCCGGATAAGGGCATGCTATGTCGAGACAGAGGAGCAGTTCTGTGGGCCATCTAGAGAAATACGAATTGTTGAGCCAGTGGAGGACAACAACATTCCTGCTCCCTCATCAGTTTCTCTCGAACACTTGGGTGGTGTGAGTTATAGTTTGAGTTGGGATCACGATGATCATGAAGATGTCGACTACTACCGAATAGAGGAAAGTCCCGAGGATTCAGCTGGTCGAGTCTATGCTGTTGAGTCGCTGGAAGCTCTACGAAAATATCAGTCAAACTATAGGAAACGGAGCTTTTCGGTACGTGCGTGCCAACGAGTTCGTGGTGCTGAAGACCGGTGTTCTAATAGTGCTGCATTACTGGATGCTGTAACGGGTAACACGGTCAATCCGTTCAATAGCAGTAGCCTTTATGGTAGAAATTTGTGCTGGTTTGACGGGGGGGATTTGACAAGCGGTGGCGCGGCGAATTACAGGTTAAGGTGGACCTATGATTCAGGGGCGAACAAGGCTCCAGATCAATTTGGGACACGCAGAACCACTTTGAATGCGCCGATCCTGAAAACGCAGGAGTTCAGAAATGCAAAGCCAATTTTGTTCGACGTCAACTCTGCCGACCCGGACAACCCACTTTGGGTTAGGAAATGGGGCTGGGAGCTAGAGCAGAGCGGCAGTGCTGGCGAAAGAATTAAGGTCGTCCCCCTGTCGCATGGACTGTCAAACAACCAATGGGTACGTTGGCAGCCACCCTATAGCAGCTTTGGTGGAATCACGCCAATCATTACCCAGGCAAATGGTGAATTTGCATGGGACGAATCAAGCCGCTGCCCGGAGCCGATAGAGCCGGAGTCGACTGGAAGATCTGCTATGGGTGGGCCAGGGGCTCTTAACCCGGGTACCTGGATAACGACAAAACCCGATATAGAAACTGACAGTTGTGGGGATGAGCCGAACCCAGAGCTTGCGCCAGCAGAGTGGCAAATCTGGAAGAACTGCCGCTACACGCCATCCGTAGGGCTTGGTACAGGATGGCGATTCTACTGGACCAATGAGTTGCGTATTGATGAGGTCAATGAAGCCTTTGGAGCAAGCTACGATTTGGTCGCTTTTTGGCATACCTATAAAATGATCAGAGGCGTATGGTCGCCTGTCTGGTATTACTCTCGAATGCAGGCGACCGGAAGCTCTGATGGGCAGTATGTGGAGGGGGCGCTCATGTATCCCCAGGCCGCATCCAGTGACCTCTCCGTTGGGACGGTACGGGTCTATTTTGGTAGTCCTGAAGACGCAGAGTCAGGCGGGGAAGCACGACAGCACGCATGGCTGAATATCGACATGGACCACGACAGTTTGGTCGCCCATGAAGAGGCTATTCCGTTGCGTGACTTCGTTCTGGACGGCGACGTTTTCGAGCAAAACGGATATCTGGGTCCAAGAAAGAATCATCACTATCGGGGTGTATGGACGCCGCAGGGCGGTGGAGGTCTGTTTCCCAATGAATACGTTGGACAGATACTGGAACAGAATGACTTTTTTGTTGTCGAGTGGGCAGTTGGTGGATTGTCATCAATCGGGCTGCATGGGTTTGATGATGCCGGAGAACCATTTTGGCTCATCAATTTTACCTGCCATGGCCACCAGGACGAATTCGGCCCATGTGAGGACGACCAAAGCCCCGATCTCGGTGCTCTACACGAGCTTGGTCCAGCAGATTTCGTTGCTATCCATCCGTCTATCAATCCTTTCTATCTCCCGGAGGACTTCCATGCCGCCACAGCTGCCTATGGACTGACCGAAACTCACAAACCAGAAGTCAGCGGTTCTGGGCTAACGCGCCTTTACCGGGGCACTAACCCTGATCCCCAGATGGATTTCCTGACCGGCAGCATGTGTATTGACCTGTCGGGCACTCTCGAATATGAAAACAGTAGTTTTACTCGCACCTATGACTTTTCGATGGGCGGAGAGAATTGCTCAACATACGAGCCTATTAAAAAGATTGCAAACCTGCACTACATTAATTTTGACCTTTCAGGCGATGCAGACTGCGACTTGGTAGCCAGCGAGCATTGCCAAATACGTTTGACATGGTTTACGGACGACTATTATCCGGACGCGCTGCCGATGTACTCGCTGGGCGATGATGTTTCGAACTTGCGCGAACTGGGTGAACTTTGTGCGGAGCCCTTCGGAGGTCCTTTTGACTTTCTGGAGCATGATCAGGATTGCCACATCTCCACTCCGGGACAATATCGCTTTCACTTGGTCAATTGGCCTGGTACTTCGGAGGAAGCCGTTATCGCCAGTTCCCGGTCACTGGCAACGGGGGCACCCAGCAGCGGCCCACTTGTGCCACTTTTGCCCGTCACTCAGCCACCTTCGATTCCGGGCAATGAACTCAGCGCAAGCTCGATGATCGGGTCTACGGCCGGTGAATTTCGTGTTACAGAAGGCGGTGCAGCAAGCTATTCGATTCCCATTGCCACAGTTCCTGGTTCGGGTGGGGTTGCACCCCAAATCTCTCTTGAGTACAACAGCCACCAGGGATACGGACCATTAGGCCTGTCCTGGGGGTTAGCTGGTCTTTCGACAATTAGTCGTTGTGGGCAGACCCTCGTGCACGACGGGCACAACACCGGAATTCAGTTGGACACAACGGATCGCTTTTGCCTCGACGGGCAGCGTTTGATCAAGGTCTCGGGTGATGGGGGCTACGGTGCTCCGGGTTCGGTCTATCGCTTGGAAATAGACAACCTCACCCGAGTACAGGCGTTTGGTGAACGTGGCGGGTCACCAACCCACTTCGTCGTGCAGAGGAGTGACGGCTCCACAAGCATATTCGGCTCCGAGAATGACACTACCGAAGATCAAATCATCGCACCGACCCAAAATATTGTCTTTGCGTGGCCAATGACCCGATTTGAAGATAGCGCCAGTAACTTCATCACATTTGAGTACTACCAGCCAGATCCCGCCAACTTTATCGAATGGCTGCCACGCAATATTCGGTATACCGGTAACAGCCGGGCGGCCAAGCCAACCTTTGCCCGACTTTACTTTGATGTGGGTTTGATGCCGGTACGCGAACGATCTGTCGGTTTTAGTGCAGGCGAGCGCGTTCGAACTGTTCATCGCATCAACAGAATTATTTCCTTCGCGGCTTCAAATACGATTCATCGAATGTATCGTCTGGGATATACACAAGCTAGCGGTGGACAGAGTGCACTTGACAGTGTTCAAGAATGCTGGAGCGCCGAAACGAATGCGTGCCTGCCCGCGACGACGTTTTCCTGGGCGACCGGCCAATTGACTACGCCAGACCCGGAACAGACACAGTTGTTCAATATTGACAATTTCATTTCCGCGCAGGCTGGTGATTTAACCGGTGATGGGCGGCAAGAAATACTTCACCTGACAAACATCGAGACAAATGGCGTTGACGAAGTTTGGATGAGCGTACTGCGCAACGTCGACCCGACATTGAGCGAACTGCAGTTGACCTTTACTATTAACCCGGCAATCAAATAGCTACGATGCCGCGTATTGAATGGGCGCTGCCTGGAAGTATTTCATGACTCGAGACGGCAGCTTCTGCAACTTTCTGAGGTGAGCAATGGCCTTGGCCTTCAACTGGTCTTTGCTTCTGG
>JBGTLI010000242.1:0-1554 GCA_041744195.1 Wenzhouxiangella sp. | reverse complement strand
TCTGGATACTCTTCGGACTTGGCAATGAGGCGGGGAGCCACTCTCAGAACGAGGTCAGAAATCCATTCTGCCTCCAGGTCGGATCGGCTTCCCCAGTGAACACCTGGTCATTTACCAAGTGCAGGATCAAGATACAAGGTCGGAGGTCGGAGCGGCTTCGTTCAAGCGTAGGTCGGGGTTGCACCCCCGACGGACATAGCTGGGCCTTCAGGAAAGTGTCCTTTCCTGAGGCCCATATCTGGCCTTCAGGCAAAACCCGCCCGGGCGAAAGCGGTGAATTCATCGATCGCGATCTCGCTGTTCTCACCGCCTCTGCGGCGATACTCGACGATGCCGTTGTCGAGGCCGCGATCGCCGATCACCAGGGCGTGGGGTATGCCGATAAGTTCGGCGTCGGCGAACATCACGCCTGGGCGCTGGTTGCGGTCGTCCATCAGGACATCAAGACCGGCGGCGCGCAATTCTGTATAGAAGCGTTCGGACAACTCGCGTACCCGGTGTGATTTCTTGCCATTGAGCGGCAGGATGACCAGATCAAACGGGGCAATGGCCTCGGGCCAGATGATGCCGTTGTCGTCATGGTTCTGCTCGATCGCGGCCGCGACGATGCGCGAGACACCAATGCCGTAACAGCCCATGGCCGGGTGAATGCCGCGGCCGTGTTCGTCCATCACCACGGCATTCATGGCCTCGGAATACTTGCAACCCAGCTGAAAGATATGGCCGACTTCGATGCCGCGAATTAATGCCAGCGTGCCCGAGCCGTCGGCAGCCGGATCGCCCGGTACCACATTGCGCAGGTCGGCCGTTTCCGGGCAGGGCGCGTCGCGGTCCCAGTTGATGCCGAAATAGTGCTTGTCCTCAATGTTGGCGCCAGCGCCGAAATCGCTCATCAGCGCCACCTGGCGATCAACAATGCAGGGAATGGGCAGGTTGACCGGGCCCAGGCTGCCGGGGCCGGCGCCGATCACCTTGCGGATTTCCTCTTCGGTGGCCATGCGCAGCGGCGCGGCGACCTGGGGCAGTTTTTCGGCCTTGACCGTGTTGAGTTCATGATCGCCGCGAATCAGCAAAGCAACGAATCCGTGACCTGAATCCTCGGTCGCCTCGACCACCAGGGTCTTGACCGTCTTTTCGATCGGCAGGTCGAATTGGGCGACCAGCTCGGCGATGGTCTTGGCATCGGGCGTGTCCACCAGCCGCATGTCTTCGCCGGGTGCGGCGCGCTCGCCCACCGCCAGCGCCTCGGCCTGCTCCACGTTGGCCGCGTACGGCGAGCCCGGCACATGGGCGATCTGATCCTCGCCCGAATCAGCCAGCACATGAAATTCATGGCTGACCGCCCCGCCAATGGCGCCGGAGTCGGCGGTGACGGCCTTGAATTCGAGCTGCAGGCGTTCAAAGATCTTGGTATAGGTGGCGAACATGACCTGGTAGAAGCGGTCCAGGCAGTCCTCGTCGACATGAAACGAATAGCCGTCCTTCATCAGGAATTCGCGTGCCCGCATCACGCCGAAACGCGGCCGGATCTCGTCGCGGAATTTCGACTGAATC
>JBGTLI010000241.1:0-5250 GCA_041744195.1 Wenzhouxiangella sp. | reverse complement strand
GAGAAGGGCCAGCTCTCCTGCCAACCCGCGGTTTTCTATCTCGTTGACGACGAATGGTAGCCAGGGCTCGGCCCGCTCGATGGCTGTCAGCAGATTCTGCGGATGTTCGGCATACTGTCGGGCCCAGTGGCTGGAAGCTGCGTCGGTGGGACAGTCGGCAAAAACCATCCGCGCAGCCAGCGTCGACCACGGATCGCTTGTAGCCGTGCCCGTTGGTTGCGCCTGGCCCAGGCAGGCCATGGCCATTACAACAAGCCCGGCTGCCACCCTCAGAACTGTCATTGATTCCCCTTTTTTGTTAAGCAGGTGGCGATCGCGCCATAGGCCTGTCTATTGTGCAGGCTTGGCGTGATTTTGCATGAAACGGCGAAGGTTTTCCAGGCGCGGCAAAGCGCTGGCCCGATTGCGGTCTGCTGGATGTCACAATATCGCCGACCGAATACAAGCGAAAGAGCAGATTTTTGAAGAACCTGATCATAATCGGCAGCGTATGGCCTGAGCCCAACTCGTCAGCCGCAGGAGTGCGAATGGTGCAGTTGATCGAGCTGTTTCAAGTGATGGGCACGAAGGTCACCTTCGCCAGCGCGGCCACTCTTTCGGAACACCGCGCCGACCTTGCCGGCATGGATGTGGATGAAGTGGGCATCTGGCTCAATTGCAGCAGTTTCGATGCCTGGTTGTTGGCTGAGCAGCCTGACGCGGTGCTGTTCGACCGTTTCATCACCGAAGAGCAATTCGGCTGGCGGGTGGCCAGGACCTGTCCGGCGGCGCTGCGCCTCGTCGACACCGAGGACCTGCACAGCCTGCGTGCCGCCCGCTGGCAGAGTTTGAAGGAGATGAAGAATCTACGATCGAACGAGGCCGATCGACAGGCGGTCGGGCCGGTGCTTGAAGCGCCGGATGCCCTTTACCGGACAATGGCTGATGGCGATCTGGCCTTGCGTGAAATGGCCTCGATCTATCGCAGCGACCTGAGTCTGATGATCTCGGAGTTCGAGACGAGCCTGTTGCAGGAGCAGTTCGGAATCCCCGCCGGCTTGTTGCATTACCTGCCCCTGTTCGCCGAGGCAGGTGAGCAGCCCGGTTTGCCGTTTCTGGAGCGCACGCACTTCATCAGCATCGGCAACTTCCGCCATCCGCCCAACTGGGATGCCTGCCTGTGGCTGAAGCATCATTTGTGGCCGGCGGTTCGGGCGCGTCTGCCCAAAGCCGAACTGCACCTTTACGGTGCTTATCCAACGCCGAAAGCCAGCGCGTTGAACAACCCGGATGAGGGTTTTCGAGTCAAGGGCTGGGCGGCCGATGCCCATGCTGTCATGAGTCGAGCGCGGGTTTGCCTGGCGCCGCTGCGCTTTGGCGCCGGCATCAAGGGCAAGCTGCTCGACGCCATGGCCTGCCTGACCCCAAGTGTGACTACATCAATCGGCGCCGAGGGCATGCACGGTGATATGTCATGGCCAGGATGTGTCGCCGATGATGGCCAGACCTTCGTTGAGGCCGCCGTGAGACTTTACCAGGACGAAGCGCAGTGGTCGGTAGCCCAGCAGCACTGTCGACCCTTGTTGACCGAGCGCTTTGGTCGAGCTTCATTTGCCGATGATTTCCAGCGCCGCATCAAGCGAGCGATCAGCCAGCTCGATGATCACAGGCGGGTCAATTTCATCGGCGCCATGCTCAACCACCACCAACACCGCAGCACCCAGTACATGAGCCAGTGGATCGAGGCGAAAACCCGGGGAGAGGGGGAGAGGGAAGACGGGAGAGGGTAAGCCAAAGGGCGGGGAGACGGGAGACGGTAAAAAAAACCGGCCCTGTTCAGGGCCGGCTTGCGTTCCAAGGCTCAAGGTTGCCGGATCAGCTTTTTCCTTTCACCTTTCACCTTTCACCTTTCACCTTTCACCTTTCACCTTTATACCTTTCACCTAGCGCTCAGCGCTCTCCCGGACGATAACCCGGCCTCTCATGTAGGGGTGGGGTGTGCACAGGTAGCTGTACTCGCCGGCCTGGGTGAAGGTGAAGCTGTCGCTTTCGCCGTGGCCGAGCATTCGCGTGGCAAAGCGCTCAGGCCCGTGGGTGGCGATAGCATTATGTACGCCTGAGAATTCGCCAGCCATGTAGGTAAAGACATCCTCATTGACCCAGGTCACCCGGGTACCCGGCGCAATCTCGATCACCTTGGGATAGTAGGAGTTGCCGATGATCTCGACAAACACCTCTTCGACTTCCGCGCCGAAGATGACCGGCCGGTCCGGACGGGCAGCCACACCGGTGCCGGCATCGCCAGGACGGAATGGGGAAATGGTTCGAACCGATGTTGTAGCCATCGACTCCAGTTCTTCCTCCGTGTAGGGGATGCTCTCGGCCATGATCGTTTCAGAACGTTCGGCCGAGGCGTCGGCAACCAGCAAGCCAATGGCGCCGCGGCTGGTGCTTCCCAGTGAATGGTCTACGATGGTGTAGGCACCCTCATCAGGCGGAACCCGGAATTCGATCACCCAGGAATCCGAAGGACCCGATGTAACGGTCTGTCCACCGGCCATCCAGGCGTCGGGGTGACCCTGCCAGTAGACGTAATCCCAGATAATGCCCACCAGGTGGAAGGTCGAAACCAGGTTCGGGCCAACGTTGAGGTAATAGATCCGGACATAGTCGCCGGGATGAGCAACGATCGGCTCCTCGACATAGCGAAAGACCTTGCCATTGAATGCCGTGTAGGCCGGGTTGCCTTCGACCGCGTCGCGACCGCTGGAATAGATCTCGTTCTGCAGGAAATGGATGGTTAGGTCGGGGCCGTGACCCAATTCCTCTTCAAGCTTGTATTTCTTGTCCTTTGGCTCGACCACGATCATCCCGTACTGGCCGAAAAGGACATGCATGGGTATGGCGTGTCCGCCGGGGGCGCAGTGGTACATGTAAACGCCGGGCATGTTGGCGCGGAAGGTCACGGACTTGCTATCGCCGGGGGCGATCTGGCCGACGTACTTTGAGGTCTGGGTGTAGGCGGCATGGATCGACGCGCCGTGGGGCACGGTACCGCGGTTGACGATGGTCATCTTGACGATGTCACCCTCGGTGACGCGCAGAGTGGGGCCCGGAATTCCGCCGTTGGTGAGGAAGCCGTCGTACATGACCCCCTGGCCAAGATAGGTTTGTCCTTCGCCCAGCTCAATGGTGAAGTGATGATCGGGTTCCGTGCCCTGGGGCACGAAGCTGGTGGCGGGGATGTTCAGACCTTCGTCACGTCGAATGACCTCGATGAACTCGGCGCCCTCAAAAATGGCATCAAGTTCGTCACGTGCAGGCGTCCGACCGGACCGTGCCGTGGTGACGGCCTCAAGCTGACCCAGCGGCAAGCCCTTCTGGTTGTCGATTGCCGCAAGAATATCGCGACCGGCGACCGTGTCTCTGCGGTCGGTCAGGACTTCTTCCAGAAACGCGTCGTTGCATGGATCGCATGCCCAGGCTGGCGCTGATGCCAGCAGGGACGCGGCACCCACGGCGACGATTGTGGCTGCAACGACTGCAGTCCTGATACGTGCTGTATGGGCTGACATTTTCGATATCTCCAATAGATTGCTATTTGGTGTGAGACTGCTGATCAATGTGTTCATCATTCGCGCAGTGTCAGTGTGTACGCGACCACATCATGGATGGTTTGCTCGTCGAGCGAATGACGAAAAGCCGGCATCAAGGCAGTCAGGCCCACGGCCTGGCCGCCGTCCCTGGTTGCCAGAAAGATCTGTTCTGCCGTCAGGTCCTCGCGGGTGAGGTCTGAAGGTGGCGGTTCAAAAGCGGCAGCAGCGGGTCCATCGCCAGTGCCGGCGTGTCCATGACAGGTCACGCATTGCAGTGGTAGGTCGAACGACCCTCCTCCGGGTCTCCCTTCAGTTCAAAATTCGTGTCGTCAGCCATGACGGCGCCCCAGGCAAACAGGGAAGTGAACCCCAGCAGCGCTGGAAGTCGCATGAATCGTTGCGCATTTGAGTTATACCCTTTCATCATCTGTCTCCTTTTGATTACCTGTGATTCGGTGCATTGACCATGGATTTATGACCATGGGTTGCTATAACCATGGGCTGCTATAAGTACTCTTGCAAAGCGCGCCAGAGCTGATCTTCGGTCTGCAGGCCGATCAGCCGTTGGCGGATCACGCCGTCAGGGTCAATCAGCAGTGTTTGCGGAAAGGTATGAACATTGAACAGCTCACCTGCCTGCGCGACCGAGGCCAGCCACAATGGATAAGCGGGTTCAATCTCCAACCGGCTACGCCAGAATTGCTTGATGATCGCGGCATCACCAGAGTCCAGGGTCAGGCCAATCACCGTGGCGCCATGAGGCTGGAGCCGCTGATGCAGATCAATCAGATGGGGAATTTCGATCAGGCAGGGCGAGCACCAGGTGGCCCAGAAATTAAGCACCACAACGCCACCATGATGCTCGCTCAAGCCAATTGTCGAGCCATTCAGGGTTTCAAAATGCGCGTCGGGGGCAGCATTGCCCGGTTCCGCGATTGCCACGGCTGTGCCCAGCCAGACCATGACCAGCAGCACAATGGATGTACGACCGAGCCAACCCGGCGCGCGGTTTGCGACTGACGTTATGATCTTTTCGCGATGACTGTCCATGAGCTCAACATAGCAGAGCCCATTTCATGGATATTGATCTGACGCAAAATCTGGAGATTTGATGCAACAAATAGGAATGAAAGGCCCAATGATGACCAGGATCCCCAAGTTCACCATAGGCTGAGCCACAAGCGAATCGTTTCTTCCGGGCGGCTCGTGCGCCACGCCACGCTGTAAATCAGGAAACGCTCAGCCGTGGCATCAGCCGCCTCGACCTACCCGTTACGGGCAGGTCAGGCCATCGGTAAAGGCCAGGCGCTTGAGGGGGAATGAGCCCGAGCCGAAACTCTGCCCACCCAACTCCAGTGTTCCCTGGTAGCTGAATGTGGCGTCTTCACAGGAATCGAACGTGATGTCGAAGGTGCCCCAATCAAACAGTTCTCGGTCAGCGGTGTTCCAGCTTCCGAAAGTCATGCCCCACAGGTAGAAGACATCGGCCTCGATGCGGTTGCCATTGATGGTGCCGGATCCAATCAGCCACATCGGAAAACTGTCATGGTCGTAGGTGTACCAGAAGACCGTGGCGGAGGTTTCGGAGTGGATTGTCACCGACAGGCCATGCCCGTCCTGGGCCGGGTTGAACCAGAGCCCGCCAAAGGCGGGGTCGACGTTCCCGCCCGGGGTG
>JBGTLI010000240.1:0-7840 GCA_041744195.1 Wenzhouxiangella sp. | reverse complement strand
TCACGGGCCGCGCTTAACGCCTGCCACAACATCAATATCTGCTCCTCATGTAAAGCTCACGGGCAAGACGTCAAGCCTAACCCAAAATAACTTGCAGCTATAAGGTACTGGCAAGCCGGTCTTTCCCTGGTTCTGACTTGTGAACTATGTTTACCCCATGGATCAGAGACCACCTCGTCAGGCCGAAACAGGATACCCCGTGTTCTTGCAGTTGAGAAACCGGCAGGTGCTGGTGCTTGGCGGCAACGAGACCGCTGTTCGCAAGACGCGCCGCCTGCTGGCGGCCGGCGCGCGGGTCGACATGGTGTTCGAACAGGGCGTCGAAACAATCACCCGATTGGCAGCGGCGGGCAAGGTTCGCCACCTGGCACGCCGGTTCGACCCGGTGATGATCAATGGCCATTGCTTCATCCTGGTGGCCGAGGCAAGCACCGAAGATCTGGAGGCTGTCAGCGCATTGGCCCGGGAGCGCGGCATTCCGCTCAACGTGGTTGACCGGCCCGAATACTGCACCGCGCTGATCCCGGCGGTTGTCGATCGCAACCCGATCATGATTGCCATTGGCACCGGGGGCCGGGCGCCGGAACTGGCACGGATGATTCGAAGCCGCCTGGAACAACTGCTGCCCGCCTCGCTCGGCCCACTCGCGGCGATGGCCGATACACTGAAAATCCAGCTCCGCCGGCGACTCCCCCAGCCTGCCCTGCGGCGCCGGTTCCTGGACTGGCTGTTCAACGATGCTCCAGCCCGCGCGATTGAGAACGGCCAGCACGAGCAGGCCCTGCAGCTGGCTCAAGAGGCGCTTCAAGTCGATTTTGAACAAGGCAGGTTTGCGCCCACCGGCAGCGTCGCCCTGGTTGGCGCCGGCCCCGGCGACCCGGAGCTGCTGACATTGAAGGCCCTGCGCCTGATTCAGGCGGCCGATGTGCTTGTTCACGATGGGCTGGTCGATCCGCGAATACTCGAATACGCCCGGCGCGATGCCGAATTGATTGACGTGGCCAAGCGTCGCGGCTTCCACCGGGCAAGCCAGCAGGACATCCAGGCCATCCTTATCGAACATGCGCGCAATGGCGCCCGCGTGGTCCGCCTCAAGGGCGGCGACCCGATGGTCTTTGGCCGTGGCGGCGAAGAACTTGAAGATCTGCGCCAGCACGGCATCAACTACCAGGTCGTCCCCGGCATCACCGCGGCAGTGGCCTGCGCCGCCTATGCCGGCATACCGCTGACTCATCGCGACCATGCCCAGTCAGTGCGCCTGATCACGGCACATTGTCGGGACTCGATCGACCGCCTGGACTGGGCAGCACTGGCCAATGAGCGCCAGACCCTGGCCTTTTACATGGCCGTCGCCCAGTTGGAGCGTATCCAGGCCCGCCTGATCGCCCATGGACTCGCGCGCTCAACGCCCATTGCCATGGTGGAAAACGGCACCCGACCCAACCAGCGCGTGCTTTCGGGTACCCTTTCCGAACTGGTTAGGCTGGCGCGATCCAATCACGTGCAGTCGCCCGCCATCCTCTATGTTGGCTCGGTGGCCGCTTTGTGCCAAACGCTGGCCTGGTACGGCGACAGACCGGTCGTCCATTCCGCCGAACCAGCCAACGGCTTCATCCAGATGGCTAGCGCCTGAGCCATCCCAACCCGGAAACTAAAAAAAGCCATGATCTACAACAACATCCTCGAAACCATCGGCAACACCCCGATCGTTCGCGTCAACCGGCTCGCACCTGACCATATCGACCTGTTCGTCAAGGCCGAGTTCTTCAACCCCATGGCCTCGGTCAAGGACAGGCTGGCCCTGGCCATCATCCAGGATGCCGAACGACGTGGCACGCTCAAACCCGGGCAGACTGTGGTCGAGGCCACATCAGGCAACACGGGCATCGCCCTGGCGATGGTTTGCGCCGCTCGTGGTTACCCGTTTGTCGCTGTCATGGTCGAGACTTTTTCCGTGGAACGTCGCAAACTGATGCGAGCCCTGGGGGCGAAGGTCATCCTCACCCCGGCGGCCGAGCGCGGCACCGGCATGGTGAAGAAAGCGGCCGAACTGGCCGAAAAGAACGACTGGTTTCTAGCCCGACAATTCGAGAATGAGGCCAACCCCGCCTATCATCGCAATACCACCGGCCCGGAAATCCTGCGTGACTTCGCCAACCGCCGGCTCGATTATTTCGTCACCGGTTGGGGCACAGGCGGCACCATGACCGGCGCCGGCGAAATGCTCAAGCTGGCGCGACCGGAAATCAAGATCATCGCCGCCGAGCCATCCAAAGCGGCCCTGATGAAAGGCAACGAGTGGACACCGCACAAGATCCAGGGCTGGACCCCGGACTTCCTGCCCAAAGTGCTCAACGTCGCCATTGCCGATACCGTGATCACCATCACCGACGAACAAGCCCGCGATACCGCCCTGGCCCTGGCCCGCGCCGAAGGCATCTTCGCCGGCCTGTCCGCCGGCGCCACCGTCGCCGCCGCCCTGGAGATCGCAGAAACAGCGCCCCCGGGTTCGACTCTGCTGGCCATGCTCCCCGACACCGGCGAGCGCTATCTGTCGACCTATCTGTTCGAGGATATCAGCGAGGGTTCCGATGATGACTGGCTTGAACAGCAGGCTTGAACAGCCGAGCGCCGGTTGACTATTGCCGACGACTATTGCCAATAACTATTGCTGGCAAGCCTCTGACAACAATCCCGGTGACAACAATCCGTGTACGCCGTGCGGTAGAATTCCGCCATGCTGCGAGCCTTGCCGACTCTCCGAATCCTCAATGTTGTCCTTGTGAGCGTTCTGCTCACCGGCTGCGCATCCAGCCCGCCGCGCAATCAGGACAATGTCTGCAAGGTGTTTGAGGAGAACCCGCGCTGGTACGACCAGGCGTTGGCTTCGCAGAAGCGCTGGGGCACGCCGATTGCGGTTCAAAAAGCGTTCATTCAGCAGGAATCCTCCTTCCGCGCCCGCGCCAGGCCTGCACGTGGACGCTTCCTCGGTGTCTTCCCCGGTCGGCGCCCCTCATCGGCCCGGGGTTATGCCCAGGCACAGGACCCGGCCTGGCAGGATTACCAGAAAGCGACCGGCAACCGACGGGCACGACGCAGCAACATGGCCGATGCACTGGACTTCATCGGCTGGTACAACGACGTCAGTCATCGCCGCCTGGGGCTGGCCAAGAACGATGCCTACAACCTGTATCTGGCCTACCACGATGGCCACACCGGCTACCAGCGTGGCGGCTGGCGCAACAACAGCCAGCTTCAGGCCATTGCCAGCCGGGTCGACCAGCGCGCCCTCAATTACCAACGCCAGCTCAACGCCTGCGAAAGTCAGCTCCGTTGCCGCCGCTGGTACCAGGTCAGGCCCTTTTGCCGCTAGCGAGCCATAACCTGTAGTAGACCCACCCTCCGACGGCGCCGGCCAGGCTCAACAAGATCAGACCGGCCGTCGTCCGTGTTGCGGCAATGATCGTCACTGGCATCATCAGATTCATGATCACCAGCGCGCAGGCCACGGCGGCAAAGCCGGCCAGTGCAAACAGCAACGCCTGGGGGGCTGTGCGGGCGCGCGGCAAAAATCTCACCAGCCAGGTGGACACCAGCATGGCGATCAGCAAGGCCAGCGCCAGGATAACGGCATAAAGCGGGGCGAAGCTGATCAGATCGAACGCGGTGACTTCCAGCCTGGCGCCCAACCCGATTGCTTCATTCAGAGCGGCAATCCGGGCCAGGTTGAACTGCGTTTGAATGATGCTGCCCAGCCCGGCGCTGACGACAACAGCAGCCAGTAACGCAGCGATCCAGCGTAGTAAGTACATCAGGCCAGTTCCTTGGGATGGAAACCAAACGACAAGCTTAACGTAAATCGGCTATTGTTCTAATTCCCGTATCAGAAAAGAGCCACGACATGTACCGCAACTTGTTAACCCTGCTCACCATCCTGCTGATCGTTGCAACCGGCTCGACCGCGCATGCCTTCGACATCGAAACCGTGGCTGAAGGTCTCGAACACCCCTGGTCGATCGCGTTTATGCCCGATGGCCGGATGCTGGTCACCGAGCGCGCCGGGCGCCTGCGGGTCATCGCGGACAACCGGCTTTTGGATCAACCCGTGTCTGGCGTGCCGGAAAGCTTCGTCCACAGCCAGGGCGGCCTGATGGATATTGCCCTGGCCCCGGACTTCGAGACCAGCGGCTGGATCTACCTGACCCAGGCGGTCGGCAACCGACGCGCCAACACCACCCGAGTCGTCCGTGGGCGTCTGGACGGGATGAACTGGGTCGACAATCAAAACGTCTTCTCCGCCCAACCCAACCGCGACCGCCCAGTCCACTATGGCGGCCGCATGGCCTTCCTGGCCGACGGCACCTTTCTGCTGACGCTCGGAGACGGTTTTGACGACCGCGAACAGGCGCAAAAGCTCGACTCGCACACCGGCACCATCGTCCGCTTGCACCCCGACGGCTCTGTACCGGCTGACAACCCGTTCGTCGATCAGGCCGGCGCCCGCCCCGAAATCTACAGCTATGGCCATCGCAACCCGCAAGGCATCGTCTTCGATCCGGAGACTGGCCTGGTCTGGTCACACGAACACGGACCGCGCGGCGGTGACGAACTCAATCTGATTCAGGCCGGGGGAAACTACGGCTGGCCGGTCGCCACTCACGGCGTGGATTACTCGGGCGCAAAGGTCACCCCGTACACCAGCCTGCCCGGCATGGTCGACCCGAAGATCGACTGGACGCCATCAATCGCGCCAGCCGGCATGAGCCTGTATCGGGGAGCGCTGTTTGATGGCTGGGAGGGCGACCTGCTGGTCGCCAGCCTGGTCGAAAGAAGCATTCGTCGCATTCAGCTCGACAATGATCAGGTCATCAGCGACGAAATCGTGCCGCTGGACATCGACTACCGTCTGCGCGACGTCCAGGTCGGCCCCGACGGCGCCCTCTACATCCTAACCGACCATGCCGACGGCCAAGTACTACGCGTTACACCAAAAAGCTAACCACAGAGGCACAGAGTCACAGAGAAAACATAAAAGCTCTTGGAATTTAGTAAATCAACAAGCCCTTCCTCTGTGTCCTCTGTGCCTCCGTGGTAAATCAGATTTTCAGGCCTTTGTCTTTTGGCGCGGGGCGCCGATATGCTTGAGGCGGACTTCCTGGTCGGTGACCTGCGGCATGCGTTCGCGAATGGCCTGCTCGTCAACCAGCTTGCCGGCGCCATCGCTCAGGTGGTCGAAAACCGCCTTGTAGCTGTCGGTCATGCGGTTGATCAACTCGGCCGTCTGAACGAAATGTTCGTTCACTTCCTCCCTGAACACAGCGTTTTCCTTTTTCAGGGTTTCAACCGATTCATCCTTTCCCGCACGGCTGCTGTAGACCCAGACACTGCCGCCGCCAGCGAGCAACCCGACCACCAATCCAATCAAAATCCAGCCTATGTCGGCCATTTAAATCAGGTCCTTGTATGCGTTTTCACTATGGTAACAAACCCCTTTCCCGAATCCTGAGACACTGGTCTCGGAACGCTATTTTTTGCCATCCTTCCACATCAATTCGTAAAGATCCAGGCGCCGATCCTGCATATTGCGCACTGAGCCGTGAGAGCGGATTTCACGCAGGTTGTCCAGGTCCAGATCGGCAATCAGCATGGTCTCGGAATTGGCAGTGGCCTCGTGGGCAATGGCGTCATGCGGAAAGGCAAAATCGGACGGCGTGAACACTGCCGCCTGCGAATACTGCATATCCATGTTCTCCACCTTGGGCAGGTTGCCGACCGACCCGGTGATCACCACGTAGCATTCATTTTCGATCGCCCGGGCCTGGGCGCAGCGACGCACCCTCAGATAGGCGTTCTTGGTATCGGTCCAGTACGGCACGAACAGGATATGCATGCCCTCCTCGGCCATCAGGCGCGGCAGCTCGGGAAATTCCACGTCGTAGCAGATCAGAATCCCGACCTTGCCGAAATCGGTATCGAACACCTTGACTTTGTCGCCCCCGGTCAGACCCCAGTAGCCGACCTCGTCGTTAGTGACATGAACCTTGTACTGACGGTCCCAGGTGCCATCGCGTCGCAACAGGTAGCAGACGTTGCGCAA
This sequence comes from Wenzhouxiangella sp., assembly GCA_041744195.1. Taxonomy (GTDB): domain Bacteria; phylum Pseudomonadota; class Gammaproteobacteria; order Xanthomonadales; family Wenzhouxiangellaceae; genus Wenzhouxiangella. The sequence goes on along the minus strand of JBGTLI010000240.1, from coordinate 1,743 downwards.
CTGATCACCGTCATATTCCGGCATCGAGCCGGCGATGATGTTGATGTTGTAGGAGACGGCAAACTTGAGCATCTGGTCGCGGATCGCTTCCGTGTAGCCAGCCAGCTGGCGCACGGCCTCGGCCGGCCCGTGGTCATTCCAGGGCGCCATCAGCGGGCCGTTGAAAAATTCCGGAAACAGAACGACATCTGCCTGGTAGCCGGAGACGGCATCGACGAAGTATTCGATCTGGCCGTAAAGGTCTTCCAGCGACTTGGTCGGCCGCATCTGCCACTGAACGGCGCCAACGCGCACATCTGATGGCCGGCCGCCGATCAGGTTGGGACTCTCCTCCTCGTAGTAGATATTGATCCATTCCAACAACGTGGCAAAGCCGGCCGAAGGCTTGTCGTCCGGCAGGTAGCCACGAACAATGCGCCGCACCTGGAAATCATTGGCCAGTTGGAAGGTCAGGATCGGATCGGTCAACTCGCGCGAGCGCACCTTGGCGACATACTGCTTGGCGGACATTTCATCGGCCACCTTGTGGTAGCCGGGGATTCGCCCGCCGACCACGATTCCGCGCAAGTTCATCTTTTCACACAATTCCTTGCGCGCATCATATAGCCGACGCCCCAGTCTCAGGTCGCGGTAGTCCGGGCTGACAAAAACATCCACGCCGTAAAGCACATCGCCCTTGGGGTCATGGGTGGTCAGGTAGCCATTGCCGACAATGTCCCAATAACGGTGGTCCTGCCCCCAGCGGCTGTACTTGACGATCAGCGAGATCGCGGCTGCGACCACCTTGCCGTTGTCCTCGATACAGATCTGGCCGTCGGGAAAGCGCTGAATCTGGGACTCGAACTGGGCCCGGCTCCAGGCGCCGTCCATTCCCGGATAGACCGCTTCCATGATCTCGGCAATGTCATCGTAATCCTCGATCCGGGTCGGGCGGAGAATCAGGCGATGACTGTCTTTTGGATCTTGCGAGTTGCTCATAATTCAGGGTTTCAAAGGAAGGTGAGTAGCATAGCGCAGGGCGCCGGTCTGGATGGTCACAATGCCATGGATTGCACCCGCGTGAGTCAACAGCGGTCATGTCATCCAATCATCAAGTGGTTGACACAATGCCTAAAAGTAATTCGCGTAGCCTTCCCTGGCATGTCCACCAATGGGTCAATTGGGTCAATAATGGCAAAATCCAGCAAGCTCGCTTTTCGCCGCAACGTCCGCAGCATCTGGATCTCGGACGTACACCTTGGCTTTTCCGGCTGCAGTGCCGATTACCTGCTCGATTTCCTGCGCGGGACACGCTGCGAAACTCTGTACCTGGTTGGCGATATCGTCGATTTCTGGGCTTTGAAGAAGAAAAGATACTGGCCCCAATCGCACAACAACGTCGTCCGATCGATCCTCGGCAAGGCCAAGCACGGCACCCGGGTGGTCTTTGTGCCCGGCAATCACGACGAAGTCATGCGTCAATACAACGGCTTGACCCTGGGCAACGTGGAGATCGTCAACGAAATCATTCACGAAACCGCCGACGGTCGCCGCTTTCTGGTGCTGCATGGCGACCAGTTCGACGCCGCCGTCATCAGCTCCCCCCTGCTGGGCCTGATCGGGACCACGCTCTACGACAACCTGCTCAAGCTGAACGGCCTGGTCAACTGGTTCCGGGCCAGGTTCGGCAAGGATCACTGGTCGCTGGCGGCTTATCTGAAGCAACGGGTCAAGAAGGCGGTCAAGGCCATGTCCAATTTTGAA
>JBGTLI010000239.1:0-2877 GCA_041744195.1 Wenzhouxiangella sp. | reverse complement strand
AGGTAGCCGACGATGTGCTTGCGCTTGCCGTTGATTTCTACAAAATCGCGTCCCTCCGCCACGTTTTCGGCCGCCGTCCAGTCATCGCGAAGCACGGCGCGGTGCTGGTCGTAATAGGCAATTTCGAGATTGGTGCCGGGCTCGACTGTGCCGGCATCCGGTTCCAGTTGTCCCAGCAGGAGTTGTAACAGAGTCGACTTGCCGCTGCCGTTGGGGCCGAGCAGGCCAATCCGGTCGCCACGCATGATGGTGGTAGAGAAATCCTTGACCATCAACTTGTCGTCCCAGGCAAAGGTCACGTTCTTGGCCTCGATCACCTTGCGACCCGACTGCCCGGCGGTCGAGACCGCCATGTTGACGTTGCCCTGACGCTCACGACGCTGCGCGCGTTCGTCCCGCAGGCGCTTGAGAGCCCGAACACGTCCTTCGTTGCGGGTGCGGCGGGCCTTGATTCCCTGGCGGATCCAGACCTCTTCTTCGGCCAGCTTCTTGTCGAAGCGCTGGTTCTCCAGCTCCTCTGCATGCAGGCGTTCCTCGACTCTCCGGAGGTAGTTTTCCCAGTCGCCGGGCCAGGACGTGACCTGGCCACGATCAATCTCGACGATTCGGGTCGCCAGGGCACGCAGGAAGCGTCGATCATGGGTGACGAACACCAGACTGCCCTCGAAGCCCATGAGGAATTCTTCCAGCCATTCGATGGCTTCGATATCCAGATGGTTGGTCGGCTCATCGAGCAACAGCACATCGGGACGCTGCACCAGTGCCTGGCCGAGCAGCACCCGGCGCTTCATGCCACCGGAAAGCTCGGCAAATTGGGCATCGGCCTCAAGATCGAGCCGGGTGATGACGCGTTCGACCTGCTGATCCAGGTCCCAACCGCCAGCAGCCTCGATACGGCCTTGTACGCGCGACAGCGCATCAGCATCAAACTCACCCTGGATCAGGTGGTGGTATTCGGTCAGCAGGCGACCGGTATCCCCGAGGCCGGCTGCGATCTGGTCGAAAACGCTGCCCTCAGCCCCGGCCGGGACCTCTTGCTGCAGGCGGGCAACCCGCACGCCCTTGCCAATGATGATCTGGCCATCGTCGGGGGTGATTTCACCCGAGATCAGTCGCAACAGGGTCGATTTGCCGGCGCCATTGCGCCCGACCAGGGCGATGCGCTCGCCAGCATTGATTTCCAGTTCCACATTCTCGAGCAGCAGCGGGCCGCCGATGCTGAAGTCGAGGTTTCTTACAGTAATCAGCATAAATTCTCAGGTTCCACCAGGTGAGGCCCATTCCAGATGAAGGGCGCGGGTAAGCAATTTTTCCAGTTCAACCAGCACAAACACGATCAGCCCGAAAGCACCGACGATAAGCCAGTAGCGAGCGGGAAGGGCGGTTGTACTGAATACCATCTGGGCGGCCGGGAGGTAAGTGAACAAGAGCTGCATGATGACCAGCAGGCTGGCGGCAAGCCAGGCCCAGCCGTTGGCAAACAGCGAATCGAGCGCCAGACTGGGTTGCTGCCAGCGGCGGCAATTGAACAGGTAGGTCAATTGACCTGCAACCAGAATGTTGACCGCCATTGTTCTGGCCAGATCTTCATCGCCGACTGTTGTCAGCACCCAATCATAAAGTATGAACGTGCCCGCGGTCAGTACCGCGCCGACCCAGATCACACGGGTCACGATGAATGACGATAGCAACGGCTGGTTCACAGGGCGCGGACGCCGTTGCATGACGTCCTTTTCCAGCGGTTCGAAGGCCAGTGCCAGTGCCAGGGTGATGGCGATGGCCATATTGACCCAGAGGATCTGAACCGGCGTGATCGGCAGTGACATGCCAGCCAGAACCGCCAGCACGATGACAAGCGATTGAGCTGCGTTGGTCGGCAGCAGGAACAGCACGGCCTTGCGGATGTTGTCGTAGACGCCGCGGCCTTCTTCGACGCCGCCAACAATGGTGACGAAGTTATCGTCGGCCAGCACCATTTCGGCAGCCTGGCGCGAGGCTTCGGTGCCCTTGATGCCCATCGCCACGCCGATATCGGCACGCTTGAGCGCTGGCGCATCATTGGCGCCATCACCAGTCATTGCCACCACATGGTTGTTGGCCTGCAGAGCCTCGACCAGCCTGAGCTTGTGCTCGGGTGTGGTGCGTGCAAAGACATCGATTTCGAGGGCTCGCGTTTTCAGTTCCATCTCATCCATTCGGTCAATCTCGTGCCCTGACAGCGCGCGAGCTTCGTCGTCGATCATGTTCAGCTCACGCGCGATCGCCAAGCCGGTGCTGGCATGGTCGCCGGTGATCATCTTGACCCGAATGCCAGCGCTTTGACATGCGGTCAAGGCGTCGGCTACTTCCGGGCGCGGGGGATCGGCAAAGCCGACCAGGCCAAGCAATGTCAAGCCCTGGAGATCACCATTCTGATCGATTCGTGCCTGCTCCCGACTCACCGTTCGCTCGGCAACCGCGAGCACCCGCAGGCCTTCTTCGGTGAGTTGCTCGAGCCGTTCGTGCCAGTATTCCAGATCGAGATTTTCCTGAGCTTCATCCCGGCGCTGATGTGTGCACAACTCAAGCAGCTTTTCAGGTGCCCCCTTGAGCGTGATCAGCCCCGGGCTGAGGTTGGCCATGTACTTGTAGTCGGATGAAAACGGTATCAGGGCGCGACGCTCATGGGCCCGCCGCAGATCTTCCCAATCGAATCTCGCATCTTGCGCCAGATCCATCAGAGCCCGCTCCAGCGGATCACCGCCTTCATGGCCGGGCTCGAAATCGTTGCACAATACGCCGGCGCGCATCAGCGCCCGGGCCGCCGGACCGTCGAATGCTTCGTTTTCAGGGTGAGTGGTGCCGCTGACCAGGGCGACCGCCCGAACCTTCAATTCA
>JBGTLI010000238.1:0-54408 GCA_041744195.1 Wenzhouxiangella sp. | reverse complement strand
CGACTCTGGGGATTCCAAAGACGCCCGAACAGCTTTCTGCTTGAACTCCTGAGAGAAAACACGACGATTTTTGCTTTGCATAAACACCTCCATGAGAAATTTCAAAAAGGTGTCTACTTTCTCGGGGGCAGTCCAGACTTCCGACTTCCGACTTCCGACTTCCGACTTCCGACTTCCGACTTCCGACTTCCGACTTCCGACTTCCGTCTTCCGTCTTCCGTCTTCCGTCTTCCGTCTTCCGTCTTCCGTCTTCCGTCTTCCGTCTCCCGTCTTCCGTCTCCCGTCTTCCGTCTCCCGTCTTCCGTCTCCCGTCTTCCGTCTTCCGTCTTCCGTCTTCCGTCTTCCGCCTTCCGTCTCCCGTCCCCCCCTCTCCTCCTATAAGCTACCCCCATGCTGACCCTCTATCGCCTGCTCGCCTTTCTGCTCAGCCCCTTGGCCCTGTGGCGCCTTCACCGGCCTGCGGCGGGTCGGGACAAGATGCGTGGGCGATGGCGGGAGCGGCTGGGTCGGGTCGCACCGGCCGGGGTTGATCCGTTATGGATACACGCATCATCGGTGGGCGAGGTCAACGCGGTCGAATCGCTGGTCAGCGCGCTGTTGCGGTCCATGCCGGGCCAGCCAATCCTGATCACCACGTTCACTGTCAGTGGCGCCTTGCGGGTCGATACGCTGTTCGGGAGCCAGGTCGCCCACCGCTTTGCGCCGATCGACAGCCGCGCCAACGTTCGGCGCTGGCTGGCCGCGATCGAACCGGCCATCGCCATCGTGGCGGAAACCGAAATCTGGCCGGAGCTTTTTACCCAGGCTGCCGCCCGACAACTGCCCCTGATCCTGGTCAATGCCCGCCTGTCCAAGCGGGGAGTCAAGCGGGCGCTGCGATTCCGGAGGCTGTTCACGCGACCGATGGCGGCGATCAGCCTGGCGATCTGTCAGTCGGAAGCCGACGCCGAGCGTTTCCGGCTTCTCGGCCTGGCGGAAGACCATATCGCCATTGCCGGCAACCTGAAATTCGATACCCGTCTGCCCGCTGATATCGGCAATCAGTCACGCCAGCTGCGGCAACAATGGGGCCATCGACGCGCCTGGGTGGCCGGCAGCACCCGGCCGGGGGAGGAAGCGATCATGCTCGATGCACATCGACTGCTGCTGGAGAAACATCCCGAGGCCCTGCTGGTACTGGCGCCGCGACATCCGGAGCGAGCCAAGGAAGTTCGGGAACTGGTCAAGCAGGCGGGACTGGGTTGTCAGGTCCTCGGCGAGTCCGTGGTGCCGGACACGGCTGTTGTTCTCGTCGACCGAATCGGCCATTTGCTGGCCTGCTATGGCGCGGCCTCGACCGCCTTTGTCGGCGGCAGCCTGGTTGACATCGGTGGCCACAACCTGCTCGAACCGGCAGTTTTCGGCAAGGCCGTGATCTGCGGGCCGCATCTTCACCAGCAGGCTGAAATGGCGACCGCGCTGGAAAAAGCAGGAGCACTGTTGACGGTCAGCGACGCCGATTCAATGGCGGCAGAGGTCAACAGACTCTGGCTGGAACCTGAACTGGCGTTGAAGCTGGGCCGCGCCGCTCTCGGGGTGGTTGATGACGGGCGCGGCGCCGTGCGCCGCACCCTCAAATTGTTGGAGCCATTTGTTCCGGACCGTCCGCTGCCTGCCGGGTCAACTAACGCAAGAGCTGATTGACCCGAACGAGGTCTTCCTCACCCAGTACGCCGGTGGCCTGGCTTAAGCGCAACTGGTTGAGAATAAACTGGTGCCGGGCCTGTGAATAGTCGCTCTGGGCCTGGAAGAAGCGCTGCTCGGACTGGAGCACATCAACAATCGTGCGTGTACCGACCTCATATCCTGCATTGGTGGCCTCCAGCGCACTTTGGGCCGAGATCAGCGCCTGGCGACGGGCTTCGACCTCGCGAATGCCTGCAACGATTGCCCGGAATGCGTTCTCAGTCTGGCGGATAACGGACCGTTCGGTCTGGTCAAGCACTTTATCGGCAGCGCCCAGAAAATACCCGGCCTGACGGCGGCGGGACTGGACAGCGAAGCCCTGGAACAATGGAACGTTGAGATTGACGCCAACCTGCCACCCCTGGTTGATCAGTTCCGCCGAAGTCAGTGGCTGCTGTGTCGCTGGATCACGTCCGACGAACTCATTATCGGCATTGCGCGACCAGGTCCCCACCAAATTGAGGCTGGGCAAGTGTCCAGCCCTGGCGACGCGAACGTCGGCATGCGCTACATCAACCTGCCCGCGTTGCTGCAGTATGAGCGGGTTTGATTGCAATGCGATTTCGACCCAGTCGGAAACGGCCGCTGGCGTCGGCCCGTCCAGCGGCACATCGTCGATCAGTCGCGAGTAATTCTCGAACAGTGCGCCGGTGATCTCACGCAGCGCCTCGCGGGCATTCTCGACCTGGTTTTCAACCAGGATCACGCGGGCCTGGGCGGCATCATAAACAGCCCTGGCTTCATGCACATCGGTGACTGCCGCAAGGCCGACCTCGAACCGCTGTTCGGCCTGTTCAAACTGGCGTCGCAAGGCGGTTTCCTCTGCCCGCGCGAAACGCACCGAATCAAGCGCCGTCAACACATCAAAGTACCGTTCGCTGACCCGGAACAGAAAATTCTGCCACGCCTCGGCATATTGGGCTTCAGCTGTCGTCAACTCGGCTCTTGAACGATCCAGGCTGCCGTAGTTGGCATCGTCGTAAATACTTTGACGAAGTTCAAGGAGAAAATTTTCCCGATCGGTCGGGGTCGACGGCAGCGTCGTGCCAGCGATGGTCGTCTGGGAGCGGCCAATCGTCCTGCCACCTGTCCCGATGAGGGATGGCAACAACGCAGCTCGCGCTTGGACGGGCCCTTCTCCAGCGGCGGCCAGGCGTTGCTCGGCAGCCCGCAGTTCGGCGTCATTGGCCTGAGCCAATTCATAAACCCCCATCAGGTCCACCGCCTGGGCGGCCGACGCCAGCAACAGGCAGGCGCTAAAAGCAAAAATATTTCGTCGCATCATAATTCAATCCAGTCCTTGAAAATTGGGCAACCGCTGGTCGATTCGGGCCAGGCGATGGATCTGTCCTCGCCCGGGCCACAAACGGTAGCTTTGATGAATTGCACTCTTAAAACTCGAAGGTCGGTTGGTCTTCAGCCCCGATCAATCTCGGCAGGTCAGTCTCAAACAGGCTGTCAGGATGCCAGCGCCCCGACCCGATCTGGTGCAGACAAACAGCCTCCATGGCCGGACTTGCGCCGCGCACGGCAAACAAGCGGCCACCTGAATCGACCCAGTCCAGAAAACGCTGTGGAACCGCCTTGACCGACGCCGTGACAGCGACGATATCGAAGCTGCTTGAAGGCTCGTAGTCACTAAGCGCATCGGCCACGACAGTCTCGATACCGTCGAACCCCAGGCGCCTGAAGCGGGCTGCGGCCGACTCTGACAGCTCGGGGTGAATATCCAGGCTTGTTACAACACCACCCAGTTCGCTCATGCAGGCTGCGGTGAAGCCAGAACCGGTTCCGACTTCAAGGATGCGCTGGCCCGGCTGAATTTCAAGCGACTGCAGCATGCGGCCTTCTTCAAGCGGTTTCATCATGACCTGGCCATGACCGATGGGAATACGCAGATCGGCGAACGCCATCTTGCGGTATCGCGACGGCACGAAGTCTTCGCGCGGCACTTTGCCAAGGACATCCAGCACGGCCGGATCCAGCACCTCCCAGGTGCGGACCTGTTGCTCGACCATGTTGAAGCGAGCTTGCTCAAGGTTCAAAGACATTTTTATAATCCCGGTTACGCTCGTCGGTGTGAGCGTATTGTAACTATCTGGCCGGGCGAAAACCCGTGCCACTGGTCATGAATGGTTCAGGCCGGCAGGCGTCGGATGCGCGCACCCAGCTGTCCGAGCTTTTCCTCGATATTCTCGTAACCACGATCGATATGGTAGACACGGTCGACAATGGTGTCGCCTTCTGCTACCAGGCCGGCAAGGACCAGGCTGGCCGAAGCGCGCAAATCGGTCGCCATCAGCGGCGCGCCGGTCAGGCGTTTGACGCCCCGGATAATGACGGTATTGCCTTCCAGGCGCATGTCCGCGCCCAGACGCTGCAGTTCCAGGACATGCATGAAACGGTTTTCGAACACGTTCTCCCGCACCACCCCGGTTCCCTCGGCAATCGCGTTGAGGGCCGTGAACTGGGCCTGCATGTCGGTCGGGAATCCCGGATAGGGCGCGGTGGCGATATTGACCGCTTTCGGCCGCCGGCCGCCCATGTTCAACTCGATCCAGTCATTGCCGGTGCCGATATGGGCGCCACAGTCTTCGAGCTTGGCCAGCACAGCGTCCAGGGTATGCGGTGCGGCGTTGACCACGCGCACTCGCCCGCCGGTCATGGCCGCGCCGACGAGAAAGGTCCCGGCCTCAATCCGGTCGGGCAGTACCTTGTAATCGAACCCTTCGAGCCGGTCGCAGCCTTCGATTGTGATTGTGTTGGTCCCATGACCGGTGATTTTCGCGCCCATGCTGATCAGGCACTCGGCCAGATCAACCACCTCGGGTTCCTGCGCGGCGTTTTCGATGATGGTCGTGCCCTCGGCCAGGGTGGCGGCCATCATGATGTTTTCGGTGCCGGTGACGGTGACCATGTCCAGCACCACGCGGGCTCCACGCAGACGATCAGCCCGGGCCTGAATATAGCCGGATTCAACGGTGATGGTCGCACCAAGGGCAGCCAGACCATTGAGATGCAGATCAACCGGGCGGGCGCCGATGGCGCAGCCGCCGGGCAGTGAAACCTGCGCCGCGCCAGTTCGCGCGAGCAATGGCCCCAGCACCAGAATGGAGGCGCGCATGGTCTTGACCAGGTCGTAAGGCGCTACATCCGTGTGCAGCCCGGCGGCATTCAGGCTGACCGCGGAACCGTCGCCGAGCGAAATTTCGACGCCCATCTGCCCCAGCAACTCCATGGTCGTGGTCACATCCTTCAGATGCGGCACGCCACCCAGCTTGCAGGGCTTGTCGGTCAACAGGGATGCCATCAGGATGGGCAATACGGCGTTCTTGGCGCCGGACACTTCCACGGTACCCTGGAGCGGCGTGCCGCCGGTAATCAGAATTCGGGCCATGATTCAATCGTTCCGTAAGGTCAATGCGGCAGAGTCAGTCATCGACCTCGTCCGGGCTTTTGAGCTCCAGGCTCAGGGCATGGATCTGGCGACCCAGCTCAGGCCCGATCGCCGAATGCACCAACCGGTGCCTTTCGATTCGGGAGCGCCCGGCAAAATCCGCATTGATGATGCGCGCGGTGTAATGAACGTTATCGTCAGACTGAACGCTCACGCGCGCCGCTGGCATTGCCTGTAATATACGCTGTTCGATTGCTGCAGGATCCATGTCTGTCTGGCTGTGTGTGGGCGGGGCAGGCTTGGGTTTTGCGACCCAATCCCTTAAGTTTAACGCAATCACCACACCAAACAGCGAACCGGCCGACTCAAATTCGTGTCAATGACTCTCGCCATCTCCCTGCTGGAACTTGCCGCCGGCTTCACCTTGCTGATCTGGGCGGCGGGAAGACTCGTGGGTGGCGCCTCCGCGCTGGCACGCAATCTCGGCATTTCGCCGCTGGTGGTCGGGCTGACCATTGTCGGTTTCGGCACCTCCGCCCCGGAAATGCTGGTTTCGGCCATGGCCTCGATACGGGGCAACCCGTCGTTGGCGATCGGCAACGCGCTTGGCTCCAACATCACCAATATCGGCCTGATCCTGGGTCTGACCGCGATGATCTATCCCCTGCGGGTCGAGCGAATCACACTCAAACGCGAGTTCCCGGTTCTCGGCATCATCATGCTGGTCACGCTGGGGCTGATGTGGAACCTGCAGTTCAGCCGGGTCGATGGTCTGGTTCTGGCCGCGGGCCTGATGCTGCTGGTTGCCGGAATGATTGCCCTGGGAATGAGCCGCGGCGAGTCCGATCCGCTGACGGCGAGCCTGACCGAAGAGATCCCGGAGGACATGAGCACCCGCACCGCCCTGCTTTGGACTCTGACGGGCTTGATCCTGCTGCCCCTGAGCGCCCACATCCTGGTCAATGGCGCGGTCACGCTGGCGATCATCGTCGGCGTCTCCGAGGCCGTGGTCGGGCTGACCATCGTCGCCCTGGGCACCAGTCTGCCCGAACTGGCCGCAGCCGCGGCCAGCGCGTTGAAAAAGGAGGACGACCTGGCCATCGGCAACATCCTGGGCTCCAACATGTTCAATCTGCTTGGCGTCCTTGGCATTGCAGCCCTCGTCCACCCCATGGCGATCGAGTCCATTCTTCTGCATCGCGATGTCACCATCATGTTCATCTTCACCATCGGCCTGTTTGTGCTGGCCTGGCGCAGACGCGGACATGGGCTGATCAACCGACCAACGGCGGCCATCCTGTTCACCAGTTTCCTGCTTTACCAGGGAACGGTGATTTATATGGCCGTATCAAGTTAACGGAAAGCCGCTAGAATCCAGACCTGATGATCATTGACCCAAAACGCCTGCTCCGGGCGGCCGCCGAAGTACTGGAGACCGAAGCTCGGGCCATTACCGACCTGGCCAGCCGAATTGATGGCTCTTTTGTCGACGCCTGTCGTCTGATCCTTGCTTGCCAGGGACACATGATCGTCTCCGGCATGGGCAAATCCGGTCATATCGGCCACAAGATCGCCGCCACCCTGGCCTCGACCGGCACACCCGCCTTTTTTGTTCATCCCGCCGAAGCCAGCCACGGCGATCTGGGGATGATCCGGCGCGAGGACTTGATGCTGGCTCTGTCAAACTCGGGTGAAACCGAAGAACTGCTTCGGCTCCTGCCTGTCATCAAGCGGCTGGGGGTCGGGCTGATCGCGATGACCGGCAATCCACAGTCCACCCTGGCCCGCCACGCCGACATACACCTGGACACCAGTGTCGATCAGGAAGCCTGCCCTCTGGGGCTGGCGCCAACCGCATCCACATCAGCCCAATTGGCCCTCGGTGACGCGCTGGCCATCGCGCTGCTGGAAGCGCGCGGATTCACCGCCGATGATTTTGCCCGCTCCCATCCCGGCGGCAAGCTGGGTCGACGGCTGCTGGTGACCGTCGCGGATGTCATGCACGGCGGCCCTGAACTGCCGCGCGTGGACGCCGGGGCGAACCTGGCCGAAGCGATTGTTGAAATGACGCGCAGCCGGCTTGGCATGTGCGCGGTGCTGGAAAATGGCCAGCGGTTGGTCGGCGTGGTAACCGACGGCGATCTGCGACGTCACGTTGAAGAACTGGCTGACATCCGGCAGGTTCCCGTCAGTCGGATCATGACGCCCAACCCGCGCACCATTGCCTCATCGGAACTGGCGGCCAAAGCCGTTGAAGTCATGCAGAGCCATCGTATCCAGGGCTTGTTGGTTGTCGGGCCGAACGCGGAACTGATCGGCGCGCTCAACTTCCAGGATCTGCTGCAGGCCGGGGTCGTATGAAGCCTGGCACGATGAACCTGCGCCAGAAAGCCACCGGAATCCGCCTGGCGGTGTTCGATGTCGACGGTGTGATGACCGATGGCCGTCTCTACCTCAGCGACGACGGCATTGAATCAAAGACCTTTCATACCCGCGATGGCCTTGGCCTGAAAGCGCTAATGGGTCACGGCATCATCGTGGCCGTGATCACCGCGCGTCAGTCCAATGTCGTCACCCGGAGAATGGCTGAACTAGGCATTGAGCACCTGATGCAAGGCCGGGAAGACAAGAAGGCGGCGATCGAAACGCTGATCGCAAAACTGGGCTTTGATCCCGAACGGGTCGCCTACACCGGTGACGACCTGGTGGACTGGCCGGCCATGCGCCTGTGTGGCCTCAAATGCGCGCCGGCCGATGCCGTGTCGTGGATCCGGAAACGGGCCGATTTTGTCAGCGAACAACCTGGTGGCCGCGGAGCAGTTCGGGAAGTATGTGAACTGATGCTTGCCGCAGATGATGCTCTGGATGCCTGGCAGGACAGTTTTCAGTGCGCTGGCGGCTGATTCTGGCCGCCAGTCTGGCCCTGGTTGCCGCATTTGCTATTCGCTGGTGGCTGCCGGGCGAGCGGGTTGCGATGACCGCCCCGGCAATGCCCGACACACGATTTGACTATACCCTGACCGATTTCGCAGCCCGGTTCACCGACCCCGACGGCGCGGTGACCCTGCTGGTTTCCGGCCCGCGCCTCGAGCATCATTCGCTCACTCGCATCGCGACCCTTCAGGAACCGCGCTTTCATCTGGACCCGGCCGGCAGCAACTGGCGCGGCGAATCGCGGCTGGGCCGGTTCGAGCGCGACGAGGAACTGCTGATCATGGAAAGCGAGGTCGTACTGACCCAGCCTCTGGAAACGGGTCAGCTTGTGATCGAAACCGAATCCCTGCATCATCATCGCCTTGAGCGTACAATCAGCGCCACGACGCCCATTGAAATGCGCCAGCCGGGCACTTGGCTGCGCGCTGGCGGTCTGATGGTCAGACTGGATCACGACACAATAGAGTTTTTCAATCATGTTGAAGCACAAATGCAGGTTGTCAGTCCTGACATCGGCCGCCCTGGCGGCCGCCCTGATGGTGTCCGCCAGCCTGGCGGCTGAACAGCCCGCCCCACCCGTCGGCATTGATGCCGAGGGCGGCAGCCTGGATGTGCGCACCGGCGCGTATCATCTGCATGGCAATGTGCGCATCACCCGGGGCGACCTTGTCGTCAATGCCGACGAAGCCAAATCCTTCAGCAACAGCGCCGGAGAGGTTGAACGGATCGAGCTGTATGGCCAGCCGACAACCTGGAACGACATCATGGACGACGGAACATCCGTGGAGGGCGAATCGGACGAAATCATCTACGATTTCGCCCGCAACATGATCACGATGATCGGGAATGCCCGCATCCGCAATCCGCAGGGCGCATTCAGTGGCTCCCAGCTGGTCTACGACCTCGAAAACCAGAACCTGGTCGGCGACGGTGGTGTTCGCCTGCTCATCGAACCGGCCACCGCCGAGCGTGTGACCCGGCCCGCCACCGAGCCCGACCCGGAAAACTGACATCGTGCTGATTGCCGAACAGCTGGTTAAGCGCTATCGCGGGCGCGCCGTCGTTCACGACGTTTCCCTGCAAGTCGCCAAGGGCGAAATCGTGGGCCTGCTCGGCCCGAACGGCGCGGGCAAGACGACAACGTTCTACATGGTTGTCGGGCTGGTCCCGGCCGACGGCGGGCGCATTCGGGTCGGTGACATGGATCTGACCCACGCCAACATGCATCAGCGGGCGCGCAAGGGCTTGGGCTATCTGCCCCAGGAAGCCTCCATTTTTCGCAAGCTGAGCGTGGCCGACAACATCATGGCCATTCTGGAACTGCGCAAGGATCTCAGCCGCGACGAGCGACGCAATGAGCTTGGCCGGCTGATGGACGATCTGCACGTTTCCCATCTGGCCGATCAGGTCGGCGTTTCGCTGTCTGGTGGCGAGCGACGACGGGTCGAGATCGCCCGCGCCCTGGCCGGCAACCCGGATTTCATTCTGCTCGACGAACCCTTCGCCGGTGTTGATCCGATCTCGGTCGGCGACATCCAGCGCATCGTCAAACAACTGACCGAACGCCACATCGGCATCCTCATCACCGACCACAACGTGCGCGAAACCCTGGGCATCTGCGACCGTGCCTACATCATCAGCGAAGGCCGGGTACTGACCCACGGCAAGCCGGAGGAAGTAATGGCCGACGAGGATGTGCGGAATGTGTACCTGGGCAAGGAGTTCAGACTGTAGAGAGAGGCTGAAGGCTCAAGGCTCAAGGCTCAAGGCTCAAGGCTCAAGGCTCAAGGCTCAAGGTAACAAACTCCTGAACCCTGAAACCTGAACCCTTTGTATTCCCTACCCGAACTTCTGCACTTGTTCGACCAGGTCAGCCACTTGCTTCTCGGTCGTGGCAAATGAACATACCAGCCTGGCCAGATCGGTCGTTCCTGGCCAGATGTGAAATTCGAAACCGTTTTCTTTCAGTCGGGCGAGGTTTTCCGGGCTGGCGCGCATGAACACTTCATTGGCCTCTACCGGCCACTTCAGGCTTGCGTTCTGACTGGCTTCAATGCCCTGGGCCAGCTCAGTCGCGCGGCTGTTGGCATGGGCGGCGAGCTTCAGCCACAGGTCGTCGTCCAGCATCGCCAGCAACTGGGCGGACACGTAGCGCATTTTGGACAACAAGTGGCCGCCGCGCTTCCGTCTTCGCTCCATGCCTTCCAGCCAGGTGGGCTGGCCAAAGACCAGCAGCGCCTCGGCTGTCATCGCCCCGTTCTTGGTGGCGCCAAAGGACAGGACATCCACACCCGCTTTCCAGGATATTTCCGCTGGCGGCAGGCCGAGTGAAACCACCGCATTGGCAAAACGCGCGCCGTCCATGTGCAGCGCCAGGCCACGCTCATGAGCCACTGTGGCGATAGCGGCCACTTCGGTGGGCGAGTACACGGTGCCGCATTCGGTCGCCTGGGTGATCGACACCACCGACGGCTTGACATTATGCACCCCGTGCACACCGGCCCCATCGATCGCCGCGGCAAGCGGTCCGGCTTCGAGCTTGCCCTCGACGCCGTCCAGCGGCATCAGCTTGGCGCCGTGAGTATAGAACTCAGGCGCCCCGCCCTCGTCATTCTGGATATGGGCCTGACGATGACACATCACCGCCCCCCACGGCGGACAGAGTTCTGCCAGGGCGATGCAATTGGCCACCGTCCCCGTCGCCACCGGCAGAACCGTGCACTCGGTTTCAAACAGGTCGGAAAAGCGCCCGTTCAACTGCCGACTGTAGCGGTCATCGGCATAAGCGGTAGCAAACCCTTCATTGGCCTGCAGCAAAGCCTGCATGATCGCCGGATGCGCCGGAGCTTCGTTGTCGCTTTTGAAGTTCATTTGGGGAATGGCTGGATGGGTATGGACAGGCTTGAACTATAAACGGTGAAAGGTAGAAAGGTAAAAGGTAAAAGGCAAAGGCGTTTTCCTTTCACCTTTCACCTTTATGCCTTTTACCTTTCTCTTTCCTGCGAAAATACCCTCATGCCCGATCTCCGCACCCCCCTGCCCCCGGTCCAACCCGAGAACCTGCTGCAACGCGATGTGGCGTGGCTGAAGAGGCGGCGCGCGCAGTTGGCATCCTTTCGCGGTGCGGCAGACAAGCATGAACAGCTGCATGCGGAATTTCTTGCTCGACTGCAGAAGGCCAGACTCGACTTCGAGCAACGCGCCCAAGCTCGCCCCCGGGCGGCAGCGCTGCCGGATTTGCCGATCAGCGCCCATGCCGAGTCGATCATCCAGGCCATCGCCGAACACCAGGTGGTTATCGTGGCCGGGGAAACCGGTTCGGGCAAATCAACCCAGTTGCCGCAATTATGCCTTGCGGCCGGGCGCGGCCTGCGCGGGCTGATCGGTTGCACCCAGCCGCGCCGGATCGCGGCTCGCGCCGTGGCCCGAAGGGTGGCGGAGGAAATGGGCAGCGAACTGGGCCAGGCCGTCGGCTTCCAGGTGCGCTTCAATGATCGGATTTCGGCCAGCAGCTACGTCAAGTTCATGACCGACGGCATCTTGTTGGCCGAAGTCCATCGCGACCGCACCCTAGATCATTACGACACCCTGATCATCGATGAGGCCCATGAGCGCAGCCTCAACATCGATTTTCTGCTCGGCTACCTGCGCCAACTGCTGCCCCGGCGGCCCGACCTGAAAGTCATCATCACCTCGGCGACCATCGATACCGAGCGCTTCGCCGGTCATTTTTCAGGTGCGCCCATCATCACGGTCGAAGGCCGGGGCTACCCGGTCGAGACCCGCTACCAGCCTCCACAGGAATCCGAAGACCTGGCCCGCCAGGTCAAACGCGCCGTGGACACCGTCAGTCGCATCGACAGGCGGGGCGATATCCTGGTCTTCCTGCCGGGTGAGCGCGAGATTTTTCAGGTCTCGCGCCTGCTTCGTCAGTCGGCGCTGAGTCATACCGAAGTTCTGCCGCTGTACGCGCGCCTGCCCTCGGCCAGTCAGGACCAGATCTTCCGACCAGGCACCGGGCGGCGCATTGTGCTGGCCACCAATGTGGCCGAAACATCACTGACGGTGCCCGGCATTCGCTTTGTGATCGATTCCGGACTGGCTCGCATCTCCCGGTATGCGGCGCATTCGCGCGTGCTGCGACTGCCGGTCGAACCCGTCTCCCAGGCCTCGTGCAATCAGCGCGCCGGACGCTGCGGGCGGATCGGGCCAGGCACCTGTATTCGCCTGTTCGATGAAGCCGATTTTCTGGCCCGGCCAGAGTACACCGAGCCCGAAATCCAGCGCGCCAGCCTGGTCGGCGTTGTGCTTGAAATGCTCGCGCTCAAGCTCGGCGAGCCGGAAGACTTCCCCTTCGTCGACCCGCCCCCTCGACGATTACTGGGGGAGGCCTGGCAGACGCTGGTGGAATTGGGCGCGATTGATGAGGCGCGCAAGCTGACCGTTGTCGGCTCGCAACTGGCCCGCCTGCCGGTCGATGCCCGTCACGGCCGCATGCTGATCGAGGCTGTCCAGCGCGGCGCACTGGCCGAAGCCCTGGTCCTGGTTGCGGCCCTGAGCGTGGCCGATGTCAAGGACCGCCCGCTGGAGCATCAGCAGGCAGCCGACCAGGCACACCAGCAGTTCGTGGTGCCCGGATCGGACTTCCTGACCGTGCTCAAGCTATGGCATTGGTGGCAGGAATGCCGCCATGAGCATTCGCGCAGTCAGGCTGACAAGCATGCCCGCAAGCACTTCCTGGCGCCGCAGAGATTGCATGAATGGGGTCAGTTGCACGGCCAGCTCAGCCAGATCGCCCGCGAGGAGGGCTGGAAGCCGGGCAAGCCGGGCCAGGCCGGCCATCCGGCCGATGAACACCAGGAACAGGCCATTCACCGATCACTGCTCTCCGGCCTGCTTGGCATGATCGGCCGACACGAGGAAAACGGTGAGTATCACGGTGCCCGCGGTCACAAGTTCCGGATTTTCCCGGGCTCAGTCCTGGCCCGCCGCAACCCCGGCTGGGTGATGGCCGGCGAACTGGTTGAAACCGGCAGGACCTATGCCAGGATGGTGGCGCCGGTCAAGCCGGACTGGCTTGAGCAGCAGGCTGCTCATTTGATCAAGCGGCGGGCCTTTGACCCGCACTGGGATCGGCGCTCGGGGCGGGTCATGGGCTACGAGCAGATCAGCCTGCACGGCCTGGTTCTGGTGGAAAAGCGACGAATCCACTATGGGCCGCATGATCCGGCCGTCGCCCGGGCGCTGTTGATCCGCCATGCCCTTGTCCGCGGCGAAATCGACCCGCGGGCGAAATTCCGCGGTGCCGAATTTCTAAAACGCAACGAGAGCCTGCGCGAGGAACTGGCAGCGCATGAACACAAGAGGCGCCGCCGCGATGTGCTGGCTGCCGAAGGCGAGTTGGAAGCGTTTTTCGACCAACGCCTGCCTGACGGCATCTTTACCGTCAAGGCCTTTGCCCGCTGGTACGACAGCCTGGAACCGGCTGAGCGTGATCGCCTGCTCTACGACAGCGCCACCCTGCTGCGCGACGAGGCGCCACTGGCCGGCCAGGACGCTTTCCCCGACGAATTGATCATCGGCGCCGAACGCTTCCGCCTTGAGTACCGTTTCGACCCGGCCAGCGAAACCGACGGGGTGACGCTGAGCTGCCCCCTGCACCTGATCAACCGCCTGGATGCCGGCCGGCTTGAATGGCTGGTACCCGGCTTGCTGCACGAAAGAATCACCGCTTTGATTGCCAGCCTGCCGAAATCCAAACGCCGCAGCCTGATTCCAGCGGCCGAGTACGCTCGCGCCGCAGTGGAGGCGCTGGGCCAGCCTGAAGGCCGGCTGCTTGAACGCCTGAGTCATGAACTGGCGCGGATGTCGGGGCTGACCATCGAGACCACGGACTTCAAGCTCGACAAGCTGCCACGCCATTTATTCTTCCTGATCCAGATCCGCGACGATGACGGTAAGGTGCTGGGCGAGAGCCGCGACCTGCAGGAGTTGGTTGGCCGATTCGCCGGCCGTGCCCGGCGCGAATTCATGGCGCGCCAGGCCGACCACTGGCAACGTGACGGCCTGCGCCCGGAAGACTTCGACACGCTGCCCGAATCGGTGACCACTCGCGGCGACCACAAAGCCTGGCCTGCGCTGGTGGACCAGGGGCGCCACGCTGGCGTGCGCCTGTACGACACCCGCCCCGAAGCCATCAGCGCACATCGTGAAGGGCTCGCCGCGCTGGTCCGTGCCGCGCTGGCCGACAAATTGAAGTATCTGGGTAAAAATTCCGGCCTGTCGCGCCAGGCACAGCTTGCCTGGACTCGCGTGGAAGACGTTTCCACCTTGGCCCAGGCCCTGTGCGATCTGGTCTTGCGCAGCTTTCTTGCCGACGCCTGGCAAGTCCGGAGTGCATCGGCCCTTGCCCGCCTGGTCGCTGAAATCCGGACCCAACTCGTTGATCGCCATCGGCAACTGGCGACAGCGCTGGACAGCAGCCTCATGGCCTGGCACGAGATCAACCGGCGGCTCGCCAGCCTGGAGCGGGCCGCGCCAGGCGCCGTGGAGGACATGCGTTCGCAACTAGACGACCTGATGTACGCCGGTTTTCTCAACGACGTCCAGGCCGAGCGGCTCAAGGACTACCCGCGCTATCTCCAGTCGATTCAGATCAGGTTGAACGCCCTGGAACTTGACCCCTCGCGCGACGCCAGCCGAATGGCTGAAATCCAGCCCTGGTGGGAGCGTTATCTGGCCCATCTCGCAGAAGGAGGCTGGTACACCCCGGAACTTGATCAATTTCGCTGGCTGATCGAAGAGTATCGTGTCCAGGTCTTCTCCCAGAAGCTGGGGACGCGTCACAAGGTATCGGCAGCCCGGCTCGAACAGAGCTGGAGGCAAACACAGTCAGCCGTGCAGCTTCGGGCCCAAAATTGACGCATTTCACTTGAAAATTGCCGCATTGGCTTGAAATACTGGAACTTTTCTTGGTCCGCTGTGGTCTTTTTGCCGTTCAGGGCGATACAATACCTTCACAACAACCGCAACAGGGACCGCTCCATTGAACTTCATGTCCGTTCCGCGACTCTCCATGGCGCTGGCTTTGGCCGGTTTTGCAACCTTGGGCCTGGCTGAAGACATTCAGCGCACGATCGAGCCGACGCCCTTGGTATTTTCTTTGACGGGCGCTGATCTTGGCGTTTTTCCGGTCGTCATCGCGCAGGGCGATACAAGTGCGCTGTCCTATGATCTGGACACGGGCATCATTCAGTTTTCGGTTGGCAACGCCAGCACGCTTCGTTATGTGGATCCACTGTTCTGCTTTGATCTTTCCGGCAACCTCGCACCATCGGTCAGCCTTCAGACCCTGGATGCCAACGGTGACGTGGTGATTTCCGGTTTCGGTCTGGGCACAGCATTCAATTACCTGCTCAGTAACGACGAGATTCGCCTCAACCCGCCGGCCCAAGCCCAATGCTTTTACCGCAGCGCAACCACCGGTAATTTCGGTCTGTTCGGACGGGCGCCTGCTGCCCTCGTCGAGGCGCCGGAAGAGATGATTCATTCAGACCGATTTCAAACCACAGCCCGGGTCAGCGTCGAATTCGTCAATCTGCCGTCTTTCCTGATCCCCGGCGAAGCACTGACTTACCAGGTGGTCCTCAGCAATGAGGGCACGTCCAGTCTTCATAACGTTGCCTTTCAGGAACTGTATCCTCGCAACCACCTGCTGTACGATTCCGCCCTGACCGCAGGTCAGTGGACCTGCGACAACGGCGGCAGCTCAGCCACTTGTCCGGCTGCCAGCAACTCCAGCGCAACGTCAATGCGTTTCACCGGGCTTGAACTGCCCGTGGGTTCGAGCCTGACTTTCAACATAAACCGTGAAGTTCATTTGGATTCCCTGACAAGCTCGATCACTGACCTGCGGGCCGGGGTTGTCGCCGGTACCGGCACAAACGCACCGTTCGACGTGGCAGAACGAACCATCACCATCATCGGCGAGGCCCAGAGCCTGGTCGCGCAACAAGACGCATCCGCCCGCGCCGGCGAGTTGGCCACGATCAAGGTGACCGCGCTGGACGCGAACAAAATGCCGGTCCCGTTTGTCCAGATTGATGTTTCCGATGATGGCGGACTGTCCATGGGGTCTTTGACCGAATTCACATCGGCCGAAGACGGATCTGCCCTGTTCGAGGCAACCGCAACGGCTGCGGGCCCGTACACCATCCAGTTCAGCGCCGAAGACATGGGTACCACTTCCGCCTCGGTGCTGATCAGCGCGGCTGACCCGGCCAGCATCACGGCCAGTGCCGCATCGACCCCCGCCATTGCCGATGGAAAAGACACGGTCAGCTTCGAGGTTTACGTCGAAGATCAGTATCAGAACCCGGTCGCTGCCAGCCTTGTCGTTATTGAAGACAGTGGCGGGCTGAATATCACCAGCGCTGATCCTTACACCGACATCAATGGCACGGCCAGCTTCAGCGGCAGCTCTACCCTGTCGGGCGACTTCACCGTGACATTCAGCGTCGATGACGGCATCACCGATTCGGCCATGGGAAGCTTCATTGCCGGTGATCCGGCCGCAGTGGTGTTCGAACAGCATCCAACCAATACTGTCGAAGGCATTGCTATCAGCCCGCCAGTGGTTGTGCGCATCCTCGACGCCAACGGCAACTGGGTCGAAACGGACAATGAAAGCAACGTCCAGTTGCGGCTGTTCCAGGGTGGCACCCTGCTTGACTTCGCATTCGGCTTCGGCTTCGCCGAAAATGGTGAAGTGGTCTTTGACAACCTGGTGTTGAATACCGAAGGCGCCAACTATTCCCTGCTGGCCGTGGGTTCACATCCAAATGGTTTGTTTTCATCAGTTACAAGCGACTCATTTGTAGTCGACACCGCGCCATAGCGTTTTCCACTTTGGTCGGTATGCCCGGTGATGCAGCAGGTATGCACCGGGGCTGAATTCTGCAGGTCTGATCATTGAACCAGAGACTCCAATGACTTCTGCGGGCGACCCTGCCAACAACCTGAAGAAATGGCTCGCCGACTACCACCTCAAGCTCCCGCAGGCGGAGGCGGGCGTTCCCGATCAGGCGCTGGAACAGCTTCTGGACCTCGCCGACGCCAGCCAGGCTGTTCCGCTGGTTCTGGCGGCGCTCCAGGCGCTCTCCAGGCTCTCCCCCGACACCGATACCGTCACCGCCACCGTGCTGCTGCCGGTCGTGCAAGCCCATGACGAGCTAGCGGATGGTCTTGCCGGGAAATTGCCTGAGCCCGTACTCAGCCTGCTCTCCCAACTCACGACCCTGACCCACTTCGGGCGCACCTATCTTCCCGATGACAGCACCCGTGCCGAGGGTTTGCGCCGCCTGCTGCTGGCCCTGGTCGCGGATGTCCGGGTGGTGTTGATCGCGCTGGCCTGGCAACTCGCGCGTCTCCAGCTCGCTGACCAGCTTGACGAGCAGACGCGCCGCGAGATTGCCCGCGAAACCCGGATCATCCATGCGCCACTGGCCAACCGACTGGGCGTCTGGCAACTGAAGTGGGAACTGGAGGACCAGGCCTTTCGCTACCTGGAGCCGCAGACATTCGACAATATCAGACAACTGGTTGCAGAGCGGCGCACAGACCGGGAGGCGTTTATCGCCTCGTTCATGGAGCAGTTGCGCCAGGTGGCAACAGAGGCCTGCATCAAGGCCGACATCAGCGGACGGGTCAAGCATATCTATTCGATCTGGCGCAAGATGCAGCGCAAGGGCCTGGATTTCCATGAACTGTTCGATGTGCGTGCCGTCCGTGTGTTAGTCGACACTGTTGCCGAATGCTACTCGGTGCTGGGCCTGGTCCACACGCACTGGCAACCGGTTCCAGGCGAATTCGACGATTACATCACCAACCCCAAGGCCAACCTTTACCAGTCGTTGCATACAGCGGTATCCGGGACAAGCGGCCGCGTGGTCGAGGTTCAGATTCGCACCCATGAGATGCATCGGCATGCTGAGCTGGGGGTCGCGGCCCATTGGCGCTACAAGGAAGGCGGGCCGCGCGACACGGGGCTGGAAAAGCGCATTGGCCTGATGCGCAAGCTGCTGGAAGGCATCGAGCAGGAAGACGATGACGCCAGCCTGCTCGAGAGTTTCCAGAACATCACCAGCGAGGACCGGGTGTATGTCCTGACGCCCACCGGTGAGGTCAAGGATCTGGCCGCCGGCGCCACGCCGCTGGATTTTGCCTACCTGGTTCATACCGAAGTCGGCCATCGCTGCCGAGGCGCCCGAATCAACGGACGCATCATGCCGCTGACGACCGAGCTTGCCAATGGCGACCGGGTGGAAATCCTGACCGGGAAAGAACCCAGGCCCTCGCGTGACTGGCTCAGCCCGCGTCTTGGCTACATTCGAACCGCCCGGGCGCGATCAAAAGTACGTCATTGGTTCAAGCAGGCGAATTACGAAGACAACCTGGCTGCCGGCCGCCAGGCGGTGGAAACGGAGTTCAGGCGTCTGGACCTGGACCTGACCAGGCTGGACCGGATCCTCAAGACATTCAATTTCCAGCGCGTTGATGATTTGCTGGTCGCGGTCGGCAGTGGCGATCTGACCGCAGGACAACTGGCTGGCGCCCTCGAACGGCTGCAGGCAGCCGAGGCGCCACCGCCGAAAACCCTCCAGGTCAAGCAACACAAGCCCGGCCGGGATTGGGCTGCGGACGTCCATATCGAAGGGGTCGGCAATCTCCTTTACCAACTGGCTCGCTGCTGCCAACCGGTCCCGGGCGACAGCATCGGAGGCTACATCACCCGCGGCAAGGGCGTGAGCATCCACCGCCAGGATTGTCGTCAATTCATGAATCTGTCCAGCCGGCAGCCCGAGCGGGTCATCGAGGTGCGCTGGTCCGATCGCGCCCGTGGCAGCTATCCGGCACGCATACTGATCGAAGCCTGGGACCGGCGCGAGTTGATCCGCGACATCGGCACACTGTTGGCCAGCGACAATGTCAATGTCACAGCCATGAACGCACGTCATACCGAAAAGGAAGACAGGGTAACGATTGAACTGACGGTTCAGGTTGATGACTTTGACCAGCTTGCAGGCCTGCTCGGCCGCATGCAGTCGATTGCCAATGTCACCAGCGCCAGGCGCGTTCGATGACCGTCGCGAATCCACAGATCACCGTCGTTATCCCGAACTGGAATGGCGCCCATCACCTGGTCGACTGTCTTGATTCACTGCTTCAACAGACGCTGACCAACTTCGAGGTCATCGTGGTTGACAACGGCTCGACCGACAATTCGCTCGAACTGCTCAAGGACGCCTATGACTGGGCAAGGCTGATCGCACTACCCGACAACCGCGGCTTTTCCGCAGCCGTCAACGCCGGCATCGAGGCCAGCTCGTCGCCGTATGTCGTTCTGCTTAACAACGACACCCGAGCCCGGCCCGACTGGCTTGAACGGCTGATCCTGGCCATGGAAAGCCAGCCGGATGCCGCTTTCGGCGCTTGCAGAATGCTGCGCTGGGATCCGCCCCATGACATCGATTCGGCCGGAGACCGCTTTTTGCTTTGGTCAGGCGCCGGCGCCAACATTGGCGCCGGCATGCCCGCCGACAGCCACAGCCAGCCAGCGTGGATTTTTGGCGCTTGTGCCGGCGCGGCAATCTACCGGCGAAGCCTGTTTGAGGACATCGGCCTGTTCGATGAAGACTTTTTCCTGGTCTTTGAAGATGTTGATCTCGACCTGCGCGCCCAGGTCGCCGGCCACCGTTGCCTCTACATTCCCGATGCCGTGGTGTACCACAAGCGTGGGGCGTCGACCGACAATGCCAGCATGGTCACCATCAGCCGCACTTGGCGCAACGCCATCTGGGTGGCCGGCAAGAATCTGCCCCTGCCATTGTTGATTTTCTGGTTCGGGATGCTGGGCCTGCGCCTGAGTTTCATTGCCAGCCGGTCATTGATTGCCCGCGCCTGGCGTAACCTTTTTGGGTGGCCCGAGGCCGTTGCTCCCATCCGGAGCCAGCGCAAAGAAAGCATTCTGCTGGAGTACTACCTACCCGCCTTTCGACATGCCCTCAAGGCATTGCCACAAAAACGGCGCGAGGTCAGGCCTTGCCGACGACGCAACACCCTGTCCCTGCTACCCATCCTGCTACGGCCCTCGCGGCCAATCAAGCAGCGCGGGAAAATTTCTTGATGACCCAACTCGCAGAACCCCGGGTTGGCGCCATCATCGTGGCCTTTCATCCCGACATGGACCAGTTGACTGACTTGCTCGCAAGACTGAGCGATCAGGTCGATCACATCGTCGTGGTCGACAACAGCGAACCGGCAACCGCCCTGCCCCACCCGGACTCGCTGACCGTCGCGGTTCAGCACATCTGTCCTTGCGGAAATATCGGCGTGGCCGCTGCGATCAACCTGGGGGTTGATGCCTTGAAAAGTGGACGCTGTACGCATGGCTTGCTGCTGGATCAGGACAGCCTGCCCGCCGTCGGAATGACCGGCGTGCTGCGGCATCAAATGCAGGAGCTGACCAAACAGGGCGAAAAAGCCGCAGCCATCGGGCCGGTCATTCGTGATCGTGGCTGCGACCGACGCGCCCCGTTTGTTCGATTCCGGTTGCCTTTGAATCAGCGAATCATGAAACCGGCTGGCCATACCACCTGCGACTTCCTGATCACCTCCGGCAGTCTGCTCAATCTGGACTATTGGCAAACTATCGGCCCGATGCGCACGAGCTGGTTTATCGACAACATCGACCTGGAGTGGTGTTTCAGAGCCCGGCGCAAGGGGTTTGGTATCTACGGTTGTTTTGAAACCGAGCTGACCCATAGCATCGGTGACAGTCGCCGTCTGCTGCCAATGACCTGGTCACCACGCTACAGACATCACGATCCGTCGCGACTCTACACCATGATGCGCAACAGGGTCTATCTGTACCGGTCGGGCGCGCCCATCGCCTGGATCATCCAGGACGTGATAAGAGCCAGCGGCAAGCTGGTCCTGTTTTCGCTGCTCAAGCCCCGGCGCGCCAACCTGGCCAGCATGCTGCGCGGGCTCCGCGACGGTTTCAGGACGTCACCGAAGACTCAGGTTTGACCCGCACCAGTTCATCGACCCCTTCCAGCGCGCGGCGCGCGGCGGCACGGGAAAAATAGCGCTCAACATTCTCCAGCCCGCCGCTGGAAAGCTTTTCCCACAGGGCTCGATCCTGGTACAGACGTACGATCTGCCGGGCAAAATCCTCAGCGGTGTCGGCGACCAGCACATCCTGATCATGCTCGAGAAACATGCCCTCTGCTGCACAGGTGGTCGCGACTACCGGCAGGCCGTGGCTCATGGCCTGGTTGACCTTGCCCTTGACCCCAGCACCGTAACGCAAGGGTGCTACAGACACCCGACAGCCTTCAAGATAAGGTCCGAGATCATGAACAAACCCCTCGATCCGCACGCCCGCCTGGTTGACGGCGAGAAGTTCGCGGGGCATTCGACTGCCGATCAGGTGCAGCTTGATGTCCGGGATTTCGGCGCGTACCAGTGGAAAGATCGATTCAATCAGCCATTTCGCGGCGTCCACGTTCGGGACATGCTGGAATCCACCGACAAACATCATGTGTTGACGGTCTTCCCATCCGCGCTTGCAGCCATGAACCTGATGAATATTCGAGACCACGCGAATATCAGCCCCGGGGACCAACTCGTTGAGCAGTACCTGTTCGACCGGGCTGACCACCAGCGTAACGTCCGCCGCATGAATCAGATTCAATTCCTGCATGCGGGTCTGCTTCGCCTGGTCGGCAATCGGTTTCGAACCGATCAGTTCGGCCTCGCGTTGTTCACGCAGAAAGTGCAGGTCGACCGTGTCAAACACCAGCTTGGCTTGCGGACAAAGGCGACGAATGGATTTCAAAGTCGGCGCAAGAACGTAATGTCGGCTGGCCAGCACCAGATCAAGGTCTCGACCATGCTCCCCCAACCAGCCCTCCAGGGTGTTGACCTGCGGTGCGCACAGCACCTCAATCCCGGCCTGCTGCAAGTCAGCCGAATAGCCATCCACCCAGAGGTGGTTCTGGGCCACGAAGGTGACCTGATAACCCATCTCGCGCAGCAGGGTCATCACCGCCAGGATCCGGACCGAGCCGGAGTCGTGATCAGGCTGGGGCGTCACTGCGTCAATAACCAGCGCACGTTTGGGCATGCGCCGGTAGCGGATATGCCGCACCGGGTCAGCGCGATCATGCCTGGGCTCGGGCAGTGGATGATCGGCCAGCACCTCGGCCCATTTTTCCCGGAATTTGGCGCGGTTGGTCACCTGGTATTGCTTGGCGCCACTGGCCAGGTCGGTCCCCGAGGTCCCGCCCTCATGGTGGACGATGGTTGCGGCCGGCTGGACAATCACCTTCTTGCCCATTGCCCGGGCCTGGAAACACAAGTCGGTGTCTTCATAATAAGCGGGGCGGAAACGGGTATCGAACCCACCCAACGCCTCAAAATCACTTCTGCGTAAAGCCAGACAGGCACCGGATACATAGTCGGCTTCGCTGACAAAAGAATACTGGGGTAGATCGGCCTGCTGGTCGCGACCGTAATTCCAGCCGCTGGCATCGTTGAAAATGATGCCGCCAGCTTCCTGTAGGCGACCATCCGGGTAGACCAGCCTGGCGCCAACGATACCAATATCACCATCGCGTTGAAACGGCTCGATCAGGGCATCCAGCCAGCCATCGGTGACCGTGGTGTCATTGTTCAGGAAGACAATAAACTCGCCGCGGGCCACTCCGCCGCCCCGGTTGCAGGAATCGATAAACCCGGAATTGACCTCGTTGCGCAGGACCGTGATGCCGGAACAGGACGCCAGCCACGCTTCGCTGTCATCTGATGAACAATCGTCAACGACAATGACTTCAAACGGCAACTGGCTCTTGACCGCACCAATGCTGGTCAGACATGCCGAGGTCAGTTCGACCTTGTTGTAAACCGGGATAACAATACTGACTACCGGGTTCTCAGTGCCCACGAGCGAAACCGGTGCAAGCGGGCCCGTCTGATCAGCATCAACCGGAATGGCGCTATCCTCATCCAGCGGCGCTTCAACGACACCAACAGGGGCGCTCTTGCCCTGCAGCGGCTGAAGGTAAACCGAGGCCAGCGTGGCGCGCAGGCCGTGAAGGCGCAAGCTGTTCCGTAACTGGCGACCAAGCATTGGCCATCGCAAAGGGTTCCAGACCCGTTGAACAAGCAACTTCCTGCCGGCCCGGGCAACAAAGCGGATCGGCTTGGTCAAGCGCCAAGACAGACTATTCAAGACCATACCCAGGTCCTGTGCAAGCGTATCACGCTGCTCGGTCAACTCCTGTAACTCCCGATCCTGGCTTTCGGTCAGCAGTTGCAGTCGATTTTTTGTCTGGCTGACGTCTTCCAGGGTGTGCTGCAGCTTGTCAGCGACCTTCAGGGCCTGAGACAGTTCCTTATCAAGCGATTGAGCCCACACGGCGCGCCGAGCCAGCTCTTCGTCCAGTTGCCGAACCTGGTCCTGATAACGGGCAACCACTTCACCCGCCCTGGAAAGCTCTCGCTCCAGCGATCTGGCCCATTCCGTCCGCTCCTCGGCCAGGCGTCCCTGACGAGTGGCCCAGTCGGTCCGCTTTTCCAATTCAACAGCCGCATCCTCGAGCCTGGCCTCAAGACGTTCGGCAGCCAGCCGATGATCAACGCTGCTGGCCAGGACGGAATACCACAGCGGCTGCATCGAGGCCTGGCGTGAAGCAGGCCGGGCACTGGCGGGCAATGCCGGCACAGCGTTGTCGTATTGACCTGTCACCTCTACGTGGGAAGGCTCTTTGACAAGGACTTGGGCCATCGCGTTGAGCACGTCCGGATTCGCAGCCAGGCGGACAATCGTCGCGACCAGGTCATTTGGCGTCGGATCAAACAACACACCGTCCTGCCCATTCTCGATCCGCTCCACAAAGCTGCCAAGCCGCGTTGCGATCGGGACCAGGCCCAGGCTTCGGGTCTCGCTCAGGACGTAATTCCAGGTCTCGGGCACTGTCGACAGGAACAAGGCTGCATGCGGGCCAATGTCGGCCAACAACTCGGGGAGCCGGCTGCGATCGTAGTCCAGAATAATGTCCACTCCGGCCACACCATACAGCGACTCGGCACTTTTGCCGGCCCCGACCAGCACGATGCGCGCATGCGGCACAAGCCCGGCAATGGATGCCTTCAGCAAACCCAGACCCTTGCCGGTCGACAGGCGGCCAACAACCACCAGCGTCAGCTTGCCGTCTGCCCGCTTGCGCGGCGTGATATGGGTTGACCCGTTCTTCTCCCAGGGCGCGGTAAATCCGTGGCCGATAACGTGGACCGCGTCCAACTTGTCACGGAACAGTTTGCGCCAGCGCCGCGCCACATGTTCACTCGGTGCGATCAGTTGCGCCTTGAATTTCTGCACGCTCTCGAACCAGGCGTCCCGGACTCTGCGCCAGTGCTCGGGGGCGTGGTTGGAGAATCTCAACTCGCCCGCATTCTCATCCAGAGCACGCTGCATCCGAAAACGACCGTCGGCGCCCAGGTAGGGCATCGGATCGACATGCAGCAGCGGCGAAGCCGGATAGAAGTCGTGGAGGATCTGCGCCGTTGGCAAGGAGGTGCGAAGACAATGCAACCCGTGGCCAATCAGGGACGAGACAAAAACCCTGCCAATGCCATAGCGAACCAGCAGCCAGTCGAGGATCTCGCGGTACTGAGCATGATCCGGTGCGGTATCGGCGATGGGCGGAGTCAGTATGAATTCGCGCAAGCAGGCATGTCCGGGTCCGGCCGCATACAGGCGCAGTGACTGGCCATGTTCCATGCCATCACGGTTGCCACAGGAGGCAAGAACAAGATGATGCCCGGTCGCATCATGGCGATAGAGGTCATCAATCCATTGCGCGATGCCGCCACCCCAGGAATGGCTGATGTGCAGGGTTACCGGTTTTCCATCAAGACCGACCAGGGGCAGCGAATCGACCTCTTCACGGCTCAAATCAACTAAAGCGTTGCGGACGTGTCCCAAGGCAGCCCGGCTCGAAGGCAGCAAATGCCGGCCGTGAGTGACCGGTCTGTCGGGGTCAACGATAAACGCATCATCGGTCAAGGCGCGACTGAACGGGAAACGGGCAAAATCAGGCAGCCCTGATGCGGCGGATGACTTGATAAAGCAACACTGATAAGGCGGCTGGCCAATCGGCGTCCAGCGTTTGTCCGCGCAATTGGCAACCAGTGAGTCGAGACCCGCGGCTGAAAAATTGACCTGCAACCCGGCGATCGGATTGACCTGCTCATCGTAGTTGCCCGGAAACACGGTCAGTGCCGGTGCATCCGGCGCTTCGTTGACCAGCTTGAGGCGCTGGGAGAACGCACCCGGTACCTGCAAGCCCGAACGAATGATCAGCAGGCCATCCGCCAGTGCCTGCGGGCCAATCGCCGTCAGAATGGCATCAGGGTTTTCAGGATCAACCTCAATTTCGCCCAATCCGTTCTTTCGTGCGCAGGCGGTGCGAGCGTACAACGACGCATCGGGGAAAGCCTGGCGAAGGGCATTCAACCAGTCCGGGTCCAGGCCGCCTGATTGATCCGCTTGACAAAAAATGCCGGGGCGGAACCGGGCAGGCGCAGCGGGCTCTTGCGCCGGGGTCTTGGGGTGGGGTTTGGCCATTATGTCGTTTGGGGTCGAGGCCCGATAGTCTCTATGAAGGATTTTTCGAAACGGCAAACTCACGCGACTTTGGCAACCCGAACTCTTCAACCACAAAAAGATTGCACCGAGTGTGGCCTGACGTCTGCCCTATGCTTATTATATCAACTAGGCTCCGGCAGGCCTGCCCTGCAATTACCCGAACAACAGGGGTCGCTGATTTGGGCGCTGGATCGGGTACACCCACCACAACAAAGCTAACGATCTGTGCGTTTAATTGTTTATTTCATCTTGTTCGTCCTGGGACTGCTTGTCGGGCTACTCGCGCCGATCGTCTGGTGGCTGGACCGTGAAGCCGGACAGCGCTTCACCGAACGGCAATGGACCCAGGCCAGCAGGGTGTATGCCCGACCGCTGGAACTCTACGCGGGCCTCGGTCTTGGTGCGGAGGACCTGGGCGTTGAACTGGAATCGGCCGGTCTTCAAAGTGGCAACCCGGCCCAGGTCGGGTACTTCGCCAGAAATGGACAGCGATTTGACATCCACCTGCCCGGCTTTGCCTTTCCCGAGGAGACCCAGCCGGCCCGGCGCATCCTGGTCGAAATCAGCAACAGACAGGTTTTGTCGGTCAGCCAGGCCAATGGCAGCCCCGCCGGCCTGCAGCGGTTGCCGCCAGCCGAACTCGGAACACTGATGCCGCTGGATGATCGCGATCGCACCCTGGTTTCGCTGGCTGATTTTCCACCACTGCTGGTCACCGGTATCCAGGCGGTCGAAGATCGCCAGTTCAATCACCATCATGGCATTGATCCGAGAGGCCTGATTCGCGCCGCCTGGGCGAACATGCGACGGGGCGAGGTGGTTCAGGGCGGCTCCACCATCACCCAACAACTGGTCAAGAATCTCTATCTGACGCCCGATCGCAGCCTGGTCAGAAAATTCAACGAAGCGGTGATGGCGATCAGCCTGGAACGGCGCTTCAGCAAGGCCGATATCCTCGAGGCCTATCTGAACGAAGTTTACCTGGGCCAGGATGGCGCCACTGCCATTCATGGTTTTGGCCGTGCCAGCGAATATTATTTCGGCGTGCCGGTGCAGGGATTGGCCCCGGAGCAGATCGCTTTGTTGATCGGCATGGTTCGAGGCGCCTCCTGGTATCACCCGGTTCGCAACCCGACGCGCGCAGGGGAGCGCCGGGAACGGGTTTTAAGCATGTTCCTGGAGACCGGGCTGATCGACCGGGCCACGTTCGAGCAGGCCAATCGTCGGGATTTGCAGGTGCGAAGCCGGCAGCAGCGTCGCAGCCGCAACCATGGCGAATTCATGGACCTGGTATCGCGCCAGTTGCGCCAGGACTATCGCGACCGGGATCTGCGCGGAACGGGCCTGCGCATTTTCACCACCCTGGACCCGGCCGCCCAGCGCCATGCCGAACAGGCGCTTGCCAACGGCTTGGCGAAGGTCGAGCGCAACGCGGGAGAACTGCAGGGCGCCATTGTCCTGGTCGAGCCCGCCTCCGGCGAAATCCGGGCTCTGGTCGGCGACCGCAACCCCGGCCGCTTCGGCTTCAACCGTGCGCTGGACGCCCGTCGCTCTGTCGGCTCGGTGATCAAGCCCTTTGTCTATTTGCTGGCACTGGCCCAGCCGGAGCGTTTCCACTTGATGTCGCCGCTTTACGATGGGCCGTTGTCGATCCCCATTGCCGGGCGCGAACCCTGGCAGCCGCGTAATTATGACGGCGAAAGCCATGGTGACGTACCGCTGATCGAAGCGCTGGCCATGTCCTACAACCAGGCCACGGTTTCGCTGGGGCTCGAAGTCGGCCTGCCCGGCCTGTTTCGCCTGCTGCGACAACTCGGCGTGGAGCCGGGCAGCGATCCTCATCCTTCTGCCTATCTGGGCGCCATCAGCCTGACCCCGATGCAGGTCGCCCAGCTCTACCAGGCTTTGGCGGCAGAGGGCTACAGCACACCATTGCGCGCCATCAACCAGGTCGTCGACGCCCGTGGCCAGGCCATTGGCCGTTACCCCATGCGCATGCGCCCCGTTCGTGACCACGAGGCCCTGGCGCTACTGGACTTCGGACTCCGCTATGCGGTAACCAACGGCACCGCGCGCAGCCTGTCGTGGCGAATGCGCAATGACCCCGGCGTGCGTGGTAAAACCGGCACGACCAACGACCGGCGCGATGCCTGGTTCGTCGGCTATACTCGCGACTGGTTGGGCGTGGTCTGGACCGGTCGTGACGATCATGCGCCGGCCGGCGTTAGTGGCGCAGGTTCCGCTCTGCCGGTCTGGGCGGAACTGTTTGATGCCCTGCCGGTCAGGGAATACAGCCGCAGTTGGCCCGAGGCGATCGAGTGGTTCTGGGTCGACTGGCCATCGCCGCTACTGGCAGGCGAAGAATGCCCCGAAGCCCGCGCGATGCCCTTTACCGCTGGCAGTCAACCTTCGACCACTTCGCCGTGCATGAACAACAGCGAGACGCCCAGGCGGGCTCGCGGTCGCAGACAATAATTATCACAGGACAACCAATGATCAGAACACCAGTTATGTGTATCCGGCGCCTTGCCCTGCCCGTCTTCGTCGCCGTCGTTGTCGCTCTGGCGCTTGGCGCTTGTGGCTACCAGCCGCCGATGCCCAGCGAAGACGGCGGTACGGTGGAACGCGTGCGGGCACCAGCGCCCGACCAGCCTCCGGCAGGTCTCCAGGTTTTTCCGCTGCGCAACGCGGCGGTGACCGAACTGACCGAAGCCGCTCACCAGGCCGAACGGGACGGCGACCTGGATCGAGCCGCCATGCTCTTGGAGCGGGCGCTGAGAATCGAGTCGCGCGATCCTGAAGTCCTGCAACATATGGCCGAGATCAAGCTGGGTCAGGCCGACTGGAGCCAGGCTGAAAGCTATGCCAGCCGTTCTTTCGATGTCGGGCCGCGGGTTGGCGAGCTGTGCCAGCGCAACTGGCGCACAATGGCCTTGGCCCGCGAACGGCAGGCGCGTCATGACGATGCCCATCAGGCCCGCGAACGCCTCCAGGCCTGTCGGGTCGAACCGCCGCCGCGCTTCTGATGGGTGACTGGCTGACACGCAGTTTTGCCGCCGACGGTCCGCTGGCCGGCCTGCTTGACGGCTTTCGACCCCGCCCCGGCCAGCTTGAACTGGCCAATACCATCAACGAATGCCTGGAGAAGGGTCAGGACCTGGTGGCCGAAGCGGCCACCGGGACTGGTAAGACCCTGGCCTACCTGCTGCCGGTCCTGGACCGCGAAGGCCGCACCATCATCTCGACCGGCACCCTGAATCTTCAGGATCAGTTGTTCAAACGCGACTTGCCTCTGGCGTTGAAAAGCACAGGTGCTGAACGAAAAATCGCCCTGCTCAAGGGACGGGCCAATTACCTGTGCCCCCAACGCCTGGAGCAGCACCTGGGCGACGATTCCCTGGCCGGCCCGGACACCGGCCCGGATCTCCAATTGATCAAGCGCTGGGCGGCCCAAACCGTCAGTGGCGAGATCAGCGAGGTCGATGAGGTCGGCTCGAAGTCCCCGGTCTGGCCGCTGGTGACCTCGACCCAGGACAATTGCCTGGGCGGCGACTGCCCGAAGATCAAGGACTGCCCTCTCGCCCATGCCCGACGCCAGGCCCAGGAGGCCGACATCGTGGTGGTCAACCACCACCTGCTGTTTGCCGACATGGCGCTCAAGCACACCGGATTCGGCGAGGTTCTGCCGGGCGCCAGCGCAGTCATCATCGACGAGGCCCACCAGGTGCCCGAAACCGCCATGCGGTTCTTCTCGCGCGGGATCAGTGCCTGGCAGGTGCGTGAACTGGCGCGCGACAGCCTGGCGGCCTGCGGACAGGCGGCCGGCAGCCTGAAGCTGTTACGCGAACCGATCGAAAACCTTAGGTCAGCCCTGGAACAGACCGTCTCTGCCTGCGTCGACCTGCCGCCGCGCGGCGATTTCGCACGGATCGAAAGCCGTCTTGACGAGTTCGAAACCCTGGCCGGCGCCCTGCGGGATCTGAAAACCGCGCTGGCGCCGCTGTCCGAGCAAACCCGGGAAATTGGCAACTGCGACGATCGTGCTGGCATGTTGCTTGACGGCCTGACCAGCTTCCTGACCGGTCAGGAAGGCTACGTCCGCTGGTTCACCAGTCGCCGTGGCCGCTTCGCCCTGAACCTGACGCCGCTGGATGTGGCTACGCCGTTGAAAGCGCTGCGCGAGGACAACCCGGCAACCTGGATCATGACTTCGGCCACGCTCGCCGTGGCCCAGCGCTTCGATCACTTCACCCGCCGGCTCGGCCTGGAAGGTGCTCGCGAGCTGGTCGTTGACAGCCCGTTCGACTACCCCGGCCAGACCCGCTTGTGGATCCCTGACAACATGCCCGAGCCGCGGGACTACCACTACACCGATACCCTGCTCGAACGTATCCTGCCCCTGCTCCACGCCAACAGCGGCCGGGCGTTCCTGCTGTTCACCGCCCATCGCAGCCTCAATCAGGCGGCCGAATGGCTGCGAGCGAAAACCGACTATCACCTGCTGGTCCAGGAAGAGGCCCCGCGCCATGTGCTGCTGCAACGCTTTCGCGATACCCCGCGCAGTGTGCTGCTCGGCGCGGCCAGTTTCTGGGAGGGCGTGGACGTGCCTGGTCGTGACCTGACCCTGGTGGTCATCGACAAACTGCCCTTCGCCGCGCCCGATGATCCGGTTCTGGAAGCCACCTTGAAAGCCGTTCGCGACGCTGGCGAGAACCCCTTTGTCAGCGTCCAGTTGCCCCAGGCGGTGCTGGCTCTGAAACAGGGCGCCGGCCGGCTGATTCGCCAGGCCGACGACTTTGGTGTGCTGGTGCTGGGTGATCCGCGTCTGAAATCCCGGGCCTATGGTCGACTGTTTCTCAAGAGCCTGCCGCCGATGACGCCGGTGGATTCTGGAGCGGAAGCCGCGGAGTTTTTGCGCCGGAGGCTGGCGGCGTGATAGTAGAAAGTGAAAGGTGAAAAGTGAAAAGCACGTTGCTTGCGATTGAGTCTTCGACTGAATGTTGTTCGGTTGCGCTGCGCGTGGGTGATGACATCCTTGAGCGAAGCGCGATCGAGCCGCGCTCACACGCCCGCCTGATCCTGCCCTGGGCTCAAGAGCTTCTGAGCGAAGCCGGCATCAAATGGTCCGGACTGGATGCCCTGGTGGTCAGCCGTGGCCCCGGCGGATTTACCAGCCTGCGCATCGGCCTTGGCATCGTCCAGGGCATTGCCCTGGCTCATGACTTGCCGGTCCACCCGGTCTCCAGCCTGGCAACCCTGGCCGCCAGCGCGGACCCGGATTACAAGGCCGAACGCCTGTTGGCGCTGCTCGATGCCCGCATGGGCGAAGTCTACGCCGCCTGGTATCACACGGTAGATGGACAACACAAGCGAATCGGAAAAGAGCAGTTGCTGGCGCCGGCCCTTCTTGCCGCGCCCGATCATGAACCATGGCTCGCAGTAGGTCCCGGCTCAGCCGTCTACAGTCTGAAAATCACCGAAGCGCTGGGTCAGCAGATCGCAATCAGCGAACAGCGTTCCTGGCCGCAGGCCACGGCGCTTCTTCACCTTGCCGACTCAGTCGCGCCCGTACCCGGGCACCAGCTCACCCCCGTTTATCTACGCGATCAAGTCACCGGTTGATCGGCCCCACCCCGGCGTACCTCTAAAGGAAGCGCCGAGATTAAGGTGAAGCTCCCTCTCTCACCGCAAACGTCACCTGGAGATTTGGCTATGAAAGACCTGAAAGCCTTAGAGCGGTTCGGACTTGGCGCAAGGCGCGGAATTCTCGCCTTGGCCAAGTCCGATGGTCGACCGGTTAACAACTATAGAAATTGCATAGCGGAACGAAATTACTGGAGCTGAACCGAGGCGCAACAAATGTATTGCCAAAGTAGCCCGGGAAGGGGCCGCTGGTCACGCCGGTCACAAAATTCAGCGAATTCGAATACGGATGATAGCGCCAGATCCAACCGCCACCACTGCTTCCGAAAGTCATGTCGCATCCTTTCGCTCTTACATCCAGTCCAGCGTAGAAGCTCTCGGCAGTGCAGATATGAGTGTACTGCGTACTCAGGTTACTTGCGTAGCCGACTGAATGAAGATTCAGAACATATCCAAGATCCCAGGCACGACCGAGCCAGCCGACTTGGCTGGAAACAGGCAGCCCGCTCACCGAATCGTTGGCGAGGCGAATCATGCCAATGTCCCAACGGCGGCCACCGATTGTAATCCAGTTGGTCATGATGCCAGCCGACTGCCAACCATAAACGCCAAAGGGTCCGAAGCCGTAACGATCTGCAGGGACAAAGCGAAAATTGCGGTGCCAACCGCGACCGCGCGTATAAAGGCAGTGTGCAGAAGTGACGATGATGTTCTTGGGGCTGATGACGTTTGCCGTACAGTAGCTCTGATTTCCCTGAGCGTTTATGAAATAAAGCTTTCCAATCTTACGCCAAGGGGTATCCTGCCACATCTGGGGATGTAAATTCCCCGAGTACCTCGTGAATACGCCAGCGGTGCCTTGGACTTGATCCAAAGGCTCAAACTCTTCTGTGCCGACCAAGGCATCGTAAGCGTCAAGAACCGCCCAGTCCTCAACGAAAGTCTCGCGTGCCAGTTCGACGGCGTTGTCCATGGCTGCGCCACCCGGAATCACGGTTAAGGCTGGGCTGTCATTGATGGATTCTGGCGGGCTCTTTCCTGTTTCCAGGACAACCGGATCACCTTCCTCGCCTTCAGGCCAGGGCATTGGCGGAACACGCTCTCGGTCTTCAGGCTTCTCGAACGGATCCGGACCCTCATCTTCCGGCACCGCGATCTCTGCGATGTCTTCATTGCTGCCGACAAAGAACGCTTGGGCCTGTGCTTCTGACGCAAAAAGCGGCACCAGAAACAAAATTCCAAGTAAAAACGCACTTGGTTCTAAGATTTTTCGATGCCAAATCATAGCCTTATCTGTTTTCATGATCCTTTTACTCCATTTTGATTTTCGACATGGATGTGTCACATTCTAACCAGAACGGTCTATATCCACTGTCGACTATAGGCCGATAGTTTCCTAAAATCAAGCGGAGGGCTTGACGAAAGGAGTAACGCCAGCGCGGCCTTGTTGGTGTGGTCGGTGAAATCCAGCACCTCCGGAAGTATCAGTCCCAGAGGTGGGATAGCGGGAGGCAGTCAGCCGCCTAATGAGCGCGGTTTATAGAGGCTGTTACGAGAATGCCGGCAGGGCCGACGTTCTCGGGAAGATCAGTTCAGGGAGCTGTTTTGGGTACTGTGAGAATCATCGGGTTCAATTGTCCCTCGACTCCAGCCAGGCAATCACCCGCTCCAGCCACTGATAAAGCTCATGTCGCGGATCCATCATCGGCTTCTTCTCCAACGCGATCGCAAGCAATGTCTGACCGGCACTGCTTTCCTTTCGATAATCAGCGCCATAATCCAGCAATTTATAGACAACAACAAAAGAACCGCAGCGCCGATTTGTATTTGCGTCGTGTTCCAGCAAAATTTTCACCTATTGCTATCGTACACATCCTGCCGGCCAATCAATCCTTTGCAGGCGATGAGTAGCCTTCCAACTCCGGCAAACCCTTTTGGCGGCGCGACTCGATGATATAGGCGATGTATTTCGGGGCGTTTTCTTGAGATTTCTCTAGCGCAAGTAACTGCCGAACCCACTTCTCATTCCAGGTTGGAAAACCAGGTGCGTTACGCCCCGAAGCCTCTGCACTTATCTGCGGGTCGATTGCTTCTCGCCAGTCTTGCCAACGGCGTTGTGTATCCGCCAAAAGCCGGTTTCCTTGCGCATCGGTCGTTGTGTCAACGAAGGGTTCTGTGTTGAAAAGTCCGCCATTGCAGCCCATCATGCCAATCCCCATCACTATCGTGATAACCAGTAGTTGCACCCAACTAACTCCTTTCATCACAGCACCTCCTCAGGGTAATCCGTTGGCGGTATGACGGCACGCCCCACAGGCAATATCTCCAAAACCGGAGACCCAACGCAGCGGGTTCAAACTCGGCGCATAGATATTTGCTATATCACCGTAAGGCTGTCGCCAAACCATGGTCCCGCCCCCCCCTTGGATCGCTCGCGATGCCGTGAAGTGACTCAGAGCTGGGCTCTTCATCACAAAGGTCGAGCCCTTTGCTGACAGCCCATAGTAGCGCACCGCATTCGTGACCGTCAAAGTACCCTGACTGTGCGCAGTAATTGTTAGAGGATGATTGGCACCTGCCAATCCCCTTGCAAAACCAGCCGCCAAAGGGTCACCTGCCCATCCGAAGAACTTCTGCCCGAAAGACTGCGCTAAGTCGGCAAAGAAGCCGCGTGAGGGGTTAAAGTAGCCAGGCACACCGTCAGTATTCAAGATGTCCTGAAAGTCACCGCGATTCCCCAGTATGCCGTTCGTGTAAATCGGTATCGTCCCATCTTCACCAACATAAGAATTGATATCGGTCGAACCACCCTCTGGGAACATCCACTCGCCTTCCTGGCCTCCAGAACCTGTTCGGCCCATCGAAGCAAAGGCATAACTCATCGCCACCGTAACCGCCCCATTTGCGAACTTCCCGCCCGAGAGCCGCGAAGCCGTTCCGCCGACCACCGCGTTGGCGATCGTCCGACCGCCGTGCGGCACTCGATTCAATGCCGGAGAGGCCGCGCTGGTGATTCCGGCGCTCACAAATCCGTGGCCGAACTTGCCGCCGTTCAGACTGCTTTGAACACCCCCGGCGGTGGCGGTTCCCAGAGTACGTGCGATTGAGTTGCCCCAGTTCACGCCGGCCGCCGCGCCCGTGACTGCGCCACCAGATGATCCATCACAGCCTAGGCGCTGAAATCCATCGCAGTTAAAGGGCCCGATGTTGCAGATACACCACCACCGGCGGAGCCGGCTGGAGTTGCGGGCCAATATGCTCATGGCATTCGCACGTCAACTTTGCGACAGGGGATAGCTCGGCAGCCCGGCCAGGGCCGGGCTGCCGAATTCCCGCTGTTTACTGTACCCCGCCACCTGCCTGGACAAGCCGGGTGTCAGTGTCAACGACCTTGGCCGCTGCCAGGTCGCGGGCGATTTTTCTGGCCGCTCCCTGCATAAAGTGCTCCACGGTCTGGCCTGCGGCCAGGCCGCCACCAAGCGCCCAACTGTTCTTGTCCACCTTGACCTCGGCCAGCCGCTCATCGCTCAAGCCGTCGGCGAAGAACACCGTCGCGTCAAAGTACGAGCTACCGGCGCCCATGCCGATGAAAAAGCGTGCCGCGGCATTGCCCTCCTGCAGGCGAATAATGTTTCCCGAGACCACGATCGCCGGCTCCCCGGTCGTATCCCTCAATACCTCAGCATAGGCCCCGGTCTTGCGAATCTCGGCAGCAATCAGGTCGGCAAAGGTACGCGTGGCTGCTGCCGTCGTGGCTTCGTAGACGATCCGTTTATCCTCCTTCAGTGCCGCCTTGTTGGTATGGTCGGTAAAATCCAGCACCACCACCCGGTCATAGCCGCTAAAATTCAGCACCCGGGCCTCGTCGACTGACTTCAGACCGGACGTGGTGCCGCAACCCTGGAGCAACAGTACGCCTGCCACAAGCAGACCTCCTAAGAACGTTCTGTTCATCTTTCTGCTCTTCCTTTTAATAGCTCCAATCACTTCGCCGGCCATATGCCTGCGAAGAACGGTAGTTCACTGCACGTCCATCAATCATGGTTCGCCGGTGAAGTCCACATTTCTATTTCCTCGGCCTCGCCATGTTTCAGGTAGTAACAAAATCAGGTTACCCTGCGCGGATCATGAACAGATTTCGACAGACTAATCAACTCCTCTCGATCCAAGCAAGCTTTGCAGCACTCCCTTCTCATGCGCAACAGAGATGTTGATGAGGTCTGCCTTAACCCCAACGTTGCATAAAATTCCGGTCCAGAATCGCTTCGCTACCCGGTATAGCAGCATTTGCGGGGTCTGTACTCGCGTTGCCAATTCTCACGTAGGGTGAAGCTACGCTCCGGTTGTCAACACTCCGTGCAGCCCCCTCAAATACGCGCTACGGCATTCCAATCGGGCTTCTTTGCTTCGCGAAACCGCCCAATCTCCATCGCCTGCGCTACTCTCCAGGCTTCTGACTCCGGAATTTTATGCAACGTTGGGGTTAACATGAAAACAAGCGACTCTTTTGCCTGGTCTCAACATTCTTTCAGTCGCATAACCATCTTCAAATTCAGCTTTTACAACGACAGGGCCTTCGAGACTGTTGTGAATAAAAACGGATATGCTATTCGAGCAAACCTCTTTTTTTCAGCTCTGCCACAAAGTCACTGTAGGCGGCAAGATCGTTGCTTCTTTTATCGATGCCGCGATCGCCAAATTGGATTACGATGTCCGCCGGACCCCCGTTCCATTGGTCCTTAATTTGCGGATCTGCGCCAGCGCGTATCAGAAACATACCCGTTCTTCCTTTTAAGAGTTTCAATCACTTTATATTCACGATTTGTATTTGCGCCGTGTTCCAGCAAAAGTTGCACCTATTGCTATCCTGCGCATCCTACCGGCATGGTACGGATGGCCTCAGTTTATTGGCTTCGATATACCAAGTAACATCACGCGGATCCGCAGTGCATTGGAGCATCGTAGCTATTCGTTCCTCGTCAAGCTCATCGATCACATCACCGTCAGAAATGAACGTTACTTTCGAAATCGCAGTGTGATCAGCGCTGTACATAAGTCGATCACCTGTCCGCAGCGTGAAGACGTTCTCCGTGCCATTGATCAGAAGGATCCGCACTTCAACGACATTGTCCATCATGTTCTCGACATAGGGCGGGCGGAGGCGATCATAGGGGCACCCTGCCAGCACGCAAGTGATTATCAGAAGAGCCGCCACGCGCGTGTTCATGGCTTCCTCCCCCACGGCCACCAACTGCCTCCTCCTGCATAGTTGTTGGCCGCCTGCTCGAACGGGTTTGACGAACCGATCCCTCCAGAAAGCAGGTAGGCGGGAACGAAAAAGGGGCCAAATGCCTGGTACTGGAGCGTGTGTCCGCGCTCGTGTCGCCCGATGTTCAGTGAACGCGGGTCACCATACAGACCCGGACCAGTTTTACCCGGGGTCGTACCACGTGCATAGATAATGGTATTGCCCAGGGTGAGACTCCTAAGGGGATCGCCGCAACATGTGACTCTTGGTTCGTATTCTCTCCCACTCGTCGTCGCCCGCAAGCTCAATCCCTTCATCTGAAAGGAGCCAGACTTCAATATCCGGATGACCAGCAGCAGCCCGGATTCGAACAAGGTCACTTTTCAGTAAATTGAACCGACGCCCACTGTCGTACTCAACGCTTAACGCACTGATTACCAGCCCTTTTTCCGCATGCCCAGCATTCGAATTAGGGGCTAATGGACCACTTGCTGCAGGGTCATTGCCGATATACTCAATGACTACGAATGCGGGTATGTCTGCTTCGTTCCGAAGATACGGCGGATGCTGTTTGTCGTACGCGCAGCCGGACAAGCCCAACACGGCGAGTGATAGAAGAACAGCAGTAATTTTTCTCATTACCGTGACCATGGCCACCATCCTTTTCCAGTGGTTGCGTAACGCGTTGCTGATCGCTCAAACAAGCTATTGGTACTGAAAGCACCACCTGATACCAAATATGCGGGGCCAAAAAATGGGCCTAGCGCCTGATACTGGAGTGTATGTGCCTGCTCATGCAGCCCTATATTCTGTAGCACTCCATAGGCTATTCGCGTATTGCCCGGACCCCATCCATGAGTTGATAAGACGACATTTCCCAGCGTAATTGCTCCTTCACCCCAAGGATAGTTTTCGAACCAGATTGCGTTATTCGTAAATCGCGGTTTTGCTCCGAAGGGCACACCAGCAAGCCCAACAACCGTACCTACGATTGTATTGGGAAGTGCCCACACTTTTCCAACGACGTCAAGGGCACCATGGAAAATCCTCGATCCAATTGAACGTTCGGGCCGACCTTCAAAACTGGAGCTGAAAATGTTATCGGTGTCCGTGTCGCTTGTCGGGCGCGCATCGCTGAATGAGGCGCTGAAAGCATAACTCATCGCCGCCGTAACCGCCCCGTTTGCGAATTTCCCGCCTGAGAGCCGTGAAGCCGTGCCGCCGACCACCGCGTTGGCGATGGTTCGACCGCCGTGCGGTACCCGATTCAAGGCCGGGGAGGCCGCGCTGGTGATTCCGGCGCTCACAAATCCGTGGCCGAATTTGCCGCCGCTCAGGCTGCTTTGAACACCGCCGGCGGTGGCGGTTCCCAGAGTACGTGCGATTGAGTTGCCCCAGTTCACACCGGCCGCCGCGCCCATGACTGCGCCGCCGAGGGCGCCCATGAAGGCGCCCTCCAGCGTGCCCGTCGCAAGCCCGCCGGTGACGAATCCGGTCACCGCGCCGGCTGCGGCGTTGACCAGGATCTGACTGGTCATCAGGGTCCCGAAGTAGGCCGATGCCGCACCGTAGGTGACCA
Source organism: Wenzhouxiangella sp. (assembly GCA_041744195.1). Taxonomy (GTDB): domain Bacteria; phylum Pseudomonadota; class Gammaproteobacteria; order Xanthomonadales; family Wenzhouxiangellaceae; genus Wenzhouxiangella. The sequence continues at coordinate 16,169 of JBGTLI010000238.1, read as the reverse complement.
CTGAAATCGCCACCATTGCCGCGATCTTCAATACCTTCTTCCAACTGAAGAAACCACTCGGATCGGTGTAGGCCAGCGGGTTATTGTGGACGTAGGTGTAGCGGTTCAGCGTGCTGGCGTCTTCGATGAACGGGTCGGCCTGGAGGAACCTTCCCAGCCTCGGGTCGTAGATTCGTCCGTTCATATGGATGATGCCGGCGTTATCGACGTGCTCGTGGCCGGTGAAGCCGCGCGGGGTGACCGCGAGCATGGCGTTCAGATACACCGATGGCGGGGCGGTCCACGGGTGCCAGGCATCGGCATGGCGACGCAGTCCCCAGGGGTCGTAGCTCATCCAGGTCACGACTTGACCGGCCTCGTCGGTGATCGCGGTGGTCGAGCCGAGATGGTCGGTGTGCAGGTAGCGCAATTGATCAACGCCGGTGGACTGGTACCAGGTCGCGATCAGCATGCCGCCGATGTAGCGCCGGTATTGACCGACCCCGGTGCCGGGGCTGGAACCGTTCCAGATCACTTCGACGTTGCCCAGGTAGTGGGTGCGGGACTGGACGGTGGTGCCGGACAGTTCCCGCTTGAGGGAGCGTCCGCGCCCGGCGGCGTAATGGAATTCGGTGTGGGCCGTGCCCTGGCTGACCCGGCGGATCAGGTCGAAGCTGGTGTAGTGGAAAGCCCTCCCCGAAGTATCACTGATGACATTGCCGTTGGCATCGTAGGTGTAGGTGACACCCCCGGAACTGGTCACCGCGTGCGGCCGGGTCGATCCGTAGGTATAGGTGCCCAGCCCGGTCTTGGTCAGGATGTTGCCGGCGACATTGTAGGTCTGAACCTGACGGCTGTTGGTCCAGGTACCGCCGTTGGTTCTGGAGTCGGTTCGGGTCAGTCGGTTTCTGGCGTCGTACCAGAACCGCTCTTCCTGGTCGCGGTTGCCCGACCAGTCGCGCCGTTCGGTCAGGTTGCCCAGCGCATCCCACTTAAGGATCAGGTCCTGGGCCAGGGTGGTGCCGGTGGCATCCTGCAGATGCAATACCGCGCCGGTGGCTTGGTCGTAACTGGCCGCGACCTGGGTGCTGTTGCCCATCAATCCCTGGGTGACGTTGCCATGCGCATCCATCGCCTGGATCGTCCAGTAAACCTGGCCGGTGGTCCCACCGCGACTTTCCCGAAGTTGGCTGACGTAGCCGCGGGCGTTGTAGAGGTAGCGGATGCCGCGGCTGTTGCCACTGGCGTCGAAGCTTTGAAACACCCGCCCGAACTCGTCGTAGGTGGTCGATTCGACGTAGGTGCGGGAGAAGGTTCCGTCGGTGATGGTGGTCGAGACCTGGCTGTCCCGGCCCAGTGAGTCGTAGCTGAAGCTGCGCGAGGTGGTGTGGTCGGCGCCGACGCCGTCGGCGTATTGCGAAGATTCCGTCAGCAGCCGTCCGGAAGTCGGTAGCAACTGGGCGATGCCGTAGGTCCAGGTCGTGGCGCCGCGCTGGGTGCCGGCGCAGGTGGTTACATTGGTCACGCCGGTCAGATCGGTGCGGCTGGTCTGGCGGCCAAGCTCGTCGTAGGCGAATAACGTGCCCTGGCTCTTGGCGTCGCGCTGGCAGATCAGTTCGCCCAGGCCGTTGTAGTGGTACTGCCAGATGCCCTTGTCGGGGTCTGACATCTGGGATTTGCGGCCCAGCGCGTCGTAGGCGATGGTGATCCGGTCGCCGGTGCCCGTCAGCGGTCCGTCGGAGAACAGCAGGTTACCGAGCGCGTCGTAACCGTGGGTGGTGATCCCGCCGTCGGGGGCGGTTTCGGAGACTTTCTCGCCCAGCGGGTTGTTGACCACGGTGGTCGACTGGCCCAGCGCATTGACATGGGTGGTGCTCAGACCACTATAGGTCCAGGTCTCCAGCGGGTTGCCGTTGGCCGGGTCGGCCACGCGCACCGCTTCGACGCGGCCGATTTCGTCGTACACGGTGCGGGTCCAGTGGGCGGTCTGGCCGGCGCGGTAGGGCGCGGACGCTTCGATCGGCTGCGAGACGGCGTCGTAGCGGATGTCACGATAGATCCAACCGCCTTCGAAAGCGCGGCTAGCGGTGCGGATCTCTCTGCCGAGCACATCCTTGCACACGTAGGCGTCGATATAGGTTGTGCCGGTGGCCAGGCCGGTGTGCTCTTCCCGGAAGACCGTGCCGGTCGGGCATTGCGAGACTGTGCCAAGGCGGTGCAGCACCCGCGACCAGGCCCCGTCGGGAGACCGGGTGGTTTGCAGCCGGCCCATAGCGTCATACTTTTGAAGCGCGCTCACACCCTGGGCGTTGCGCACCTCGGTCGGGTTGCCGTAAGCATCGCGGGAAATGACTTGCGAGACGGTGCGCCAGGCGCCGCCGATGAAGACTCTTTGCTGATCGACGTAGCGCCCGCGGGTGTCGTACACATTCAGGCTGCGGCGGCTTCCGGCCAGATCGGAGGCGGTGACCGTGGTTTCCAACTGGTTGCCGAACTGATCCAGGGTGTGAACGGTATTGATCGCCGCACCGGTGGTACCACAATCAGTGGGTTGCACGGTCTCGCGAATCAGGATGCCAGTCGTGGCGTCGTACCCGAAGCTCGAACGCCGGGTCTGGGTGGTCTGACCGGGACGTTCGCTGGTGGATACAACGCAGGTCAGCCGACCCAGCCGCCAGGTGCTGGCGGTGTTGGTGTAGGTGTTGACCGCCGTTTGACGGGCGACCAGGCTGCCGGTGCCGGAAGTCGAAGTGTAAGTGGCCGTCGATACCTGGCCCAGGTTGCCATAGACGTCGAGATTGGAATTTTCGGTCACCACCCGGTGGGTGAATACGCTGCCGGTCAGGCTGCCGGAGGTGTAGCTCGGGGTATAGCTCCATTCCTCGCTTCTGGCCAGATACGGAAGGGTCAGACCGGCAACGGTGGCGCGCTCCGACCAGGTGTTCAAGGCCCGACCCAGCAGCACACCGTTGGTGGCGATGGCGGTGTTGGCGCACGGCGGGGTGGCGCACGGCACCAGGGGCGCGACGGTGTCAGTCGCCGTCCACGGCGCGCTGGCCTTGTACCAGGAGTGGGTTTCTTCGGGCAAACTGATAAACGGAAAGTCCTGGTGGTAGCGGGTGCGCGTGAGCAGGCCGCTTTGCGGATCCCAGCTCGCGACTTCCCGGAACCCCAGAAACCCGCGCCCGCCGGCCTGGATCTTGGCCCCGGCGTAGTAGTAGTCGACCTGGGCGGTGCCGGTGGCGGCATAGGTGCTGCCAGTGGCGGTGGCGTTGAGGGTGTATTGAGGGGCCAGACTGGTTGCGGCCGAGACCACGTAGATCGGCGGAACGATGTCGTAGACCGCCGAGCCCAGTCCGTAGCCGATGTAGGGCGCATTTCGGTCGCGGGTGTGGATCGAACGCTGAACCAGCGACTTGTAGCTCAACTGGGTCCAGGCGCCGAGCCCGTCGGTGATGCGCCGGAGCATAAAGTGACCGTCGTAGGCCGGCGAGAAACTCGAACTGTTGACGCCCCAGAATCGCGTGACGTTAAGGTTGCCGGACGACGGCCGCAGCAACAGTTGATCGGTGCGACCGTTGCCATTGAAGTCGGCGAAGATTGATTGTGCGCCGTCGGTGAACTTGCCAGCCAGCGCGGAGGTCGCGACCAACGTGCCGAATCCGCCTTCGCCGCTATTGAGGCTGCGATTCCATTTCGAGATCTGCCACATCGCCGTGGTGCTGTTGTGGCTGGTCGGAATCAAAGCGTCCGGATGGCCGTTGCCGCTGATATCGACCAATTGAATGTACTTTCGCAAACCGACATCGGTCGGCCAGGTCGTGATCTGCGTGGCGGCCAGGAAGTTGCCTTTGCCGGTATTGATTCTGAACCGCCATTGGTTGGCTTGCAGATCGTAGTACACAAGATCCGCCAAACCATCACCGTTGACATCGACCAGTCGCAGTTCGGTCATTCTCGGCGATGTGCCGGTCTGGTCGTCGGGTGTGCCGCCCAGCACCGTGCGGCTTTCGAGCCGAAACCGGTTGTTGGCCGCATCCCAGACCATTTCGAACAACACCATGAAACCGCGGGTCTCATAGACCGCATTTCCGAATTCGATCTGGCCGTCGTTGCCTTCTTCGCCAGTGCCAATGCCGGGTTCTGGATCGGCTTCTCCATCACTACCCGCTTCCCCGTCCAGTTCGTCATCACCGGGAACACTCTGGATCAACGGACAGTCCCATACGCAGTAGCGATGCCGAACTTCAATCACCAAATCGGCCAAACCGTCGCCATTGGTATCGGCGACCCGGTCCAGGTGGATCGAAAACTGCAAGGGCTCATGCAGATACCCGGTGTTGAGCGGGCTGTGCTGCGACTTCAGAAACGGCGTGCTGCCACTTTGTTGCACGAAGGTTCCGCTCGGATTGGACGGATTGAAACCCTTGTGCTCGGCGATCCACAGCGACGGGCTGCCCCAGTCACCGCCGCCGAATTGATAAACCAAGTCAGTGCGGCCATCGCCGTTCCAGTCCATCGGCTGCAGACGCCTGGCCGAGCCAGTGTAGCTTCCGACCAGCAGCGCGCTGCCGAAGGTTGTACCACTGCGCAGATGGGCGTAGAAATTGCCGCCACCACCAGTGCTGTTGGGCACCGCGTACAACACATCGTTGAAGCCGTTGCCGTTGATATCGATCAGGTGCAGCTGGGGAATCTCGCCGTTGGATTTAACTCCGGCGTGCATTGACGGCCCGTTCACGAGCGCGCCGAAGACCGGATAACCACTGCTTTGCTGCACGCTCAGCCGCCATTTAATGATCGGCGCGGTCGAACTGCTCTGTTTTTCGATGAAGATCAGATCAATCAGACCATCGCCATTGATGTCGGCGGGCTGCGGGTGGACCACGTTGCTACCCAGTTGAAACTCGGCCGTCGGACTGGTGCCCGTCGCGGCCAGCGCCAGCGTCGCGGTGTTCCAGTCCAGGGTAGTTGCCGGCAGGCACAGGATTCCGTTGCATTCCTGAATCGAGGCGAGCAAACCGCTATCGGCACTGTCCGCGGTCGAGGCGCGGTAGGTCAGGTTATAACGGCGCAGTTCCACACCGGCGGCAAGGCTGTGGATTTGTGTCAGCCGTTTGGTGGACTTGAATTTGGCCCCGGCCGAGTAGCCGGTCGACTGCTCCACCACAGGCCGGTCGGCATAGGTCAGCAAGATCTGATGGTTGGTCGCCAGACCGCTGTCATGCCCGCCGTATTGAATCGAGGACAGGGTGGTTTGAACGTTGGTATCGCCCGGGTGCCAGTCCTGCCAATTGAAAACCATGAAGTTGCCAGCACTGTCGGCGATTCTTCCCAGGTTCCAGGCAAAGACCGGCGCCGCGCCGACCTTGCTCGACACCCGCGAGGAATGGTTGGCGCCAGCATCGTCGCCAGCGCCGTACCAGGCGATGGTGCCGTCCTTGCGCCAGACCTTGAACCAGGCCGGCCCGCCGCCAACCGAACCGTGCGAGCGCACGCGCAGGATCTGGTCGACTTCGGTCCGGTATTCGGCGCCATCCGCTCCATAGGCAAGTCCATTCGAGACGATCAGGCGCTGGCCGTCGAGGCAGAACCGGTTGGTCGCAGTCAGGTCGACGCCCAGCGGACGCGGATCACCGGCTTCGCGGGTTTGCGCGCAGCGACTGATCGCGCTCAGCCCAGACAGGTTCCAACCCGGCCCGGCCAGACCACCGCCCGACTGGCTGTTATAGTCCAGCGAAATATCCGGGGCCATGCCGCCGCCCGAAGGGGCGGTCATTATCGGGAGGCTGTAGGTCGCCGCACCGGTTTCGGTCACGCGAAACGCGCCGCGCGAAGCGCCGACACTAGCACTTACCGTGTCGATCGCGAGGTTCGGATCCGGCGCCGGTGGCGGCGGTGTTTCGGCCTGTCCCCATGACATCAACAGCGCACCGGCCGCAAGGACCAGCCCCACATGCAAAAACTGCCGCATCGAAGTTCTCCCACTCGATCGGACGCTACGGTTTGCAAACCGCACGCCGGATGGCCGGCCGGAATCGGCTCAAGCCACCAATCATCACCCAAGTCAGCTGCGTTCTTTATCCGCATCCTCTGCGTCCGACCAACCCGGGAGGGTGGCGGGCGCTTTGGCTGGTGATGATCGATGCACGGATCCAATGGTCGCCTGGAACGGCGCCGGGGAGGAAGCGTGTCCGACCCTGTCATCACTTGTTAGGGTCGGAAATTCGGTGTTGCCGGAATACGGAAACGCTTGGCTGACTACCGTAAAAAACGACGCCAGTATGCGCCGTTTTTAGCGGCTGTCAATAGGTTGGAGAAAATATTTCACCGGAATTGGCTGGCTGGAAAATATCTCGCAACCATCTGATATATAGTGTTTTTCTACTTGTCACTCACCCTGATGATGTCGAGATTGTTGACTATCTGAGGTGGCAGAATGAACCGGATCACCACACATCCCGGAGAAATCTGTTGTTTAAAAGACTTGTTAAGCCTATGGGCATCAGTCAGTATCGGCAGCATCGGCAACTCCGGGTTGATCGCGTGTTGGCATGGGTGAAATCGCTATGAGGTTTTTCGGCAAGCAGGTGGTGCCCGTGTTGCTGGTTGGCGTGCTCGCTTGTGGGTCGGTGTTTGGCTTCAAGAATGATCTGCCCGCTGACTACGCCCCCGAGATCACCTATTGCCCGCCGGGGCTGGAGGCTTTTAAGAATGCCCATACGGTCGCCCTGGCCGAGGCGGCCGTGGCCTGCTCGGAAATGGATCTGCTGGCCGATGCATTCCTTTTTTTCCAGGCCAGCAAAGCTCGCAGTGCGGTTGATCGAAGACTTTTGGTTCCGGAGGATGCACTGGAGGAGCAAACGGCTTTCGAAACCAGGGCCCTGGCATTGAGATTCAAGTTCGGCTGCGCAGCGACAAAGGAATCCCACAACGCCATGCCCCCATCCTTACTGATAAGCATCGCCCACTATTCGCTTTTCTTCATCAAGAGAAATCTGATTGACCGATCGCCGCGTCGGGCCTGCACGCAGAATGATGCCGTCCTCAAGATAGACGATGTACCTTTCTCCCGTACGCATATAGGCATTGCGGAATGACACCGAGTAAGCACAACCAAAGCGATCAAAACGATCCGGATCATCAATAATCACCATGACCATTTCATCCAGGCGCCTCTTCAGAACCGTCACGTCGTCTAGTTCAATCCCCCACGCATCCGCGCCAACCTCCCTCGATACGACACTTGCCAAGATGATCGTATCGGCTTGCATCGCCAACTCACGGGCGAGATCGCGCTGTTTGTCCAGATCAGCATAATCAACGCCTTCGGCGAGGCGACCGGAACACCCGAAGGACAACTGGGCCACCGCAAAGGTCAGGCAGACGAACATCAGGAGGCCCGTCAAGCATCGCGTGGAAAGTTGCCTGCTGGTCATTTGCAGCATTGGGGGGCTCCTGTTCTCACTATTTTCCTTGACCGACTGAGGTTCCTGGCCTAACGGGGATCCCCGTGTCTCTCCCAGTATTCCGCCCGGCCGGGGTAGCGTCGACGCACCGCGGCGCGCAGTTTGTCGGCCCCATCGGCATCACCCATGAAGGCTTCCATGATCTGGGCGGCGCGCAGGCAGGCTTCGGGCATCAAGTCATAATTCGGGTTGTTCGTACGCACGCTGAGCAAAAGCTTCAGCGCGTCGCGATGCTGGCCGGCTTTTGTCAGCGCCAGGCCGATACGATGACGGGCCTCGCTGGAACTGGGCATCCAGTCGCCGAGCATTTCCCTGCTGCGGGACCAGGCTTCGATCGCTTTGGTGTCGTTTCGGTCGAGCGCCAGCTTGTGCAGGCGTCGATCAAGATGGCTGCGCAGTTCGCTGTCGTTGCCCGAAGATATCAACAGGCGTTCGAACTGCTCGTTGAGTTCCGGGTGATGCGGATAACGCGCCAACGCCTGTCCGACTGTCCAGCGTGCATCTGTACTCAGGCCTTCACTGGCCTGCACAACCGAATCCGCAACGGCCAGCGTGGGCTCATAATCTTCCGGCGAGGGCGCCCGGGAGTCGTCGCCAATGGCTTCCGGACCGCCGATCTGCCATTGGCGTCGATATTGGAACAATGCGACACCACAAAAGCGTGCGATCAGCAACCAGGCATAGCCATACAGCAGAACCAACAGGCCACGGTGCAGCCACTCGGGCAGCACACCGGCCAACGGATAGAGCATCAGAAATGGCCCAACCAGCAGGGTAAGTACGTGACCTGCGAGTACCGGCCAAACCAGCCCCATGCGCCGCGCCAGATGGTAAACGTCTTCCGCTTCGAATGCCGATCGGATGTTGCCTGCCAAAGTAGCGCTGATCAGGCTTGCCGGTAGCAAGCCGGCCACCAGGATGACGATCAGAACGGCAAGAAGTAATGGCGCGACCCCCAGCGCCAGCAGGATCAATCCGGCATGGACCGTCATTACACCCAAGAACTGGACAAAGTCAGACCACGGCCCGAAAGAGCCAAGCTGCCCGATGTCGGGAGGCTCAGCTTGACCTTCAACAGACAGGCGAAAAACATGAAAGGCGTGCCAGGAAAGCAGCATATAGGCCCCGATACTGAACAGCCACCCGGACGCACCGGCCGGAACGATCATGCCGGCAACAGCCAGCGTCCCGACCAGGATCAGCATCAGGCGTTCGAATGGGTAAGTCAGCTGGCGGTGCGGCTCGCGCCAGAACGGCGTACCAATAGCCAGGTCGTTCATTACATCGCCGCACAGCGGACACGACACATCGAACCGCAACTGCTCGGCCTGTGGCTTGCACGCCTTGCACAGATCCAGCGCGCACGGCTCGCAGCGCCAGCGCGCTGACGCGTCGCCGTGGTATCGGCAGAATGGCAGGTCGATCCCCTCGTTCACGTCAGTCTCCCGTGCGAGTCAATCCCCCACAAAGGCATTCTAACCCTGAATGGTCGCGATGCAACCGACAACAGCGGGACCGTGTGCTCAACTCGCCAAAGACAGACGGAAAAGGAGGGCTTTAACGGTTGAACAGACGCTGTGCCTTCAGGTGTCCCTCGCCGTCGCTTTCACCAATACCGATAAAGCCTTCATGGTCGTAGACGCGGACCAGGCCGGCGGTCTCGGCACAAATTTGCTCGTTGCACGAAACTGTCAACGGGGAGTGGTGTTACCTGCTGCACGTGCCGTGGGTCGCGGAAGACGGCACGACCCTTACCGCATCCATCCCCATCCCTGTGCCATCAAGAAGCCTCTCAAACCCGGACAGCCTTAGAAGCAGTTTCAGTGGCGCCAAAGCGCCTTGAAAACCTCAGGGATTGCTTCAATGCCGATAGACACACGGCACGAGCAGCAGGTGACGCCACTCGCCGCCTGCCCCTATGGCTGATGGATGCACCTAATCAGGAAAAGATTTGAGGGAGCGTGATCTGAGTGAAGCACAGGCGGGAGCGCAAGGGCGGATTGTGCCAACGGCCCAAACCGCCCTGGAGCGGAGCCTTAGCGCGTGAGTTGAGCGACCGCTCCGCGCTGAGCATCGCAGGGCACCCACATAGGAGAACAATCTACGCTGATCAGAATATTCTAAAGCTTGCCAAAATCTTGCGCAATCTGCGTTTCCGAGAGCCAATAAAGCCTCAACTGCGCTTGGAACCCTGATCATGTGGCACGGTCACTTCGGCCGATTCCGTCGCGCTGCCGCCCTGGCAACCAACCTCGATCATGTAGATGCGACCACTACCTGAGCCGAGACGTTTGGCGCGCAGATTGAGCGCCAGAGGGGCCGTGATTTCGAAATCGTTGTCGATGGGTTCTTCGTTCGATGACACGTTGACAATGGCGCACAAGTCTTCGGGGTTGCCACCGCCATCGATCTCCACGGTCAACTCCACCGGCACCATTTTGCCGTTGGGTGGCCACAAGAGGTCCGGTTCGGCACGGACGTCGGTGATCACCAACTCACTACCTAGAGTCAGGTTGGCAAACGGGGAATCGAATACCTGGACGGTTGGCTCGTATGCGGCGATTTCGACCACCAACAAGGCGTCGGCTCCGGTCGGATCACTGGTTTCAAATGGACGTTGCGCATCGTCCAGCAAAAACAACGAGAATGCATCGGGAAACGGCACAAACGGCCCTTCAGTGCTCACATCAAGACGGAATTCGATCCAGTTCCCGAAGATCACCTGCTGCAATCCGTTATTGACAAACACGCCATCACCAAGAAGCAAGGAGCCCGGCACCAGGGTGCCGGCGGCATCGCCGGTCAGAACCAGGTCGCTGATGATTGCATCGCTTGAAAACCCGCTGATCACAACCTGATTGCTGAGCAGCCCGTCACCATCAAGAAAATCCACGGCCACGAAACCGGACTGACCCTCCAGCGGCTGAGTGTCGACCACTACATCCAAACTGAACGGCTGCGCGTACGCGATCGAGCCAAGCATCAAAAACCACGCCGCAATCAAGATTCCAATTCTGTTCATATCTATTCTCCTGCCATATTCGATCAATCGGCTTGCCCGTGTTCCTGGGCCTGGCCGAAACCCTCTGACAACCTTTAGATCAGTGGTAATCACACTAGGGCTGCGCGGCGGTGCGCAGCACGGCCAGTTGGTAGTCGATCCCCACCCGATCCGGGTTCAGGAACTCCAGTTGCAGGTGCACGGACTCTCCAGGCCCCAGGGTGAGTCCGTCGGTGGCCAGGAATAAACTGAAATAGGGGCTGTCTACTGGCTGCAATGTCCGGGTCCGGCCGCTGTTGTTGATCAGTCGGACCTGCTCTGGTAAACCGGACAGCACTGCGTACAGCGGTCCGACGACAGGTAGATTTCCATTATTGGTAATCTCGACCTGCTGGACAAAGAATCCGGTATTGCGGTTGAGCCGGAAACCGCTGAATTGAACGTCGAGCTGTTCGGATACATTGGCCGGCGGCAATGGCTGCCGGTCATTGCGAACAATGACGGTGGCAAATTCTTGAAGCCCGGCATGGTCAACGGTCACCACTGCAACCCCCAGTCCGGCCGCACTGAGCCTGCCGTCGGCATCAACCGTGACTACACTTGGGTCGCTGGACGTGTAGACGGTGCCTGCTGCCGAACTGGTAATATCGCGCTCCACTTCGTCGCCGTCTTCGCCGTCGTGCGCGTAAACCCCGATCAGGCGAATCCGGGCCTCGCCCTGAGTGGCCAGATCGAGGCGGTGACTACGCTGGATCAGGTAAATCTCGTCGGGCTCGACAGTCGGCCTGACGGCAATGGCCACAGCCGGCCCTTGAATCCGATTACCGGCAGTGTCGGTGATCTGGCCGATCAAAGTAATCGATCCGGCAATTTCATTGGGTATCGGGACCTCGACTTCGTAGGTTTCGCCGTCGAAGTTGGTCCCTTCGAACCTGCCGAAAGCAGGCACCCGAAGCTGAATGTCATTGGCCTCCAGGCCCGGTTCCAAGGCAACCGTGACCGGCACGACATCACCGGGCGCAAAGACCTGGCCATCGATCGGCTCGACGATCAGAACCCGCATATCTCCCTGGGCCGTGGCGGATTTCCTGGAGGGATCAGGGGCCTGACTCGGCTGCAGTGGTCCGTTGTCTCCGCATTGGATGGCATAGATCTCAGTATCGTTGCCCTCGGGCACGCCGGGAACCGTTCTTGGCCCGCCTGCTCCGTCGGATTGGACACCTGGAAAACGATCGGTCCAAGCCTCCGAGTCCAGCGCAACATCAAGCAGCGGCAGTGATTCATTCGAAACGACGCGACGATTGGTGACACCGGCCACCGTTGGCGCACCGAAATGCAGCAGTTCGAAGTTGCTGACCGCGCCGCCGGTCAACCCGCCGCGCGCACTGGAGACCGGTACGATCGCATCATTGCCTTCCCGGAAGCGATGGCCGTCAACGATGTCCTGGGGGAACCGAAAACGGCGTTCGGCACACGTGAAAAACGGGAACGGTCGGTCGATGCATTCGCTGGAGGTCAGCTCGCCTTCGAAGTTGCTGCGCCCAAAGCGCCCGCCCCAGAACTCGGCCGGCTCTTCAGGCGTGCCGGCAGGCCCGTTGGTGGCTGTGACCAGACGCGCCGGCAGCTCGGTGCCCGCACTCAACTGTGCCAGTACCGGGCTGTTTTCGGCCAGATCGCAGACCGCGCCGTTGACGATTTGGGCATTGCCCGGAACGACGTCCCCGATAGATTCCTCGGTCAGTTCGGGTTCGACACTGTGCAGGGCGACGATCAGATTGGCGAAAGAACTGCCGAAGTGAGGCGTGGCCAGGGTCAGCAATCGGCGGACATCACCTTCGTCGAAATTGTCGGGCCGTGCGTAGTCGGCGTCCTGAGCGTACAGGCGAGTCAGCAACCCGCCCATGCTATGTCCGATCACGTCGGCCTGGGTCGTGGCATAGCCCTTGTCACGGGATTCTTCGACCGCATTGGCGACAAACTGTCTGACATTGTCGACATTATCCAGAAAACTGGCGTCGTTGCTGTTTTCATAATCTCCGACGAAGGTCGTACGGGAGGCATTGTTTTGTATCCAGAAACGCCGCCAGGCGCCGCTGCTGCTCCAGACGCCGTGGACCAATACAACGGGCGGGCGAACCAGCGTAGTCTTGGCCCGGATGCGCGTCGTATTGCCGTTGCCAAAATCAGGGGTGAAGGCAAACTCGATTTCGACCTGGCGGCTATTGCCACCGTCACCGTAACTGGCCGGAGCACGGTAATACGATGAAGCTTGCTGCACCCCATCGGCGTTCGAGGTCAACTTGACCTGGGTATCGATTTCGCCCTGTTCTCCCGGTCCGGATGACACGATTTCGAAGCACGCCGTCCCCGATAATCCGGAGCGGGCCCGCATCAGCAAGCGACTGACGCCGTCGGTAACGACACCTTCGGCAAGCTCTCCGCAACCGGCCAGCTGCGACTCATCGGTGCTCAACTCGGGGCTGTCATCGTCAACCCGGCAGTGACTGCCCGGCCGGTTGGGATCGAGAAAAGCGTCCTGGCCCTGGTCGCCCACATCCCACGTACCGAGTGGCACCGCGAATCCGAAAAAGCCCGGCGTCAGCGCAGTGGCTCGCAACAGGGTGCCACCCACCTCGGTCCCGAATACGGTAAAAGAATTACTGACGGTACTCCCTTCGGGAATGTGGACTTCCGGCAGAAACCCCTGCTGCGGGTCGCCGACCGCGGCAACTGCGGGGTCGTCGGAACTCAATCGGAAACTTGCTCCACCCTCGGGTGCGGGTGCACCGATCAGGATCACCAGTTCCAGCGGGTCTCCCTTCGGCACCGAAACCGAGTTGAGAATGCCGCCCTGATCCGGACATGTGGATTGCCTGAGCGAGGGCGCTTCGCCACTCGGATCGACAGCGACCGATGGTGTGGCGGGGAAAGAAGCGACGTTAGCCATCGCCGAGGCAGCAAACCATGCCAACACGAAAACTATTGCAACATTACGCATATGCACTCATCCTGGACCCTGCAAAAGGCCTGTTGTTATGCCAAGGGTGGTAATGGCAATCAGACAGGAAACGGCCTGTTGAGAAACACGCCAGGCACCTCCCTCTGAGACACTTGGGTCCACCTTACCCAAACAGCACACCCCGGTCAATAGCCGGATCCGTCATAGGCCATGTAGGTCTTAATGGGATGCCTTCTTCATTGCCAATCGGGCCAGACCAGCCAGACCCGGCAGCACTACTAGTCCCGGAAGCCATAAGCGTATGAAAAACTCGATGCCGTCGTAGACATAGCCCAGCCCGAGAATTCCAGGCGAGAACCATTCGACTATCCATAGTACCGGCCAGGGCAAAACCAGCCCCCAAATCAGGTCCAATACGAATCGCAGGCCGTGCCGCGCCTTCGTGGCGGACCACAGGATGGGGAGCGCTACGGCAATACCCGGAACACTGACCAGCAGTGCTCCGGTATAAGGCTGCTGCAAGATAAACTCGATCATGCTGGAACGCCTCCGCGCCCTCCGTTCCGGACGAAATGGCCAGTATTGGCCGCATGATAGCGCAGCGCCCAGATAGCAACAAAGCCCCGAGCCTGCGCATGTCTGAGCGAAACGCAGGCGGGAGCGCAAGGGCGTATCGGAGAGCAAGCCCGTCCGAACGTCATGGATCTACCTCGTCCACAATCCGCTTTTCTTCATCAAAAGAAAGTTGATTGACAGTCCGACCTGTCAAACCTGCACGCAGGATCCTGCCATTTTCAAGATAAACAATGTACCTCTTTCCCTCAAGCAGGTTGACATTGTGGAAGGCCACCGAGTAAGCACAACCAAAGCGGCTCATGCCATTGGGGTCTTGTTCAATAAGCTGCCCATCCAGTTGCCCCTTCAGAGTGGTGACCTCTTCAAGTTTCACCTTGTGCAGGTCTCTCCCGACCACCTTGGCGACAACGATCGTGTCAGCTTGAATGGCCACCTCGCGCGCCAAGATTCGCTGCTTCTCCAAATCGGCATGATTAATTCCATCGATCGAGCGGCTGGAACAAGCCATGGATGGACCAGAAACGACAGAGGCCAAGCCAAAAAACATCAGAATACCCATCAGGTAGTTTAGGGACCAATCACTGTGGTGCGGCTTGGTGCGATTACCCACTCTGCATTACTCCTGAATAAACGAACCCTACTTTTCCGGCGTCGGCTGGATATCAAAATACAACTCATCTTCGCGACGGCCCAGCTTCTCACAAAATGACCCATGCGGCGCGCCGTCAGGCAATGGCCTTAAACTCCGGATTCTAGATCTTTCGGGCCAAATTGTTACAGATGAACGTGCGCCTTGACGGCGCCCTTATCAGCTCATGCCTCCAACCTACGGATAAAACGACCGTTTAGCGACGGGTTGGTGGTGCAGGTAAGCAGAGACCTCCTGTTGTCACCGGCCCCCGGCCAGGTACCGCTCATTGCCGTTTTAGACGAGCTTGACTTGACAGGGTAAACTGACTCAACCACAATCAAGCCAACTTTGTCTTCATTGACTGCTCGGGAGAAACAAGAAATGGTCTGCGTCAAGATATTCCGTCCCAAAGGTGGAGCCCTGCTCTGACATTCATCGTCACTGCCAGCGGGCTCCTTCCCGACCGAACGTAGTGGGTCTCTGGGTATCCATGGAATTCATTCGGTTTCGAATCAGCGCAAGCAACAACATGTACCAAATGATGTTTATCCAGCGGTGGCAGTTACCGCGTTTTGATCCTTCCGAGCCTTATGCTCGATCGGGAATATAGTGAGGAGTACTTAGTATGGTTAGTCGAATTGTTCTGGCAATATTTTTGTTGATCTCAGTGCTCGGAATGAGTTCCATGAATTCCGCTTTTGCTCAAACGCTTTGGGAGAGCAGAGCTACGATCAGCGATCTCTACGGAATGACAGCGCGTCAGTGGGCAGCAAGTGAGCGTATAGTGCGCACCGGTGACTTTAATGGAAACGGTCGAACCGACGTCCTTCTGCAGGGTGTGGCAAAACACGGAACAGGCACGTGCGAAGATATTCCGCTGTCAAAACTTATTGAACAACTTGGGGGTAACACAGGTAGCGTAAGCTTCAGTATCAACTTGTGTATTGGTACCGAAGGCGAGCGTAATACCCTGCTGCTTTACGGTGAGCCGGATGGAAGCTTCACGGAGCGATGGCTGGTTTCATGGAACTTTGGCATGACGCTGGAGGACTGGACGGCGACTGACTCGGTGATCCATATCGCTGACTTCAATAACAACGGCAGAGACGATCTCCTGCTGCAGGGCCGCAAATTCGGGGATCCAACATTGATTCTCTATGGCCTCCCCGGTCATCAGGGATTCACTTCTGCCCAAGACATAACCTGGGCCAATGGCATGAGCCCCTTCTACTGGGCCCACGAGAACCGCATTCTTCACGTGGGTGACTTTGATGGCGACGGCAATGTCGATCTCTTGCTTCAAGGTAAAGGAACCGGCTCGGCGACACTGATCCTGTATGGCACAGGTTACGGCGGTTTCTTTTGGAAGCAAGATATAACGAACGCCTTTGGCATGAACGCTAGCCAATGGGCTGCTAGTGTAGTGTCGGAAATAGATTAATGAGATAGAAGGGCTTCACGTGCACGTCCGACCTTAGCGAGGATGTCATTGGCTGTTTTGGTCCAGACGAACGGCTTGCTATTAGCATTGTGTGATTCGATGAACTCATAGAT